>CAZMDD010000046.1:0-82141 GCA_964565065.1 uncultured Caldilineales bacterium | reverse complement strand
GTGGATGAGGAGCAGCGTTTTGGCGTGCGCCACAAGGAGCGCATCAAGCAATTGCGCACGCAGGTGGATGTGCTGACGCTCACAGCTACGCCCATCCCTCGCACGCTTTACATGAGTTTGACAGGTGTTCGTGACTTGAGCACCATCGAAACGCCTCCCATGGAGCGGCAGGCGATTCAAACTCAGGTCAGTTTCTATGATGAAACGCTCATCCGCAACGCCATCCTGCGGGAAATGGACCGGGGCGGGCAGGTGTTTTTCGTCCACAACCGGGTGCGAGGCATCGAGCAGATGGCCAACAAGCTGCGCAAGCTGGTGCCCGAGGCCCGCATCGCGGTGGGACATGGTCAGATGCCGGAGCGGGCGCTGGAGAAGGTGATGCGGGCCTTTGCCGATGGTGATTACGATGTGCTGGTGAGTACCACCATCATCGAAAGCGGTATCGATATTCCCAATGCCAATACGATCATCATCAACCGCGCCGACAAGTTTGGTCTGGCCCAGCTCTACCAGTTGCGGGGCCGGGTGGGCCGCAGTGCGATGCGGGCCTACGCGTATCTGCTTTACGACAAACACGCGCCCCTCTCGCCCGAGGCCAAGCGCCGGCTGGAGGCCATCCAGGAGGCCAGTGATTTGGGGGCTGGTTTTCGTATTGCCATGCGAGATTTGGAGATTCGGGGGGCGGGCGAGCTGCTGGGTGCGCGCCAGCATGGTCATATTGCTACGGTGGGTTTTGATATGTATGTGCGCTTGTTGGCGCAGGCTGTGGAGGAGCTGCGAGAACAGGGGCATTTGCCCGAGACGGTGGCTGCTATCAAGGGGTTGCTGGCCCCGCTGAATCCCAGTATTCAGTTGGATTTACCGCTGACTGCGGGGATTCCCCGGGATTACATCGAGAATGAGGATTTACGTTTGCAGCTTTATCGTCGCATTGCAGGCTTGGGCTCGTTGGGCGAGCTGGATGACATGGCCACGGAGCTGGCGGATCGATTTGGTGCGTTGCCCGCGATGGTGCAGGATTTGCTCTTCCAGGTGAAGGTGAAGTTGCTGGCTTCGCGCTGCGGTGTGAGTGCCATTGGCCGGGATAGTGGTCAGATTTTGGTTCACAGCCCTGCGGTGGCCCGGCTGCCGCGGCTGGAGTTGCAGCATCATTTGGGCGACCAGGCGCGGGTGGGCTCCCGGGCCATTTGGGTTCCTATCGATGACGCGGGCGCCTGGCGAGAAGTGCTGCTGAATGTGCTGGATATTTTGTCGGCGGGCATGATTGTCAAAATGACGTAAATCCCTTAAAATAAACACGCCCCCTCCTCGCCTCTCTAAATACGTAACGACTAACGTACCCGACTTCAATCACCACAAAGGCGCAAAGAGACTAAGAACACCAAGAATTTCAAAGCTTTTCCTGTTCTTCGTGCCTTTGTGGCTTCGTGTCTTCGTGGTTTCTAGCCGGGCTACCTTAGTCGTAACCTAAATACTCGCCCATCCTGATAATGATTCGTGTCGTTTTAGCTGATGACCATCCCGTTGTTCGTGCAGGCACGCGCACCATGCTTGCACAAAATGAAGATATAGAAATTGTAGGCGAAGCGAAAAATGCAGATGAAGCGCTGCAACTCGTCATCGCCACACAGCCCGATGTATTATTGCTGGATGCCGTGTTGCCGGGAAAACGCACAAAACGCCTGATGCGCACTCTGCACGAGCAACAACCAGCATTACGTATTCTGATACTTTCGGCCTACAAAGATGCTGATTTGGTCATGGGCCTTTTGCGCGAGGGAGCCAGGGGCTATTTACTCAAAGAAGAATCGATGAACACCATTGCTCGGGCCATTCGCGATGTGATGGATGGGAAAAAAATTTTTAGCACCGACATCATCGAATTGTTGCAACAAGCAGCCTTGGGCGATAAAGAAACTACCGATGAAAAAAGAGCCATGGCAACCCTAACAGAGCGAGAACGAGAAGTCTTAGCGCTAATGGTCAAGGGAATGAACAATGCAGCTATTGCCAAACAATTATACATTAGTGAACGCACTGTCAAATACCATATCGGCAACATCTACGGCAAACTAGGTGTCGAAAATCGTACCGAAGCGGTGCTGCTGGCGCTCAAGTATCCAGCCTGAAAAATCACATGCGTCCAAGGGCCAAGGGATAAGATGGGATTTGGGGACTAGCACAAACCAGAATAACCATGAAGTTGCTGTAACAATTGGCGACCGTTCAGGCCCGTTTAAGTAAGTGATGCTATGAAAGTTGAAATGTAATGGTTCATTGCCATCCAGCGTACACCACCAAGCGCACCAAGGATAGAACAAACACAGGGAACCCTGTACTGCGGTACAGGTAAAAACTGTACCAGGGGCCATTGAAGGGGGTGTGAAAAAACACTATACTAAAAACATACACAGGCTTTGCTCGAGCAACATAAGTCCCTCGTCCCACTCCCAAACAAAATTTTCTCACATTTCCTTAACGGAGGTTATTACCATGACTTACATCGATCTTACTGACCTGGAAGCCATCGAAGAGACTTCTTTGCAGTCATCCGTAGCCGATGGCGTCGGCGGTCTGTTCTGCGTCGGCGGCTGGTGTGGTTTGGCTTGTATCGTCGTCTAAAAGTCATCACCAGAGAAGCCGGTCGGTGGGCAGCCACGCCGCCTGCCGACCGGCCCCTACAATGCCCCTTTATTCTACCAAACATTTTCTCACTTGCCAACAGTGAATCTTATGATATCCACAGCGCTTACCCCGACCCAAAAAATCAGCACGGTAATAATGTTATGGCTACTGGTGCTGGTGCTTATCGGTTGCACAGATAATCAGGAGCAAGCACCGCTGCCGGGAACGTTAGAAGCCACAGAATCTTATAGCGTGCAACTGCCGCAAGGTGGCCAGATTTCTCAACGGGATGGCAATCGCATCCTTTTCCTGGGCTCCATGATTCAGCGCAAATCGAACCAAGAGGCCACACTCTTTGATGCGACCACAAAGAAATCTCTGTGGCATCAACAATTACCAGGTTCAGCCATTAGGGCCATCATACTTCCAGAAAGCGATTACATTCTTGTTACCGCCAAAGATAAAGGGAATGCCCATTTAGTGAGACTAGATGGACAAACCGGCAAAATTCTATGGGATCGACCTTTCGAAAATGAGGCGCTGGATGCTCTTTGGCTTCCAGAGAAAGATGGCTTGTTGGTGAGTGATGGCTTCACGCTATGGCTCATTGATCCCGATCAAGGAAAGATTCTTGGTACCCCGGGCACAGCGCTTTCGAAAAATGCCCATCCTGGCAGTGTCATCTTGGCCCAATCTATCGATGATGCACAGATAATCTTCTTGGCCAGTGACAACATGTTGCAGCAAATAACGCTAACTGGCATGAAGAGCACCTCGCAATGGCAGTTTATTGCCGGAAAATTCATCACAGCGTTATTGCCTGTTCACTTTGCCAATAGCCAAGATGGCATCATTCTTCTCGCCCATAGTCACAGTTACTTTGTCAGTCCTGCCGGCAAATTGCTCTGGCACATCAAAAATCAAGACATCAACTATGCCCCCATTGCTATTCCCAATGCGCAATCGGCTCAACAGGTTGTTTTCAGCAACTATGTCAAGGGACTCTATCTGGTCAACGCCCAGGGCTTGCAGCAGCACACCCCTTTGCCCGGTGGCAAGGTTCATATTCTTGGCATCCCGATGCCGATTCCGCAAAACATCCTGCTGGGCGGAGCCCTCATTACCCCATCTCCCTATCCATCGTTACAGGGATACATTCTGTCAGTGCGCAGCCTCGATAACTTTTTCGTCTATCAACTATCGCCTACCGGAGACCTCTCCCTGATTGCTAAAACAGCTATCGCTACTGAAAAGAAGGGAGGAAACATCATCCAAAAGGGCACCCTGAACCCCAACTACGCCCCACTGCAAATAAAGGATGCTCTGGGCGTTACAGATGGCGATGGCATCCACATCTTCGTACTCGAACTCCAAGGAGAGCAATAGCCATGTTGCCCCAAGAATTATACACCTTTCAAGACCGCAGCAATACCAAATTTATCTTTGACCCTGAAAGCATGGCTTTCTTCTTAGCCGATGAGGAGCTTTATCGATATGTCAGCAGAAAGGGAGCCAGCAGCAATGGTCAGGTGCTGAATGGAAAATCACAACCCACACAGTTTCGGCAAATTGAGGAAATTCTACAACGGGAACGACAACGGGTTTCTCAGCGATACAGTGCTGTTTCAACTGGCATGCCAGAAACTCTGAGCCGGCTCACAATTCTAACAACAACAGCCTGTAACCTCAATTGCACTTACTGCTATGCAGATGGCGGCGCTTATGGCGGAACGGTTAGCCGATTGTCAGCCAGCAATGCCAGTACTGCCATCCGCAACATCGCCCAGTACTATCACGGTATCAAGAATATCCAATTCTTTGGCGGCGAGCCACTTCTTAATCCCGGTCTTATCGAAAGCGTATGCCAGGATTGCGAAGCAATGGTTGCTCGGGGCGAATTGCCCCACTTGCCGCAATTTGGGGCCACCAGCAATGGCACGATCTGGAATGATCGTATCAGAGATTTGCTTAAACGTTATCAAATCGGCTTGAACATTAGTGTCGATGGCCCACAAGATGTTCATGATCGCTCTCGCATCGATGCAAAAGGACGTGGCACTTATCAGCGAGTCATGCGGACGCTTGAAAATCTACAATCGGAGCAGATTCCGTTCAACATCGAGGTAACCTACAATATCTATTCCATGCAGGCAGGATACAGTATTTGGGATACAGTTGAATTTTTCGCAGACCTCGGCATTTATAATCCGCACATTGTGCCTGCCTCCTACGCCCCCCACGATCCGCAACACTGGACAAAGCAAGATCAAGAAAAATTGGTGCAAGACTACCGAGATGCAGCACGTCGCTCACTGAAATCGCTGCAAACAGGACAACCTCTGCTGTTTACCTATGTTGCAGGCACGTTAAGCACCCTACTGTTAAAGATACCTCAACCATTGGTTTGTGCGGCTGGTGCTCGCGATCTAGCCATTGATACTGCTGGCAATATCTATCCTTGTTTTATGTTTGTAGAGCAAGATGAGTTTTTACTGCAATCAGCGCTGAAGCCTCTTGATAACAATGAGTATCGGTACAAGGCGCATCATTTCTTCCTGCAGAATGTCAAAGAGCAAAGAAATTCTTGTCAGACATGCTGGGCTCGTAGCATTTGCACCGGTTGCCTGGGAGCACAACAAATCGAAAATGAAGACTTAGATGGCAAGATTCTTAGTTGCGATATCACGCAAGCTGTGGCCGAAACTATCATCTCAGAATTGGCTCATTTACAGCAAGATCCCACTGAATGGCAACAGTTTGTTGCAAATTACCGACGTTTTCGGCTCGGACAATCTTACGTTATTGAGAGTTGCTAATGAGTACCTATTTATCCCATCCCCTACCTGATGTTCAAAGCTGGCTTTTGTTCAGCAATAAGAATGGCGTTGCGCACTATCTGGTGGGCAGCATCTCAGCAGACCGCTATCTGGTGGTTGATGAACACCGACATCCATTGGTTATGCAAATCATTCATCAGCTACAGCAAGGGGACTCTACCGAGACAATTCAAGATGTACTGGCTCAAAAAGGCATTCGCACCGATATCGAAGCTTTTATAGCACAGTTAGACCGTCATGGCTTGTTAGAGGCAAAAGCAGAAGTTGCAGATGAGGAAACAAAGAAGCGACCATTTTATAGCCAGCTCAAAGTGCTTTCATGGGATGTTTTTTCCATTCCTCTTGACGCTTTCTGGTCTCGCATGATCAAGGCAGGGCGTTATTTTAGAATACTGCTTCTGAGCCTGGCGATGATAACCAGCTTGCTGGTGCTCGGAAATATCCTGTGGGGTACTCAGCGCTTTTCGCTATCACGCCTCTTGCAAATGCGGGATCATCTTAGCTTACCTCTTTTTATCCTGACTTACTTAAGCATTCCTCTTTTCATCATCCCCCTCCATGAGCTGTCGCATGCGCTTTTTGCAACAGAGAAGGGTGTTTTTCCAAAACAACTTACCTTTCGTCTATACATGATGATTTTACCTTTCTTCAGTTTGCAACTTCCGGGGCTTTACACCCTTCCGCTCAAACATCGCTTATGGACAATTGCTGCGGGCCCAATGATGAATTTAACGCTCGGTAATCTAGCGCTGCTAATCAGCCTCCCCTCTCTGGCCCATCCTGCACCCTGGCAAGCCTTTTTACTCGTCTTTGCTGCCATCAACTATGCTACGTTCCTGTTCAATCTCACGCCCTTTTTGCCTCTTGATGGCTATTACCTGCTTTCGCAATGGGGATTCAAAGAGCTGGATATTCGCAGCAATGCCTGGGCTTCTTTTAGAAGATGGCTGCGCAAAAGAAATGCCTTCCCCCCCATTTCTCATCTCATTCTTGTTATTACCGACTCTCTTTTCCTCATCGCGCTCCTTTACCTTGGTGTCGGACAACTGAATCATTATCTGTTGCGCTGGAGCCATGAAACAGGAGCACGATTTATCAATCAGCTCAATCCTCACTTACTAACACCTCTGCTAATCCTTGTGGATACAGCTATCGTTCTCTTCGCTATCTATCGCCTCTCTACGCTTATGGGCATACGCAAGGCTCTACAAAAAGCATCATGACACATCTGCTCACTGTTCGTCATCTCACGAAAAAATTCGGGACTTTTACAGCCCTTGACAATCTGAATATGACGGTGGAGGAGGGTGAAATCTACGGATTGCTAGGCCCCAATGGCGCCGGTAAAACAACGTTGCTCTCAACACTGTTTGGCCTGTTGTTGCCCGAAAGTGGAAAAATACAGTTGAAAGGCCAAAACATTACACCGGCACATCCCGAAACAACACCGGGACTAGATGGTTTTGTCGATACACCTGCTTTTTATCCCCATCTCACCGCACTCGAGAATCTCCGCCTGTCAGCTCGCAGACGTAGACATCAGTTTTCAGATAAAACCATGCAGCAGCGCCTGGCACGCGTGGGTCTGGCCAAGGCGGCCAATCGCAAGGTTGGAGGATTTTCAACAGGGATGAAGAAACGCCTGGGCATTGCCAGATCTCTGCTTATTCCGCCCAAACTTCTTATATTGGATGAGCCTACCAGTGGCCTCGACCCCAATGGTGTCAAGGATATGCGACAACTGGTCTTAGCGTTAAAGCAGGAAGGTGTGAGTATTTTGCTTTCCAGTCACGTTCTTTCCGAAGTTGAACAGATCGCCGACCGCGTCGGTATCATTGATCATGGGCGCATGGTGCGGGAAGATAAGCTAAGTGCTCTGACCACAACCCCAAATACCTACTGGTTCAAAGTTGATGATGCAACGCCTGCTGTGAGCTTGCTCAGCAGCTACGATGGTTTTGTGGTGGACCGAGTGGAAGGCAATAGCATTCAAATTCGTCTTACGCCACAACGCTCTGTGGCAGATGTAAATCGAATGCTCGTCCAAAATAACGTCAATGTCCTGGGCATCGAGCCTGAAAAGAACCACCTTGAAGATATTTTCTTCCGCATCATCGGCATTCACTAACTCATGTTACGCAGCAATCGATTGAGCAGCTCTTGGCAAGCACAAAAGCGATGACGATTCTCATCCTCTGATTGATCACGAAGGGCACGAAGCAAGAAAAAACTTCCCCTCTTCGTCACCTTCGAGTCTTCGTGGCAAAAAATTCAAGGTCAAGAGCTGTCATTTGTGTAACATCACTCACTAAGATAACGAGACTAAAATTATGTTCTACACTGAGTGGAAAGCATTTATTGTCAATCGACGATTTCTATTTCTTAGTTTAGGGCCATTGCTTTTGGCTGTTATTGCAGCATTTAGTTACTATGCAGCAAATAGTGTCGGCTTGGCCTATGTGAATGGCTATACCTTTTTGATTGCCACAGCGAACCTGTACGCCTTGCTCTTTTTGCCCTTTTTGGGAGTCGCTGTCGGTGCTCACTTCATTCAGGCAGAATTCAACTGGCATACCATTCGGCGCCCCTTTGTCGAACATATTCCCAGAAGCCATTTCATCCTGGGTAAGGCAGCAATTGCCGCTGTGGCCCTGATATTGCTTATGGTTCCTTATTTTCTAGTCTGTGTTCTATTGGCCAGCGTCCTTTTCGGCTTTGGGCACATTCTCATCGAAGACCAGACGATTTCTATTAGCAATGGCTTGATGCGCACGTCGGTAGCCTATCTATGGAGTGGCTTTATTCTTTACATTTTCATCATTCTTGGCCAAATTATTCTGTTACGTGTACGCAATACCACAGTGGCCATCCTCGGAAGTCTGCTTCCTTACTACATTTTTGTTGCATTTGGCAAACAATTGCCATTGGCTCCCATGCGAGTCATGTTTCAGCTAAGCGAGCGCATCCTGCAATCTTCAACGCTGAACTGGAGGCTTGGTCAGGCAATACTTGGCGCCCTGGCAACCTGGAGCATCATTACCATCATTTTGCTGATTCTGCAAGTGCAACTTTTTAGCCGTCAAGATGTAACAACTTCCTGATTGATACCGATTATGTCCCCGATTACCTTTCTAATTGTTGATGACTTCCAGGCTTCACGTGAGCACTTGCGGGAGCTGATCGAAAGCGCTACGCCCTGGCAAGTGGTGGGCGAGGCCAAGGATGGGCAAGAAGCGATTCGCAAGGCACGACAGCTCCGCCCAAACATCATCATCCTAGATGTATCGATGCCCGGCATCAATGGCATTCAGGCTGCAAAGATCATCAAAGACCATCTTCCCAAAACACATATCATTATGTACAGTTCGTACAATATCCCTCTTATTGCCCAGCGGGCATTGACGGCTGGCGCAGATGCTTATTTCAACAAAAATGAACTCGAGCGCACGCCTTTGGTTGCGCTCATCCAACAATGGTATCCCACTCCCCACTTAACCACCTTTCCCATCACCCCATCTCAACAGGAGGCATTCTCATGAAGCATTTCAGTCACACCATCCACCAATTGATCGGTAACACCACCTTCCGCCAGTCCCTGGAAAAGGATATGGCTCAAACCCTTGCCAAGTACGAACTCTCCTTATCAGCAAGCGAACAGGAAGCGCTGCAAGTTATGCTGGCCTCGATTTCTGCCACCGCCAAAACGGAACAGCGTATTCATCGCAGCCTTCCCGGATTGCCAGATTTTGGTTGGCCGCTCATCAATTTGAATCCACAAGAAACCATGGCTTAGCCAAATGTCTGACTCATTTGCCTCAGCAGTTCACCAACTTTTGCATGACAGTATTGAGCAGCATGCTCATGAAACCGTTTATGCAAAGGCCTTATCCTATGTTCTCAGTCGCTTTTCGCACGTACATCCCGAGACATTAGGTTTGATCGAGGCAGCCGTTTTGGATGCTGGTGGCCAGACAATGCTCGCTGTGCCCATCGCTGCGGCATGGCGGGCATTGCATCTGGCTGCCCGTCTACTGGATGATGCCGAAGATGGCGACAGCGCACGTTGGCAACCTTCATCGGCGAACTGGGAAATTGGGCGCATCATCAATCTTGGCACGGGATTTATCGGCATCTCGAATCTCATCCTGACCTACACCGAACAACGGTTTTCGGCACAGCAAAGCCTGTGGTTCCATCGGCGCTTTAATCAGGTTATGATGGCGATGGCTGCAGGACAGCACCTCGACTTGCAAACACATGGCGTCCAGTCGCTCAGCGCATATTGGCAACATATCCAAGGCAAATCAGGCGCGTTCTTTGGTCTGGCAGCCGAAGCCGGAGCCAATTGCGGTTCCCCGCCAAAAGAAGCTCTGGCCCATTACTACAACTTCGGCTATAATTTAGGTATCGCCCTCCAACTCATCAATGACCTGAATGGGTTTTTCCAAGAAGATCATCACTCCGATCTCATAGCGGGCAAACAAACGCTGATACACTATTTTCTTGCTGATGTTGCCCCTGATTATGTGCAAGAAGAGCTACAGAGCCTGTGGCCACAAGCGCCATACCAACAGGCAACACGTCAGCGCATTCGCGAGCTGGCGTATGCCCAAGGTGCCGATGTTTATATGCTGGCCGAAATAACCAAACATACCATTCTTGCACGTAACAATCTGATCAAAGTGGAGAAACCAGCCAGGCGTCTCGCCAACTTGCTCTCTGAGTGGCTAAAGATTCCTAATGATTTCCTCGCGCGTTAGATCGTCCCAACTCTGGCATATTCCACTTCTCCTCATCGATCTAAGTGTTCTTCTTGTGATCGGTTATGCCATTTTTTTCCGCGTCAATTTCCCTGATCCCGGCGTACAGATCGCAACAAACACCGGAATCATACAAAACTTAGAAACCAATGGCTTTCTGGAACAGGCGGGATTCCAGACCGGTGATCAAATGGTATCGGTGGCAGGAAGGGCTTGGCGCGATGTAAGCAATGTTTATGGAAATGCACACGCTCAAGAAACAATCACCTGGGAACTTGTACGAGAAAAGCAACTTACTCACATAACAACGAACCTACCGGCGCTTTCATGGTCACAACGATTACGCAACAGCATTCCCCTGCTAGTGGCACTATTCTATTGGGGCATTGCCACAGTCCTTTGGCTTTACAATCCACAACATAAGACTATTCGCCACTTTTTTTTGTTGAGCCAACTTGTAGCTCTGATTCTTGCCGGAGGGGGACTCGAGACCTTTTCAGTTCGATTTGGCGGGTACTTATACTTTGTTGCGCTTATTGCCGTTATTCCTGTTACCATCCATTTCTTTGCCACATTCCCAAAACGTTATGAGTCCCGGCTGATACGCCGTCTTATTTTTGCCAGCTATGGTATTGCTCTGCTGTTTATTGCGCGCTTCATCCTACAACTATTTCAACATGCCTCGCCACGGCTGGGCAATGTATGGCGCCTCATGTTGCAGGGATACTTTTTTGTATCCTTGCTGTTTGCAGTCATGCTTTTTTTCTACCGATGGTTCAAAACGCCTCCGCAAGTGCGGCAACGTCAACGATTGATTGTGGCAGGCATGTTAGCCAGTTTGCTACCCTTTCTTTTCTTTTATCTGCTACCAAATCTCTTAAACAGCACCTTACTTATCTCGCAAAATTGGCTCTTTCTGTCTTTGATCTTTCTGCCGTTGGCTGTAGCATATGCACTGCATAGTGGCGAAGTGGGTACAATCGACTGGTTCTTGAACCGCACGTTGGTTCATGTCTTGCTTTTTGGATTGATGGCAGGGCTTTATGCAGGGTTGTTTTGGTTACTCAACACCTTTTTTCCAAAAACAAGAGAGGCGTCACTGTTGGTGGCAACGATTTTGGCGGTTTCATTGGCAGTGCTCTTTTCGCCTTTGCATCGCATTCTACAATACTGGGTCGATCAGATATTTTATCGCGGGTGGTACGATTATCGCTCAGTTGTAGAGCAAACTGGTCAGCAATTGGTGCATGCTGAGCGCCCTCAAGAGCTGGCACAGGTACTGCTGGAAAATGTCACGACAACGATGAAATTACGTTGTGCGTGTTTTGTTCTGCCACAATCTGACACCAATGAATCAGGAAGCCTATTCATTCATGCGCCCAAAGGTTGCCCATTACAAAATTTCGAGACATTGCAAATTTCGATTAGCCCTCCCTTTTATCAAGCATTGCAAACACCCACGACGATTCTAGAGACGGCAACATTGCGGCAACGCATTCCTGTTTCACAGCTTTCTGAGATGGAAAAAACGTTGGTTCAATGCCCCCATGCGCAGTTGTGGATTCCCAGTCGATTACCTGATGAGTCTCCAGCGCCCGAGGCCCCAGCCGAGCTCATCATCGGCCCCAAACAAAGCAACGAAGCATTTAGCGAGGAAGACCGGACAATTCTCACGACACTGGCCCGACAAACTGCGTTAGTCATCAAGAACCTACGATTACTTATTCAACTGCAACAACGGGAAAAGGAGTTAATGCACCTCTACAAAAATCTGACCTTTGTTCGAGAAAATGAGCGTAAACGTATTGCCCGCGAACTACACGATGATATCATTCAAAATATCCATGTGATTTACAGAAGCATCAAGGATAGACATGTGCTTCACCCCGAGCAGGCAGAAGCAAGCCTGGAAAAATCGGCCCAGCGACTCAAACAAACGATGAATGATGTACGTCGCATTTGCAATGATTTGCGTCCAGCTACTCTGGAAGTTTTGGGACTTACCGATGCCATCCGCTCTCAGTGCGACCGATTCAATGAACGTTCAAATACCACCATCAATTTTTATGTCGAGGGCGATAGCGAGATATTACTTCCAGAACAAACGGAAAACATGCTGTTTCGCATTTTTCAGGAAGCTTTGTGGAATGCTGAAAAACATGCCCACGCCAATCAAATTGATGTTCGCTTGACCTTTCCAGAAAAAAAACAGGGGCAGTCTAACGCAACGGTACAGTTGATTGTTCAGGATGATGGCCAGGGCATGAAAGCCTTGCCGCGGTTTGATGACTTGTTAGAACGCCGTTCATATGGACTCTTGAACATGCAGGAGCGGGCGGCAATGGTGGGAGGGGCGTTGCAGTTTTGGTCGCAATGGGGAAAAGGTGTACGCATCGAAGTCACTGTTCCTACAACACTTCCCGAAGGATAAGTTTTTCTGTAGGTTGAGCGATACAACACGCCAACATGCCTCGTGGATGAGGAGTTGACGAGACTAACCTGTCCACACGGGCATGCCGCTGGGCGTGCGCAGGTCGATGCGGGCGTTGGTGCGCAAATTTCTGATCCAGACGACTTCCATCTGGTCAACGCCCTCAAATCCTTCCAGCTCGATGGCATCACCTACTTGCAACTCGATGCCGTTTTCGGCCCACCACCAGGATGGGCCCAGCATGGCTTTGTGCTTTGTGCCCTGCCGGTCACTGAAAACAAGTTGATTTTCCATCACATCGATAACCTGTCCGCTGAAGTGCAGGGTGGGACCTGTGGGACGTTGCCAATCTGCTTCGGGGCCCATACCCGCGGGCGGGCCACCACCTTCACCAGGCTGAATGGGATTTTTGGGGTCGGGCGTGGCTCGCAGCCAGGGAGGCCCGCCACCACCTTGTTCAGTGCCGCGCGGATTCTCGACCCAGGTAGCTGTGGCTTCCCACGAACGCACAAACCGCACCAGTGCATCTACTTCTACCGAAGTCAAACGGTCGCCAAAGGGGGGCATGATGCTGGAAGGACGGCGCGGGCCGTAGATGATTGTTTGGGCCAGGGTGGCATCATCATGGCGGCTGAGAATTTGCAAGCTATTCAGAGCAGGACCGCTTCCACCTTCGCCTTCGGTGCCATGACAGGCAGCGCAGGCATTGGCATAAAGACTCTTACCCAACGCCCACATCTCTTGGGGATTACGGGGATCGATATGAATGGGGGCAGGATGCGTCAATTCGATGCCTGCCTCGGCAATTTTATCCCAATTACTGATGAACAAGACCAGCTCATCGATGGCACTTTCATCCAACTTGGCATTCCAGGAAGGCATCATCGTTCCAGGCACACCCTCGCTGATAACGCGGCGCAGTTCCCCGGCCTGGGTTGCCCGAATGGCATCAGTTGCCAAGGGTGGCGCCAAATCAGTGCCCTCGCCATTGACACCATGACAAGTGGTGCAATTTTTGGCATAGGTAACCATGCCGCTGGCCCAGACATTGCCATCGGGCCCGAGCGCGGCCACTTGCGCCAATAAAGCCTCGGGCACATCGGGCACAGGCATGGCTGGTGGAATCACCCCCTGCTGAGCAGCCAACTCTGCCACCTGCCCCCAATCCACATAGCGCAAAAAGGCCACCATCTCTTGCACCTGATAGCTGTTGAATGGCCCGTTATCCTCCTCGTGCCAAGCGGCCATGGCTGTATTATAGCGCCCGCGGGCAATCGTTTTATACAAAAAATCATACTCAGCATTGCGAATCGCCTCGGCATCCAACGCAGGATAAGCCCCAATGCCCGAACCATCCACACCATGACACAGCGAACAATTATCAACATACATGACCGCACCATCTGCAACAAAGGTCTCGCGCAATGACTGCTGGGCCGCGGCCATGCGCTCAGGCTCATGCAAAGCATAGACAGGCAATGCCACCACCAAAAACAGCAAGCCGACAAAAATCATTAAAAGATACTTTTTGTCCATGATGATTCCTTATGCGTAAACTAATTGAGAAGCTTCAAACTCATCTCGCGTGCGGGGTTTGGCTGTGTCGACACGAACCACACCTTCAGCGATAGTGATATTGAACGTATCCAGCGCCCGCGGAGCTGGAGGATTGACCACATTGCCAACATCATCAAAGTGAGAACCGTGACAAGGACATACAAACTGATTCTGACTCGGCTCCCAGCTCACCGAACATCCCAGATGGGTACAACGCCGGTAAACCGCCAAAAAACCGCCATCTTCAGCCCGGATAAGAAAGAACCGCCCTGCCGGAAACTCGGTAATGCTGGCAGGAGGAAAACTTTCGGTCGGGCCCGCAGTGACCACACCACCGAATTCACCCTCCAGACTGCGTGGCTCCAGAAAAACCACCCCGGCCGCAGTTATCTCGAGCACAGCCAATGCTCCTAGAGCAGCAGCTCCTAGTTTGAGAAAATTACGACGACTCATTTTAGCGCTATTCGAAGAATCCTGAATCATAAATTGCGACATTGATAAAACTCCAGGCAATGATTAAAATGGCCAAATCAAAGCCATATTGGGGCCACGAAAATATATCCCGGTGAACGTAAGGACAACAAGGCTGATGAACAAAAAGAGAAACAATCCCAACGTTGCCTCGCTGCGATTGGCCTTATACCGACGACGAAAAACCACATAAATGAGCGCCAGTCCTCCCAGCGTAAACAGTACCGGAATAATCCCGTTAGAGATGATGGTAGACAACATGGGCAACCAGGCGGGCAAATCAATCCAAAACTCATCCAACAAGACCAGAATCGGAGGCAACAAAAGCCCTAGCAACACCGCAAGGCCTGCAACCTGCTTCCCCACCTCCGAGCGAAAATACAAGCCAATATCACTGTCCGACTGGTTATCCCAAAAAGGAATCGACGCCAGAGCCAACAGAATAAAAGTAGGCAGCATAAGCGCAGCCAGCGGGTGCATATGCAACAAAAGCTCCTGCAATCCCAAAAAATACCAGGCAGCCTTGGCCGGGTTGGGCGGATGTGCCGGATTAGCAAGCGCCTCCAAAGGTGCGGGCACAGCCATCGCCCAAAAACAAACCACCGCAACAAGAATGACCGCCGCGGCCAGCTCCATCTGCACCAGATAAGGGATTGTTGTAAGTTTGGGCGTTTTATCAACACGCTCGGGCTGCGAAATATCACCATCCTTGCGAATACGCCAAAAATGATACGCCATCAAAAACAACAGCACTGCAGGCAACACCGAAACGTGAATGGCATAAAAATTACGCAACGTCGCCTGCCCAACCTCTGGCCCGCCCAGCAAAAAATTACTGATCATACGCCCCAGCACAGGAACATATCCCAGCAAACTGGTGGCCACCGTAACAGCCCAATAAGCCAGTTGATCCCATGGCAGCAGATAACCTGTAAAATTAAAGCCAATGACCATAAGCAGCAACAAAATACCGACAATCCAATTAGTGGTGCGTCCCTTTTTATAGCTACCTGTCAGAAACACCCGCAGCATGTGCAAAAAGACAGTGATAACAAGAAGATTGCCAGACCAATGATGCGCCGAACGCAGCATCGAACCGAACATCACCTGGGTTTCTAAATACTGAATACTGGTATAGGCCCGTTCGATGCTGGCATCGTAGCGAAACATGAGCAAGATGCCGGTGCTGCCAAGAATCATCACCAGCAGAGCCGAAAGACCTCCCAAGCCCCAGGTGTAGGTGAAAGCAAGGGCCGAGGCGGGCACGCGGGTGGGATGCAAATGCAAGATGCTATTATTCATCACCGCCTTCATGCGATTGCGCTCAACCTGTCGAGAAACTGTCGGCGATGTTCTTGATTGAGGTTTTGAATCCATTCGAGTCATGGCTTGCTCCTTTGTGCAATACAAGTAACGACTAACGTCCCCGACTTCAATCACCACAAAGGCGCAAAGACACCAAGAACATCAAGCATTTCAAAGCTTTTTCTTTTCTTCGTGCCTTTGTGGCTTCGTGTCTTCGTGGTTTCTAGCCGGGCGACCTTAGTAGTAACCAATACAATCTCCTTCCAATCTTATGCCCTCAAGGTCCGGAGAAAAGGAAGAGAGGCTTCGTTCAGATAAAACCATCGGGTCGAAAATTAGCTTTCCGGCCCGATGGATCATGGGTGATACTGAATGAAAAGATGAGCGTTAGCTGTTGGGAGCAAGATTATAGGATTGACCGCGCTGACCGCCACGTCCACCTTTGCCCTGACCATAGCCACCCTGGCCCTGCCCCCCCTGACCTTGGCGGCCCTGGCCATAGCCACCATGACCGTGACTATTGCTGGCTGCCATGATGGCATCAAAAGTAGATTGCTCAATGTATTGTGGTGTATAGGTTTCGCCGGTCTGTTGAATCAGCGTCCCCGCAAAGGCTCGCATGTGATTCTCAGAACCAGCCATCAAGCTGCGATAAACCTCTTGAATATCTGCGTTGTCGGTGTTCGCGAGCGCCTTCTGCAAGTCATAAATATCAACATCCTCGATCGTCGCGCCCACTTTCAGCGATTCTGCCATGGATTGACGACCTTGCGCTACGAGCTGGTCGTAAAGCGCTTGCAAATCGGAATTGGTAAAAACCCCCACCGGGTTATCACCCACCGGATCGGCAATGCCGTAGCGTTCCAGCAAAAAACCGATGGCATCCATGTGTTGCTGCTCAGAGCGGCTAATGTTGGTATGAACGGCAAGATTCCACTGTTCGCCCAGAGTGATATAAACATCCCGGGCCAGTTTTTCTTCCTCACGCATTTGCAGCAAGTCGGCGATTTCCTGATCATCGACCGTTCCTGCTGCCGGCAGATTGGTGCCCAAGGGCAACTGCCCGCCCTGAGCCTGCTGTGCGGCCCCGCGGCCATTGCCCTGCTGGCCATAACCACTGCCCGATGGCAACGCTGCCGGCGTATTGCTGACATTGGCCTTAACCGTAGGTTGTGCAACGGGCGCCGAATTGACCATCGATGTAACATCGTCAGCCGAAACGGGCGTTCCGCAGGCTGCCAGGATGAGTGTCAATGCCCCAACTGAAAGTGTGGCGATAAAAGTTTTAAAAGGTTTCATTATAGGATCCTCCGTAAATCGTAGGCGTAAATGGTTGGATTGCGAATCGCTAAGGTCATCCTTAACGCTGCCTTTAGTATAAAGGAGAATCTTGGAGGAATTCGGGAGAAATTGTGGAGAAGTTATGGAGAAATCTATTGAATTTTGCTGCTCTTGCCCAATCCCGGTCATTTGAGTGCTTTTTGGCTCAACTGGGTTTCAGGAGTGATAGGCCGGGCGGATTGCGAATCCGCCCTGGGAGCCCCCGCTCTTGAGCCGGATCCGTGATCCGGCGGCTTGACAGCGCCAGACCCCCTGAAATCCGAAAGAACCAGAATGACTCGCTGTGCGAAAAAGCTTCATAGCTGCCCACTGAACGTTTATGTAAATGCTTCCCGGCGTCTACGCCCGCCCCCCCAACTGCGAACAATTCCCCTCAGACAAAATACCCACTGCCAAAGTTTAATGCCACTCAAAACGTCGCACAGCGCTGGGTAGACTGACAGGATAAACATCACCATCCCGGGTCAAACGCACCAGGCGAAGCCACCAACGAATTTCCGCGGACGCGGCATCCGCGGGCGGGCGCAAGGCATTATCCAAACGCAAGCTGCCCGCTTTGGTGCAAATGGGAGAAATTTCGGGCAAGTGCGGGTCTGCGTAACGCAGGTTAATCTGATAACAAATATCATCCGGTAACAAATGGGCCGAGACCCAACGCAGCAATGGCCCGGTCGGCCCCGCGTGAACACTGCCATTGGCGGGCCCGATGAGCACCGGCGGCTGTGGTCGCCCCTGCGGTGTCGGCACAATAGTTGGCTCGACATCAGCCATTTCAGATCCCATGGGAATGATGAGCACCTGGCCCGGTTGCAGATGATCTGGATCGGAAATATCGTTGTTTTCAAGAATGACTGTCGGATCGACTTGCAAACGAATGGCAATGGCCTCTACGGTGTCCCCCAATTCTACAGCGTAGTTGAAACGCCCGCTCAGAGGCTCGGGCGTAGGATAGGCCACATCGCCGCTGGCTGCCGGAACACGCAAGACTTGCCCCGGCTGAATGATGTCATCAACTTTCAAATTGTTGGCGGCCAGCAAATCATCCAGCTTGATGCCATAAAGATTAGCAATGCCCAGATACGTATCACCTGGCCGCACAGTATGCACAACAGGCGTGGGTGTCGGTGTGATGGTGGGCGTGGGCGTAATCGTAGGCGTGGGCGTGATGGTAGGCGTTTGCGTGGGCGTGACCGTGTACGTGGGGGTAGCAGAGGGAGTTTGGGCCAAAACCTGCCGCTCATCATCCCAGCGCCACCAGATGGCCACCAACGCCGCAATGAACAGCACCAGAATGATGTCGGCCCAGGGCACGCGCACGCGCACACGTTGCGGCTGATGAAATTGATAGCCGCACATGAAGCATTCATCTGCTTTGTGACTGACTTGTGCCCCGCAATTGGGACATTGACGGATAGACATGGGAATGGCTAATGATTGCTGTTGAAGGGCAGGGAGAGGCGGATTGTATCCCAAAAGTGGATGATGATCAAAATGAGCGCTGTTAGCAGGCTGATGATGGCGGCCAGGGTGCGCAAAGGCGTGTTGGTAAAGCGGATGCGCACATGATGCTCGCCCGCGGGCACATCCAGCGTGATGAGGGCATCCGGGCCCGAGGCCCGTGCCGCCACCTCCTGATCATCGACCCACGCCCGCCAGCCAGGATACCAATAGGTGTAAAATTGCAGCGTGATGGGCACATCAGCCAGCACAGCCACCTGCTCAACACCCGCTCCATGATCAATACTCGCCACACTGCCAGTTCCCTGGATAATCTCG
The DNA here is from genome assembly GCA_964565065.1 of uncultured Caldilineales bacterium. Classification (GTDB taxonomy): domain Bacteria; phylum Chloroflexota; class Anaerolineae; order J102; family J102; genus M2005. The sequence goes on along the minus strand of CAZMDD010000046.1, from coordinate 63,038 downwards.
GCCAGGGGCAGCGGCTGGCCCGCCAGATAAGCCTCCACCTTGGGCGATGTCACCGGTTTGTCACCCGCAAACGCAGTGCTGCCCCGCATATCGGGATAATCCAGCTCGAACTGAATATCGGCGACAGGCGTTTGCGCAGATGGAGGCGCGGGCGTGTGCTGCGGCTGAGCATAGTGCCAGGAGCCCAACAAAATTGCCAGAGCCAGCACCAACAGCAAGGGATGAAAAGCTTCTTGCGATTCGGGCAACAGCGCAGTCACAATTCCGGCAGCCACCAACGAAAGAAAGAGCGTGCTGGGGGCCAGGAATCGGAAAGGGAACTGCACCAATTTGATCATGGGAATCGCATCCCAGAAAATTTTGCTGGGGGCCTGGGTGGCAAAGAGTGAAAGTAACGCCAGGATGAAAAAGGACCAGAAAAGGGCGCGGTGGCGGGATAATGACTTGATGCCCAACGGCAGCGCAGCCAGTCCCAGAATAACCAGCCACAAGCCAATAGAAAGATTCATGCCATCATCGGGCCCGGGCAAAGCAAAACCGTAATCCCAAGCAAAATCAAACAGTTGAAAAAGGTAAAGAAATTGCTGAGGATAATTGTAGCTTTCAGCGGGAAGCCACTGATCAACAACGATGTATCGAGTTTCGGCCAGCACGGGCAGCAAAAAGATGGCAGCCAGCAAACCGCCCAGCAGCCCCGCAGCTAAAGCATAGTATGTCGTCCGCCATGGCCACCGCCCACGCTGCCGCCAATCCAGCAGCAGCCAATAAAGAATGAACAAGGCCAGCAGCGGCGGCAACAACATCAAGGTAACGCTGTGAGTCATAATCAGCAAGCCCAGACTAAGTGCAGCAGGCACGATGCTACGCATGGTCTTGCGTCGCAACAGCAACAAAAAACTGTCGATAACCCACGGATAAAGAGCCAGGGCCACAAATTCGGCCAGAGAACCGCGCACATAGCTATTGACCAGATGATAAGGCGCGACCATGTAAAGCAAACCGGCAATGAACGCAGGCCCAATACCCCACAAGCGTCGGGCCAGATGGTACATACTTACACCTGCTAAAAGGGTCGCCAGCGCCCAGGTTAGCTTGACTGCCCCCACAATACTGGCTCCCAGCAAATGAAAGCCTTCGGCGATGATAAAGGCAAAGGGCGCATAAAAAGTAAACAACGGATACCCAAAGCCCTGCGAATGATCTGGAGCCCAACGAGGCCACAAAAAGCCGCTACGAATGCCCTGATCATACTCCACCAGCCAGATGAGGCTATGCCGGGCATCGTGGGCGCGCAAAAAGTAGCCGGAGGCCAGTAATGGGGCCAAAACCAGAAGGCTCAAAAGAATGAGCAGGATGAGAGGGGAGCGGGACCGGGGCATGGGAGAAGAAAAGATTGGGAATCGATGATTCAGTGCATCCTCACATTTTTACGCCAGGGCAGCAGCAGAGCAGCCAAAATAAACAGCGTGAGGATTGAGAGGGTGTTGCCAATTTTGCGGATGGGGGTATCCTCGAAGCTCAGGCGCAACAAGTAGCGTCCCTGGGGCACAGGCACGGTGATGAGTCCGTAGGGATCGCGAACGTTGTTGGGGGTGAGGGCAACGCGCTGGAGGACCGCGCGTGTGTCAGGGTCCAGCAGGGTGGCCGTCCAACCAGGATACCATTGCCGTAAAAAGGGAACGCTTTGTCCGGGCGCATCAGCTTGCACCCACACAGTTTCGGCCATGACACTGTGTTCCAGCGAATCCACAGCCAGATGCTCATTGGCCTGCACCAGGCCATAATCCACCTGAGTCGTGACAGGTTGCCCCGCCATGTGCAAATCGGCCAGAGGTGACCAATGTGCCACATCCTGCGCCGTAGCGGTCATGCCTGTCATTTCATCGGAGCTGCGTTCGAATTCCATCAGGCCGGCCAGGGTAGCACCGCCGGGCGGAGGCGTGATGGCCTGAATGCGCAGATAATGGCTGCTGGCAAAGATAATCAGACCCGAAAGCAGCAAGGGAATAAGCCATGAATGGCGCACATGCGTCGATTCGCTCATCTTGTAGCTGCCAATGGTAAGGATAACCGGGGCCAGCAGCGCCAACGCAAGCACAGCCAGCGTCAGATAACGCCACGGAAATTGCGCCATGGCTACCATGGGTACAAAATCCCAGGCCAGGGTCGAAGCAGCGGTAGTCAACCACACGCTTCCCAGCAAGATGAGCAGCCAGAAGCCGATTTCGGCCCGCTCTTGGCCCGGACGACGCAAAAAGGCCCAGGCTGCCAATGCCGCCAGTAAGAAGAGTGCCAGGCCCAGTTGATAGCTGAGGGGATCATGAGGCCCGGGCGTGCTAATGCCGAACCCCCAACGAGGATCGAAAAGTTGGGCAAAATAAACAAAATGCTCGTGAAAATCATAGTAGCCGCTATACCATTGCCCCAGATTGACAAAATTCTTTTCAGCCAGTGCAGGTAGGATGAAGAACGCGGCCAGCATGACGCCCAGAAGCAGGCCCGCGGCGGGTGCAAAGATATATCTTACGCAAAGAGATAAAGAGGCAAGGGAAAACAAAGAAGAATCTTGCTCTGCTCGCGCCCGTTGGCAGACCAGCAGCAGCAGATAAAGCCCCAGTACCGGCGTAAACAGTAGGGCCACCAAATTGGAACTAAGATGAATGGCCGCGTAGGTCAGGGCGGTGAGTACCATGTGGCGCGCACTGGGCTCCCTGACAGTGCGTCGCAGCGCCCACAGGGCCAGGGGTAGCAGGGCCAGGGCCAAACTTTCGGCCATGGCAGCCCGCACATACACATCCAACAGATGATAAGGCGCATAAACAAAGGCCACTGCGGCCACCAATGCGGCCCGCTCGCCCAGCCAATCCCGCACAAAAAGCCACATGCTGGCTGCGCTGATAAGCAGGGTAACGCCAAAGGTTGCTTTGACCGCGTTTTCCAGCGTCAGGGGCAATAGTCGATAAAGGAGCGTGCCCAAAAAGGTCGCACCGGGCGCATAGATGTTGAAAAATGGATAGCCATAGCCAAAGGCCCAATCGGGCGACCAGCGCGGAAAGAGGATGCCCTGTTCCCAGGTGATGTTGTATTGCAAAATGAAGAAAACATCGTGCCGGGCATCGTGCGCAGCCCAAAAGTAGCCAGGCCGCAGCAAGGGGGCGATGGCAAAGAAGCTCAGCAAGATGGCTGTCCAAAAAGAGGCAGAGCGGAGGGCTTTCATAAGGGTCAATGCCTAATGGCCAATGCTCAAGGCATCGGGGCCGGAGGTAAGAGGGAGGCGCTGGAGCGTTTGCCAGTTGTAAAGCCCCAGGCGCAAATGCAGCTTTTCAGGTGCATCTGCCGGAATGGCAAGTTGGTAACTGTTGGGGATAATGGCCCCGCGCGTCCACCCGGTCATGGGCGTGTCGCCCGCGCGGGGTTGCGTATCCAATTGTGCGATGAGGTTGCCGGCATCATCGGTGAGATGCAAGAAAAGATTGTAATCAAAATCGGGCGTTTTGAGCGCCTGCCACGTTGTTTGCACCTGGATGGTCTGCCCTGGAGCCAAATCGCCAATCACCTGAACATCCACCAGCAAGATCTGATTATCGCCAAAAATGGCTGCGGGCGTTGACGGGATACGCACGTCGGTGAATTGGGGCGAGAGGCCCGGCCCCGCGGCCAACAGGGGCATCAGCAATAGCGCTGCCCACAGTGCAGGTTGCTTGAGCTGCGGCAACAGGGCCATAATCCCTGCTGCTGCCACCGAAAGCATGGGCAATGCTGCCATCAGCGGGATGATGGGCTCGGGCACAAAAAAAGCAATGCTTAGCAGCAAGCTACCCATGAGTGTCAACCGATAGACCCATTTGCCCACCGGGCCCTGAGCCAACCACAATGTGATGAGCAACATGGCGATAAGCCCCAGCCCCAGGCTCCAGGCCACAGGGGTTTGCAGGGTCAGAGAGCTGGTCTGCCAGAACCAGCCAGGCTCCACAAGCTGATAAAGCTGAGGGCGCAGAGCGTTGGGCGGCTGCCGCCATTGCGCGGGCAACGCATTGGCAAAAATCAAAACAGCGCCCATGGCCAGCAGCCACAACGAAGTTTTCCGCCAATGCAGCGGCTGCTCCGATGGAATTTTGCCAGTTTGCCGCAAAACCTTCAAGCGAGACACCATGCTCAGACTAATGCCCCAACCACTGATGGCCACGCCCAACATCACCCACAGGCCCGCCAATGCACTTTGCTGATAGATGGCGCTGAGAAAAAGAGGCGCGTAAAGGGTAAGCAATGCGGCCAGCACGCCCGCTTGCACACCTGCCACAACCCGGGCCCAAAGAAAGAGCGTTACAGCCAGCATAAGCATCGCCAGGATGATGCTGAGCTTGAATGCCACCAGATTGCTCAGCCCCAACGCATGCAGGCCGCGGGCGGGCAACAGCGCGGCTGCGGGCAGCGACGCGGGCATAAGCGCGCCTAACGCGTTGGTGCGCAGGCCCAGCACAGGCAGAACGCCCGCGCGCCACGCGGGCAGCCCCGGGCGAGTGAGCGGAGCCCAAACAGGAAAAATCGCCAGCATCAGCAAAAGAAACACCGCGCCAGCTTTGCGAGTTCGTTGCATGATTGCGATTATAGCACGCGGGGCGCAGTTCGGCCACGGGCGCAGAGGGATGAAACGTTCTGTGAACGGGAGTGAGGAGTCTTACGCAAAACCACCAGCTCCGCCCTCGGTGAGGCCCCTTCTTTTTCAGTCCCTTTTTCGTCGTGTCTTTGTGCCTTGGCAGTTCTTTCTGGATAGCGGATACAGCGACCATCAGCCCAAAATAATCACGACCAGTAATTTCCTGCCAAATCTGGCGATTCCGGGCAGAAAATCATCCCGATGCCACGACAAAGGCTGTGGCCAGCTCTTGGGTGTGCGAAAGACTGATGGCCCACTGTGTTAGCCCCAACGCTTGCGCCCGCGCGGCTGCGCGCCCGCTCAGGCGTAAGGTGGGCGCCCGCAAGGCATCTTCCAACACTTCAATCTCTTGCCAGCCCACTGGTCCGATGCCTGTGCCCAGGGCTTTGGCCACCGCCTCTTTGGCCGCCCAACGCGCAGCTAACGATTGTGTGCGCTGTTTATAAAGCTCGATTTCAGCAGGCGTGTAAACACGCTGCAAAAAGGCATGGCCGTGTCGGGCCAGGGCACGCTCCACCCGGCCAATGTCAATAATATCGACACCTGTTCTTAGCATCAAGCTTCCTCCGGGGGCGGACCTGCTGTGACAAGCACATAATTTTCAAGATCAAAATACTTCCGGGCTACACGCAGCACATCCTCACGCGTCACGGCCCAAATCTTCTCGGCATAGGTCAGCAGATAATCGAGTTCGCTGTTGTACCAAGCCATGTTGATCAAACTGCTGCCAATGCCATTGTTGGTTTCCAGGCGCAAGGGCAATGAGCCGCTGGCATGACGTTGCACATCTTCCAGCTCTTGCGGCGTTACCAGGTGGTTACGAATGCGCCCGAGTTCATGGAAAATAGCTTCTAGCGCGCGCCCGATGTTGGCCGGATTCACGCCAGCGCTGATTCGAATGGTTCCTGCACCACGATTCACAGTAAAGCTGCTGTTGATGCTGTACGCCAGCCCCAGAGTCTCGCGCACCCGCTGCCCCAAGCGCCCGCCCAGGCCAAATTGTCCCAAAATGCTGTTACAAAGCAGCAGGGAGAAGTAGTCGGGATGATTGACAGGAATGCTGGGCCAGCCCAGCAAAAGGGTGCTTTGGCTTTTGCCGGGAATGGGGAGGCTCACCTCGATTTTGCCCGTCAGGCGCGGGGTGGGAGGGATGGTGTCATCGGGGCGGGCGTGAGGATGTCGCCAATCTCCCAGCGCTTGCTCCAGCCGGGCCATGATTTCGGTGGCGGGCAAAGCACCTACCACAACCACAATGCCTCCTGCAGGCGTGATGTTGTTGTGATAAAAGGTGATGAGTTGCTTACGGGTGAACTGTTGCAGCGTGGCTTCTTCGCCCAGAAAGGAGCTGCGATAGGGATGACCAGGTGCGTACAGATGCTGCCGAAAGGCCAGCAGCGCTTGCATGTTGGTGCTGTGCTTCCGTTCTTCCAGCCGGGCCAAAAGCTGCTTGCGGCTCTTTTCCAGCTCGGTTTCAGGAAAATCGGGCGTTTTCAGGCTTTGGGCCAGCAACGAGAGGGGCAGATCAAAATCTTCTGCCAGTGAATAAGTATCAAAACCCAGGGTATGTCGTCCAGTGTCAAAATCAAATGAAGCGCCCACCGCTTCGATGATTTCGTTCAACATATCGTAGCTGCGCCCACCTGCACCCCGTCGCAGCATGAGTGCTGTTAGATTTGCCAGGCCTGTTTGTTGCGGCGATTCGTTAATACTTCCGCCCGGCACATAACCTTGTAGCGAGATGGTTTGGGACTCGAAATTTTCATAAACCCAGACGCGCAAGCCATTGCTAAGCTCATCGATGATGATGTTGTGCGGGCCGGGAATGGCAGGGTTCATCATAACACTTGTCTCATGCAGAGTTGGCGGATAAAAAAGCATCAAGCGCCGAAGTCACCCATCAATCGCTGATGTACCAGCCGCTAACTTCGTTTTCAGGCACAAAGTAACGACGTGCGACGCGCAGGATGTCATCCGAGGTGACGCGGGCCATGTTATCCAAAAAATGGGCCAGCCAATCGATATCGGCAATGATGCTGGCCAACCCCAACAACATAGCTTGACTGGTAACACTTTCGCTGCCATAGGCAAACAGGGCGCGAGTGCCTTTGATGGCCCGGGCCAATTCCTCCGGGCCCACAGCCTCTGTTTTCAGGCGCTCTAATTCCTGCTGGATGGTCTGCTCGACTTGTTCACGATTCGTCTCTTTGCTGACGGTAGCGCTGATGCTGAAAAGATAGCCATCTTTAGAGGCAGTCATCGCGCCGCTAACCCCCATGGCCAGACCGGTGTTGACCAAGGCCCGATACAACCGGGCGGAACGTCCCAGACCGCCGCCGCCAAAGGGTGGCAGGCCCCGCGCACCATCCAGCACCGCACCCAGCAGGGTCAGGGGAAAGAAATCGGGGTCGCGGGCCGGGGGCACACGATAGCAGAGCGCATAATAGTGCGCGCCGCCAGGCCCGTGCAATTCGACAGAACGTCGAGAGCGGGCCTGGGGCTCGACCACGCGCATGGCCGGAGGCTCAGGCCCGCGCGGGATGTTGCCAAAAGCTGTCTCTACCTGTTGAATCATGGCCTCGGTCTCGAAATCGCCCACCACCACCGCAACAGCGTTATTAGGCGTGTAAAAAGTGCGATAGTGCGCATACAAATCATCCCGGGTGATGCGCCGCAAATCCTCCTTCCAGCCGATAACCATGTGCCGGTAAGGATGCGCCACAAAACTGGCCGCCTGAATCTGCTCTCGCAGCCAGAAGCCGGGCTGATTTTCGCTGCCCTCCCGTTCCGAGATGACCACCGTGCGTTCACTTTCCACCTCATCGACATCGAACAGCGCATTTTGCATGCGATCCGCTTCAATATCCAGCGCCAAAGCGATGCGCTCAGCGGGCAGCGTGGCATAAAAGGTGGTCAAATCGATCCAAGTCATGCCGTTAAAATGCCCCCCTTCGCGCTGGATGAGTCGATCGAAGTTGCCTTGCGGCCGGCGAGTGGTACCCTTGAACAGCATATGTTCCACCCAATGCGAAATTCCGGTCAATCCCGGCTGTTCATTGCGACTGCCGACCCGATACCACAACCAAAAACTGGTCACAGGCGCGGCATGTGACTCCTTCAACAGCAGAGTCAGGCCATTGTCCAAAGTATGCGTGCGCAGCTTATCGGTTAGCATCAGCAGCTTTAGTAGGTGATGCTATGAAAATTGAAATATAACAATTCATCGTTATCCAGAGTGTACCACCAAGCGCACAAAGGCACCAAGAAAGAAAAAGTTTTTGAAATGCTTGCTGTTCTTAGTGTCGTTGTACCTTTGTGGTGATTGAAGTCGGGTACGTTAGTCGTTACGTTTTACCAGCCATTCTTCTTGACGCCACGCCCGACGCCAAAATACCGAAAACCAAGCTCTCGCATTTCATCAGGATTCCACACATTGCGGCCATCCAGCAGCACCGAGCCGCGCATGGCCTCACGAATACGAACCATGTCCAATTGCCGGAATTCGTTCCATTCTGTGACCATCACCAGAGCATCGGCCCCCTGTGCGACTTCGTATGGGTCTTCAACCAGATGCAGCCCATCGACCAGTTTGCAGGCTTCGTTCATGGCCACAGGATCATAAGCCTGCACATGGCCACCTTCACGTAAAATCTGACGAGCGATGTCCAGCGAAGGCGCTTCTCGTAAATCATCGGTATTGGGCTTGAAAGCCAGGCCCAACAATCCGATTGTGCGTTCGCCCAGACCATCCAGCGCATTGCGCAGCTTGACTACCACCTGCCGCCGCATGTGCTGATTGATATCCAGCACCGCGCGCAGCAATTGCGGATGTGCGCCATGAATCAGAGCCATGTGCTCCAGTGCCTGCACATCCTTGGGGAAGCAGGAGCCGCCAAAACCGAGGCCCGCGTTGAGAAAGTGGGGCCCGATGCGCTTGTCGTAGCCCATGCCTTTGGCCACCATGTTCACATCTGCCCCCAACTCTTCGCAGATGGTAGCGATTTCGTTGATAAAGCTGATGCGGGTCGCCAGAAAGGCATTGGACGCGTATTTGATCATCTCGGCGGTGCGCAAGTCGGTGATAAGCACCGTGGTATTCAGCGGGCGATGCAAAGCTGCCACTTTTTGCGCAGCCTCGGCATGCTGCGAGCCCAGCACCACCCGGTCAGGGTTCATAAAATCGCTGATAGCAGAGCCTTCGCGCAGGAATTCGGGGTTGGAAACCACCCAAAAGGGGATAGGTTCCTGTTGTTTTTTGGTGATGATATCGGCCACCCAATCGCCCGTGCCCACAGGAACAGTCGATTTGTTGATGATGATGAGAGGTTGGTGCATGTGTTCGGCGATACTTTCTGCGGCCATGCGCACATAACGCAAATCAGCCTCGCCATCCACGCCCGAGGGGGTTCCCACCGCCACAAACACGAACTCTGCATCTTTGAGCGCCTCAGCGTAGCTGGTGGTAAAATGCAGCCTTCCTTTGGCCACGTTGCGCACCACCATCTCCGAAAGGCCCGGCTCGTAGATGGGAATGTCTCCCTGGCGCAGGCGTTGAATTTTTTCCTCGATGATGTCCAGCAGGGTGACATTGTTGCCCAAGTCTGCAAAGCTGGAGCCGGTGACCAGGCCCACATAGCCCGCACCAATGACAGTGATGTTTTTCATACGTTTTCAAACCTCTCGTTTTTCTTTTCTTGTTGGACGGCCGCGGTGGCTTTTTCAAAATCGGACCAGCGCAGACGCTCGTGGAAGAAGTAGTAGATGCCTAAAAGGGTGATAGGCAGCCACAACGCAGCATGAAGCACCAGCGTGTAGGCTGCGGCCAGGGTTGCCCCCACAGCTCCCACATCTACCAGCACCTTGATGCCGGGCGCATCAAACGTGCCAATATAGCCTGGCGCTGATGGGAGCGTGGTAAACAGATTCACAATGCCATTCATAAGCATGAGGGTGATGAATGAGACGCTGAAATCGAAAGCGTGCATCACAAACCAGTATTTCATGGTCTCGGCCAGCCAGATGAGGATGGTGGTGAAGAACATCATCAACACATCTTTGGGACTTTGTAACGAGGCCAATCCAAATAAAAAGCGCTCAACAATATCATCGGTTTTGGCGCGAAAACGGGCGGGAATAAGTTTGTTGGCCACGGGCGTGTAAAGCCGAGTCACCCACTGCGGACGAATGGCAATAGCAATGAAAAGAATCAGTGCCACGCCAAAAACAGCGCTGAGCATCACCACAAAGCTGCGATATTGCTGTGGAATGCCCGAGGTGAAGGGTAGGGCCAAAAAGACAAAGAGCAACATAACCAAGCCATCGAAAATGCGCTCGATGAGCACGGTGGCCAAACTCCCGCTGATGGGAATGGCTTCCTTTTTTTTGAGGACATAAGAGCGTATGACCTCACCCGCCCGAGCCGGATAGATGTTATTGCCGGCGTAGCCAATGCACACCACCGGAAACAAACGGCCCACCGGCACAGGTTTGAATTGCCGCAGCATGTAATGCCAACGCCAGGTGCGAATCCATACACCCACAAAATAGATGGCCACCCCTGGCAACACCCACCAATAATTCGCCTGCTTGATTGCCTCCCAAACCATGGGAAGCTGCAAGCCGCTCAGGGCCGAGTAAAGAAAAAGTGCGCTTACGCCGACTCCGAGCCAGATGAGTAGCTTTTTGACAACATTGCGCCGGAGAAACGCTCCGATGGCTGAAAGATAAGTCACGATAAAATCCGGTAATAAAAATGCTGAACGTGAACCGTTACAAAAATCAAGGGTGTTCATTGTAGCACAGAGCCAGAGCAGCAAGAAAAATGCACGAGTCAGGCGCGCCACGCTACGCCCGCGCATGATGCCCCCGTGTGCGTTGGCATCATGCGCCCAATCCCCAACTGTCAACGCGAGTCGACGGCATCCTGTGGTGCGGTCTGATCGAGAAAGCAGATGATACCCGCAGCAATGGCATCTGCCAATTTATCGGGCTCCTGTTGCAGCAAGTCTTTATCGCCGCCCAAATAACCTGTTTCGATGATAGCGCCGGGCGTGTCATCGGCGACCCGCTGAAAAGCATGATATTGCGTCATATCGGTGGTAATGGCGCTGGCCTGAAAAACCAGACCTGTGGCCTCGCCATACGATTGCCGCAAGCACGTTACCAATTGTTTATCCAGCTCGGGGATGATGCTTTGTTGGGCGCTGGCAATTTTATAGCCGCTGTGCGCAATGCAGGAATCGGCATGAATAGAAAGCAAGGCCCGGGCATGAAGTCCTTCCAGGCGCACATCATATTCATCGAATAGTGCCGCGGCCACCCCTTCATCCTGCAAGCGCTGAACCACCCGGGTGGCGATAGCTTCATTGATGACCACCTCCATCAAGCCATCTTCGCACACCGCGCCCGAATCAAATCCCCGGTGGCCCGAAATGATCGCGACCTGCGGGCCCTGGAAGTAGTCGGAAGGGAAGAAGCGGGCCAGTGTGCGAGATGTGTGCAGTCTTTCCCAGCCTCCCTGATAAAGATACACTACCAGCAACGCCAGCCACGCCACCAGCACCACCAGCAACAGGCGTTTGATCCATAAATGAAGCTTTTTCAGGCGTTGCGTCGTCATAGATTCTATTTTCCACGAAAACCTGACGTTTGCCAAATGTTTCCCCTACGCTACGATGAAAATAGGTGATTTTACCCCTTGGCATCTTCTGCAACTTTGACAATTTTCCACTTGCACAGCATAATCAAAGGGTTATAGGCCAAAAAGGAGCATTTTTCGTAACGATTCACGTTCCCTGATTAGCCTCGAAGAAAACGAAGACACAATAGCACAAAAACACTCCTCGCGCTTTGCTATTTTGCGTGAGGCCCTCTATTTACAAAAACAGGATCACAATAACCATGGTAGAAACAGGACAACTCCTGCGTCAGGCCCGCGAAGCCAAAGAGCTGTCGCTGGAAGATGTCGAGGCCAAAACCCGCATCCGCCAACGTTATCTTAGTGCGTTGGAGTCTGGCGATTGGGACGATCTGCCAAGCCCGGTGGCCGCGCGCGGTTTTTTGCGCACTTACGCCACCTTTTTGGGACTGGATAGCGACGAGATTGCTGCCAAAACCCAGGAAGTTCTAAACGACAATGCTGGCACCAGTCCATCAGCAACACCCAATTCCGACTATCGTCCCATCAATTTAGATATTTATTATGGCTCAGCCAAGCGTTCCCGGTGGCAAAAACGGGCCCTGCGCCTGGCGCTCATCCTCATCCCTTTGCTCGTGGCGGGCTACCTGTTCTATCAATATGGGCTGCCCTATTTGCAAACGGCCCTCATCGAAAAAGACATCATCACTGCCACTGTTGCCGTTGAGCTGCCCCCGGAAGGCAAGGCCAAAGCACCTGTTATCGCAGCCACCAATACCGCCGTGCCAGCTTTGCCGACCCAAACCTCGACATCAGCGCCCGAGCCAACAGCCACACCAACACCCACGCCAACCACGCAGCCCAGCCCCACGCCCGCCAGCACCAACATCATCCAGCTAACGGTGCGTGCAACACAAACCGCCTGGGTGCGGGTGGTGGCCGATGGCGAAGTCCTGGTGGAATCGTTGCAAGACCCGGGCTATGAGCAGCATTTTTCTGCCAAAAAGCGAATGGAATTCCTGACCGGTAACGCAGGGGGCATGCAATTGGAACTTAATGGCGAGGTTTTGCCCAAATTGGGCGAGGTTGGCGAAATCTCGGTCTTTGTCTGGACAATCAAGGATAAAGAAATTATCGAAATCACACCCACCCCCCTACCTACCGCCACGCCTACCCCGGAACCAACAGCCACGCCCATCCCCGGCTGATGAAAAAAGCACCTGCTTATTACATTTTGACCCTGGGGTGTCCCAAAAACCAGGTAGATAGCGAAGCCATGGCCACGCTGCTCATGCAAAAAGGCTATCGGGCAGTGACTGACGCCCGCCAGGCCGATGTGCTGGTAGTAAACACCTGCGGTTTTTTGCAGGCAGCACAACAAGAGAGTGTGGCTGTGCTGCAAGAACTGGCTTCGCACAAGAAAAAACGACAAATCCTAGTGGCTGCGGGGTGCATGGCTGAACGTGACGGGCAAAAAATTCTGGCGGCAGTGCCGCAGGTAGATGCGCTGCTGGGCACATTGCGCTGGCCCGAGATAATTCCACTGACCGAAACCTTGCGCCACGGCAAAAAACAGCGCCCGCTCCAAAAAATGAAACTGCTGGGCGAACCTGAACAGCTCAGGCATGCGCCCACACCCCGCCCGCCCCAGCTCTTTGCATCGGCCTACCTGAAAATCAGCGATGGCTGCAATGCCTCTTGCGCCTTTTGCACCATTCCCAGCTTCAAGGGCAAACTGCGTTCTCATACCTTTGAAAACATTTTGGTCGAGGCGGAACATCTGGTCAAAGCTGGTGCCCGGGAATTGGTCGTGGTTGCCCAAGACACCACCGACTACGGCCGCGACCGTGGCGAAACCAACAGCCTGGCTCGCCTGCTCAACGCCGTGGCCCGCCGCACCCCCGGATTAGCCTGGCTGCGGCTTATGTACGCCTATCCCGGGCGCATCACCGATGAACTCATCCAGGTGATGGCAGAAACACCGCAACTTTTGCACTACCTGGATATTCCCTTGCAACATGGGCATCCTGCCACGCTGCGCCGCATGAAACGCCCCAGCAACATCCAAAAAGTGTTGCAAACCATCGCCAAACTGCGCGCGGCCATGCCCGACATCGCCTTGCGCTCCACCTTCATCGTGGGCTACCCCGGCGAAACCGAGACCGAATTCCAAAGCCTGCTGGATTTTATTGCTGAAATCAACTTCGACAAAGTGGGCGTTTTTAAATTCAGTCCAGAACCGGGCACGCCCGCGGCAGCGCTGCCCCACCAAATTCCTCCCGAACTTCAGGAAGAACGTTGGCATCAGGTCATGGCCTTGCAGCAATCCATCTCGTTGGCCCGTAATCAAGCGCAGATTGGGCGCAAGCTGATGGCCCTGACAGAATCGCACCAGCAGAACAGCACCCTGGCCCGCACCTATCGCGATGCCCCGGAAGTAGATGGTTACGTCATCCTGCCCGGGCGCTTGCCCCTGGGCCAGATGCTGGAAGTTAACATTGTGGATGCCCTGGACTATGATTTGGTGGGGCAGGTAGCCGGCCCCTGATTCGCCCGCCCGCACATCATGCGCCCGCATGAGCAGCATACCATCATCCATAAGCCCGCTGATACGCCATAAAAGTCGCGCAGTGAGCATCTAACCGTATCCCATTCTCAAAAGAGGAGTTTCTAATGCCCCAGAAAATTCTTGTGGCCGGTGGCGCTGGCTACATTGGCAGCCACACCGTTCGCGAACTTCAACGCCAGGGCTACCAGGTCGTGGTTTTTGATAATCTCAGCAAAGGCCACGCCCAGGCTATCGAAAATGCCCCTCTCATCGTGGGTGATTTGCTCCATCCAGCCGAAATCGAAGCTGTTTTTCATCAGCACCCTGACATCGCCGGCGTGATTCATTTTGCCGCGTACGTAGAAGTCGGAGAGAGCATGAGCCATCCGGGCAAATACTTCCATAACAACATCCAGGGCAGTGTCAACCTGCTGGAGGCCATGAGCAAGGCGGGCGTACAATCACTGGTCTTTTCATCTACCTGCGCAGTTTATGGCACGCCCGAAAATGTGCCCGTGACCGAAAACGAAAGCTACAAGCCAGAAAGCATCTATGGCGCATCCAAGCATCTGGCCGAGCAGGTCATGGCCTGGTATGAACAAAGCAAAGGCATCAAATTCACACCGCTGCGCTATTTCAACGCATCTGGCTCCAGCTTCGATGCCCGTATCGGCGACGCATACAAGCCTGCCAGCCGCCTGATTCCCATCCTTATGGAATTTTTGTTGGGACAGCGTGAGCGTTTCTTTGTCAATGGCGATGATTATCCCACGCCCGACGGAACCGTCATCCGTGACTACATTCATGTGGATGACCTGGCCACCGCGCATATCGCGGCCCTGAACTACCTGTGGCAGGGAGGCGAAAGCATGCCCTTTAATCTGGGAACGGGTACAGGAACCAGTGTGCTGGAAATCATCAACATGGTGCGTGACGTTTCAGGTCTGGACTTTGAGATTGAGATGGGCCCGCGCCGCGCGGGCGACCCGGTGCGCATCTGGGCCGACAACTCGCGGGCCCGAGATATTTTGGGCTGGCAACCGCAATACGGCCTGCGCGAAATCATCGAAACCGATTGGCAATGGCACAGCAGCCATCCCCACGGCTTCGAGTAGATTAAGTAGCTGCGTATCTCCACCAATGGCGAAGATGGCAACCACAGATGCCACAGATTTTTCTTCGTGTCTTGGTGCCTTAATAACTTCTTCGCGCTTACTTAGTTGAAATGTTACGACTAAGGTAGCCCGGCTAGAAACCACGAAGACACGAAGCCACAAAGGCACGAAGAAAAGAAAAAGCTTTGAAATGCTTGGTGTTCTTCGTGTCTTTGCGCCTTTGTGGTGATTGAAGTCGGGTACGTTAGTCGTTACGTTGAAATTCACAAAGACTATTCCAATGACCCGCTCTTCAACCTTTACCGTGGTTCCCAGGCAGGATCCCAGTCTCGGGCATTATTATTGGTGAGCTGCAACGGGCCTGAGCCATCCCGCCCGATAACCATCACCTCTTCATCGCCATCATACACCAAAAAAGCCAGATGCTCGCCATCTGTGGACCAACTACCGGCTGCACCCGGAAAAACAGGATGATAAAGACTGCCACGCTGTCCCGAGGCCACATCCGTCCCAAACAGGCTCCATGAACCATCGTGCTGGCCTTCGCCAGTGATGTAGGTGACCAAACTGCCGTCGGGCGACCAGGTAGGAGCCTGCGACCAGGTATCCAGCGGTGTCAAACGGCGCATCTCGCGGGTAAAGATGTTGGCGATGTAAATGCCGGCATTGCCATCTTTGGTTGCAGCAAAAACCACCGATTGTCCATCGGGCGCCCAACTGGGATTCCAGGCCGCATAGCTGGGCTCGGTGATTTGCATCATCTCCGAGCTGGCAATATCCAACACCCCTACCATCTTGGTGGCATCGATTTCCAGCACCACATGCTGGCTATCGGGCGACCACTGATAGCTAAGATGCTCACCGGGCAGCTCAGCCCACACCAAACCATCCAAAAAGAGACGAATACTGCCCTGGCCCTGCTGCAAATAGGTGACATGCTCGCCATTAGGACTCAGAGCATAGCCCACGCTACCCGGCACACTCAGAATTTCGTGATTATCGCCACCATCGGGCTGCATGACCCACAGGGCCGGGCCATGACCGCGGTCGCTGATATAGTAGATGAAACTGCCGTTGGCCGCCCAAAAAGGATGCTCGTTGCGCCCATCGTGGGTCAACTGCGTATCATTAGCACCATCGCTGCCAATGAGATAAATCTGCGGCGAGCCGGTGCGATCGGAAACATAGGCAATGCGAGGGGGATAGTTGGGCGTAGGCGTGGGTGTGGGTGTGGTGGTAGACGTCGCAGTAGGTGTTGCTGTGGATGTAACTGTGGCGGTGCTGGTAGGCGTTTGCGTGGCCAGTGGTGTAGGCGTTGCCGTGGGCGTGGCTGTGGCCATTATGGGATGCGTGGCTGTGGGTGGTATGGCAGTGGGCTCACCAGCAGCCCGGGCCCGTAGCAACAACCAACCAACCAGCGCAAGCGCCGCCAATCCCAGCACAATGCCCAGGGCCAAAAACACCCAGGCTGGTGTCTTTTTGGATGATGCAGCGGTAGATGCAGGTGGTTGCAGCACATGCGCCAGCGCCTGCGCCAAAGCGCCCACAGTGGCATAACGATGTTCAGGATGCTTGGCCGTGGCCCGCAATAGCACATCCACCACCGTCGAAGGCAGCTCAGGATTCAGCAGACGAGGGTCGGGCAAATTCTGCTCCACGTGGGCCCGCAAAATCTTCTGATAGCTATCGCCCCTGAATGGCGTTTGCCCGGTGAGCATATGAAAAATGACAATCCCCAAACTATAAACATCACTGCGGCCATCCACCTGCTGGCCCATGGCCTGCTCGGGCGACATATACTCAGGCGTACCCAGCACCGCGCGAGAATGCCCCGACGAGGGAGCGCCCACAGCCTGGGCAATGCCAAAATCGGTCAAGCGCACCTTGCCACTTTCCTGCACCAAAATGTTGCTGGGCTTGATATCGCGATGCACAACCCCGCGGCGATGTGCATAATCCAACGCCGCGGCCACCTGATTGACCACACTCACCACAAAATCAAAGGGCAACGGGCCCGCGGCCCGAGCCAACACCCCGGCCAGGGTATCCCCTTCTACGTACTCCATGGCAATGTAATGCACCCCATCGATGACACCGGCATCATACACCGCCACAATGTTGGGATGCTCCAGACGGGCCGCGGCCCGGGCTTCGCCCAAAAAGCGAGCCACCACCTCGGCATCCTGCTGCAAGTGCGGGTGCAAAACTTTAAGCGCGACCAGACGATCCAGCCTCTGATGATGAGCCAGATAAACGATGGCCATGCCACCACGACCCAATTCCCGCTGAATGCGGTACAGGCCGAAAGTGTCGCCGGGAGAAAACATGCTGGAAGTAACCATAGCTTGAGGGGCTGCGTCAAAAGTATAACGCAACAAACGCAGCAGCAGAAGTTTACTGGAAAGCGGCAAAAAATAAAAACCTGCACCCGCACAAATTCTTGGCCTGCATGCTGACTCGATGCCACACCCCAAGCATAATCCCCCGTAACCCATACGTCTCGCAGCGGTCTTGTCATAACCCCATGCTTTTGCGTATACTTACGGTAACAAAACCATTTTGCCATTGTTCTTTGATTGTAATGCCTTCTCACCCTGCAAAAACCATGCCCCAAACCCCCACACCCCGCAGCATCACCGTTGACCGCCCGCACCAGCTTCTGATTATCGACTGGGAAGATGGTGCCCACTGCGAGTACCCACTGCCCGGCATCCGTTACATTTGTCCCTGCGCCGAATGCCGCGGCGGCCACGAGCACATGGGCAAGCCCATTCCTCCCGAAGATATTTTCAAAACCCCTGCGCCCGGCGTTTCCACCGAGCTGGCCGACGTGCAATTGGTGGGCAACTACGGCATTCAGTTCTTTTGGAAAGATGGCCACAACGCGGGCCTCTACTCCTGGAACATCTTGCGCCCGTTGTGCCCCGAGGCCCGCTAACCCCCCACATTCCCCCAAAAAATCATGCTAGAGCTCAAAAAACGATTCATCGACAAAATCATCAACGATGGCGACAACGATGAAAAAGTCCCCGCACCACCGGGCCGCGTGCTAACCCCCCTGCCCTTCGATGGCAAATTTCATCTTACCCAGGCTTTTGGCGAAAACCCCAGCATGTATCGCCGCTTCAAGCTGCCGGGCCACAATGGTCTGGATTGGGGCATGCCTGAGGGCCAGGAAATTTTGGCTGTGGATGAAGGATTTGTTATGAGCATCGAAGAGCGCCCTCAGGGTTTTGGGCGCTATGTCAAAATCCAGCACGCATGGGGCCAAAGCCTCTACGCCCATCTCAGCGAATTCAAAGTCGTACTGCATCAGCCTGTGAGCCAGGGGGATGTGATTGCACTTTCGGGCAATACCGGCAATAGCACAGGCCCGCACCTGCACTTTGGTATGCGCATCAAACCTTACAGCAAGACAGATGGCTGGTACGGCTACACCAACCCCCAGCGCTATTTGCAATGGCCCGCAGCGGGCAAGCCCAAACTTCCCACCCGTAAAGATCACAAAGATGATTTGGAAATTCTTGCATTTCAGTTGCAAGAGGTGCTCATGCAGGGAGATTTGTGGCAAGAGCAGGTTTACGCCCTGCTGCAACGCTATCTGCCGGGCGATATTCCCGCGGATGCAGATTTGCTGGCCACGCTGGAAAAACTCATGGAATCGTGGCACAACGATTTGGAAACCTTGCGCGGCCAGGCTATCGCCGAGCTGTTCGAGAAAGGCAACTAAACGCCATGCCCCTGCAATTTCGTCGCATCATCATCAAACTGGGAACCAGCGTCCTCACCGCGGGCACACCACATCTCAACCGGCCCCGCCTCATCGAGCTGGTACGACAATGCGCGCTGCTGCATCAGTCGGGCGCCGAAATTATCCTGGTCAGCTCCGGAGCCATGGCCGCGGGCAAAGAGCAGATGGGCTTTCCTGACTTGCCCCCCGAAGTGCCAGCCAAGCAAATGCTCAGCGCCGTGGGCCAACCACGTCTGATGAGTCTTTATCAGCAATACTTCGAAATTTATGGCATCCCCGTGGCGCAAATGCTGCTCACTCGCGAAGATTTGCAGGGGCGACGGCGCTATCTTAACGCCCGACAAACCCTGAACGCACTGCTGCGACACCGCGCCATTCCCATCATCAACGAAAATGATACCGTCACCGCAGAAGAAATCCGCGTCGGCGATAACGATAACCTCTCCGCCATGATGGCAGCCACTGCCGAGGCCGATTTACTCATCCTGCTCACAGACCAGCCAGGCCTGTTTACCGCCGACCCGCGCACCGACCCCACCGCTCGTCTTATTCCCGAAGTAACGGAAATCGATGAGCGCATTTGGGCCAGCGCTGGTGATTCGGGCACGCTGTTGGGCACAGGGGGCATGGCCACCAAACTGCAAGCAGCCGAAACTGCCACCCGTAGCGGCGCCACCGTGGTCATTGCCTCGGGCGATGAACCGGATGCACTGTTGCGTTTGGCCCGGGGCGAGACCCTGGGAACCCGCTTTTTGCCCCGAGCCTCGATGGTGGAAAGTCGTCAACGCTGGCTTTTGGCCGGATACACCAAATCGGGGCATTTGGTGGTGGATGCGGGCGCGGTGCAGGCGCTGCGACAACGAGGCAGCAGCCTGTTACCCATTGGTGTGGCCCAGGTTGCAGGCAGCTTCCAGCGTGGCGATACAGTCAGCATCTTTACACCTGCGGGCCGAGAGATTGCCCGCGGGCTGGTGCGCTATCCCGCCGCCGACATCCATCACATTCTGGGCCACCACTCCGATGACATCGCCTCCATCCTTGGCTACACCTACGGCCCCACCGTCATCCATCGCAACGATTTGGTCATGTTGTAAGCAGAACATGACTCCCGGACAAAAAAACCGCACCTCTTCCAGCATCATCCACCCTCTACTCCCCAATCGAAAATCATGTCACAAAATCCACTTACTGCTATGGGGCAACGGGCCAAAGCAGCGGCCCGCATCCTGGCCCGAACCTCTACCGAAACCAAGAATGCCCTGCTGCACAGCATTGCCGACGGTCTTAAAACGCATCAGGATGCGATTTTAGCCGCCAATGCCCAGGATTTAGCCGCGGCCCGGGCAGCGGGCCTGCGAGCCAATCTCATCGATCGGATGACACTCTCGCCGGCACGGCTGCAAGGCATGGCTGCCGATACCCGCAATGTGGCCGCACTGCCCGACCCGGTGGGCGAAGAATTCGATGGCCGCATCCTGCCCAATGGCCTGCGCCTGCACAAACGCCGCACCCCGCTGGGCGTCATCGGACTCATCTACGAGGCCCGCCCCAATGTCACCGTAGATATTGCCGCACTCAGCCTAAAGACTGGCAACGGGGCCATCATGCGGGGCAGTAGCGAAATTCGACGCAGCAACATGGCAATCATGCAGGTGCTGCACGAAGCCCTGGCCGCCCACAACCTGCCCCAGGATGCGGTGCAATACATCGAAGATACCGATAGGGCGCTGGTCAAGCATCTGCTTACGCTGGATGCTTACGTGGATATGATCATCCCTCGCGGGGGCGCGGGCCTGCACGAGTTGTGCCGCCAAAACAGCACCATCCCCGTCATCACCGGCGGTATCGGCATCAACCACATCTTTGTGGATGCCAGCGCCAACCTGGCCCAGGCAATCCCCATCATCCATAACGCCAAAACACAGCGCCCCAGCGTGTGCAATGCGCTGGATACCCTGCTGGTGCATGAAGCTGTGGCAGATGCGCTCCTGCCCCAAGTGGTCGAAAATCTGAGCAAAGATGGCGTAACCTTCCGGGCTGAGCCCAAGGCTGCGGCCATCATCGGCCAACACGAAGCTGTGAGTCCCGCAGGCCCGCAAGATTTTGATACCGAATGGCTTTCATTGGTGCTGGGACTCAAGGTCGTCTCGGGCCTGGATGAAGCACTGGAACACATCGCCCGACACGCCACCCATCATTCCGACAGCATTCTCACCGACACCTGGGCCCATGCGCAGCGTTTTTTGGATGAAGTGGATAGCGCCGCAGTTTATGTCAATGCCTCTACCCGCTTCACCGATGGCGCACAATTTGGGTTGGGAGCCGAAGTAGCCATCAGCACACAAAAACTGCACGCCCGCGGGCCCATGGGACTGCAAGAGCTTACCACTTACAAGTGGATTATCCTGGGAGAAGGGCATGTCCGGTCTTGAACGCTGGTGGCAGCAGATGCGTGCCCGTGTGCATGCGCTGACAGGCCCGCGCATCATGCCTGCGCACCTGAGCGCGCCCGAAGCCAGCACCCGCTGGCGCGCGATTCGCGCCCTGCATCAGCGTCCGCAGCCTGCACTGCTGGCCCCCTTGCTGGCCCGTCTACCCCACGAAGACGCGCTAAACCGCGAAGCCGTGGTGGATGTGTTGGTCTCGTGGGGCCCGGACATGGTACTGGCTCCTGCACGTCAGGCTTTACACCAGCAGCCATCCATCCACCAGGCCACGAGTCTGCTGAACCTGTTGGCACAACTGCCCGCTGCCGAAAACCGCGCAGTCATCACGCCCTGGCTGGATGCCGACAACCTGCATCTGCGCGCCGCCGCATTCAGGGCCCTGGCCGCCTTGGGCCATGATGCCGATGTGCCACAACTGGCCGCGGCCCTGAAAACGGAACAACCGGCAGTGCAACGAGGCATCCTTGCGGGCCTGTGCGCCCCCGCAGGCGAAACTGTGCTGCAGGCCCTGAGTCCCCACGCCGACCCCATCCTGCAACAACTGGCCATCCAAGCCCGGGCCCGCATAACCGCGGCCATGGAACCAGAACGCAACTCAAAACGTAAAAAAGATAGTAACGATTGACATCTCCCGTTACGACTAAGGTAGCCCGGCTAGAAACCACGAAGACACGAAGCCACAAAGGCACGAAGAAAAGAAAAAGCTTTGAAATGCTTGGTGTTCTTAGTGTCTTTGCGCCTTTGTGGTGATTGAAGTCGGGTACGTTAGTCGTTTTCGGCAGGTGGTACGCTGGCCAAATCCTCTTCGACATCGCGGGCAGCAGTAGCAATGGCCCAAACCACACTGAACCAGCTCACGCCGCCAATCAGCAGTGCCAGCAGTACGCTCAGCGGATTGGCAGGCACTGTCCCTTTGGCGATACCGATGAGTACCAGCGCAATGGCCAAAGCCGCCGCGGCCAGACCAATCTTTATTGGCCCGGAAAGTTGTTGGAATCGTTTCATCTTCTCGCTTTTCCTTTGCATGGGCGCGCTTCAGCCAGCCTAAGGCCGAAGCTCAGCGGGAACACCTTTGCCCGCAGGTTGAATATCCTGAATCATCAATTGCAGCGAGCGGCGATCGCGCCACACATTTTCATTGAGATAAGCGGCAACATCGATGCGCATGGGCAGTGGCTCAGAGCGTACTCCTTGCCCGAAAGCAATGGCATCAAACGTAACATAGCCATCGGTCAGGCGCAGCTTGAGATGCTTGCCTTCGGCGCCCACCAAATACTGCCCCTTGACTAGCAAATTGGGAATCGCCAGTACAGGGGTAGGATTGGCTGCCCCAGTGGGTTCTAAGGTTTTTAACTTGGCCAGCAGTGCATAATCCAGCTCCCGCAGGGGGGCAATGGCGTCAATCGCCAGCGTTTTGACCAAATCTTCCGGCTTGATTTGTTCGGCGGCAATCTCGTTCAGGCAGCGGCGCAATTGCGGCAATTTGTCGATTTTTACGGTAAAACCTGCCGCGGCCGCGTGCCCGCCATAACGAATCAGCAGATGCGAGCAGCGATCCAGGGCAGCAGTGATGTGGAACTGCGGTATGCTACGGGCGGAGCCGCGGGCTTCATCCCCATCCAGGTGCGCCACCATGGCAGGACGGAAGTAGTATTCCTTGAGTCGGCTGGCGATGAGTCCGGCAATGCCGGGATTGAGTTTTGTGCTGGCCACAAACAGCACATCTTCCGGGGGACGGCTGCCCAATTCGCCCACGGCCCATTCAACTGCTTCGGCAGTGAGTTGCTGGCGCTGGCGATTGATGAGATCCAGACGATAAGCAACATCCTCGGCAGTGGCATCATCGGGAGCCACCAGCAAGTCATAGGCCAATTTGGCGCTTTCTAGCCGCCCGGCTGCATTGAGCCGTGGAGCCAGGCGAAAACCAATGGCTGTTGCATCGATTTCGCGGGGATTCACGCCGGAGCGTTGGGCCAGGGCGCGGATGCCCGGGCGTTGAGCTGCCTGCAATTTTAGCAGGCCCCGCTGTACCAGCACCCGATTTTCGCCCATTAGCGGCATGATGTCGGCCACGGTTCCCAGGGCCACCAAATCCAACAACGCTTCTTCGCGCAGTGTCACTGGCTGCGGAGCAATGGGGCTTTGTTGCTCTACCCGCAGCAGTGCTTGCGATAGCTTGTAGGCTACCCCCACGCCCGCAAAATCACGGAAGGGGTAGGTTGATTCAGGCAGTTTGGGATTGACCAGCACATCCGCGGCCGGCACATCCGGGCCGATGGAATGATGGTCGGTGATGATGATTTCCAGGCCGATGCTTTTGGCGAAGGCCACTTCCTCCACGGCACGAATGCCGCAATCTACAGTAACAACGGTGCTGACACCATCTGCTTTCAAGGCTTCCAGCGCGCCAGTGTTCAGGCCATAGCCCTCATCTACCCGATGCGGAATGTAGGGGATGACATCGCCGCCCAAAGCGCGGAGGGTTTGCACCAGCACGGCGGTGGAGGTTACGCCATCCGCGTCAAAATCGCCGTAAATGGCAATTTTGCGGCCATGTTTGATGGCATCTCGCAGCCGGGTCACAGCCTCGGGCACGCCAATCAGGCGAAAGGGGTCATCGGGACGGATGGTTTGACCGAAGAATTCGGCAACATCCTCAGGCGAGGTGATGCCACGATTAAAGAGGGTTTGGAGGATAACTGGGTGCAGATAATCAAGCCGGGCGCGTATCTCGCGGGGAACTGGGCTAGGCAGTTCCCATTTTGTGGGGATTGTAGTCAATGGAGACTTCCTTGGTGAATTGTGATTAAAGAACAAAGATCAGGGATTCAGCAGAGTAGCACTCAATCCCTCATCTTTGTTCTCTTGCAGTGACTTTTCGGCAACCCTCATTATAGCCCCAATTGCGATAGTTGAACAATCTGGCCCGAGCAGCCCTCACCACCTCGCCCGATGTTCTTCGGCCCAGCCCAAAAGGCCGTCGATGATGAGGATTTCGCCATCATCAGCCACAATCTGGCCCGAATAGCGCCCAAAAAGCTGATGCACCTCTGAATCGATGATGAGCAATGGCGTTCGGGCCACGCGCTCCAGCAGGGGATGAAAGTGCAAATTTACTCGACCTTCTGCCGAAACCATCCACCAGGGGCTCATAAATTGGCGCGGGTTGTAGCGGATTTCAATCTCGTTCAGTTTGTGGATGCGCCCGGCCAGTAGCAGGGTGTTTTCGGTGGCTGCGCTGGTATCACCAAAGCCGTGTCCCATGTTCAACCCCAACAGGCGGCCATCAGGCAGGCGGCCCGATGCGCTGGCCCAAACCCAAAAGGAATCATACGGCCATACACCACGGCCCCAGTCCAGATTGCCCAGTGCTGTTTGCGGGTCAAGGTTGATGGTGTGCTGGCCGATGCTGATGTGGCCTGTGGCAGGCATGGCATTGATTTTGCGATTGTAATAAAATCGCTTTTTGGCCATGGGGGTGATGGTCACGGTGCTTTCGTGCGCGGGTGTGTGGGCCAGCGTGATCTCTGCATGCAGAGACGCATCCGCAAAATGCTGCCAGCTCACTTGCACATGACGGGCGTCCTCTTCAACCCAAAAGCGTAGCTTGGTACTTTTATCGGCAAAGGTGCTTTCGCCGGTGGTGCTGTTGCGGGGCAGGGTAATGCCATGTCCCAGAGGGATGGTTTTGGTGGCTTCGTGCCAACTTTTGCGCTGAAAGTCCACCAGATAGATGAAGATGCTGCCTGCGTAGCCCAGGTGGGCGATGGTGGCGGAGAAGAAGAGGTTGGGCGTGGTGACGCCGTAATAATCCCACTTTTTGAGGCGCATTCGCTGCCACGGGCGCAGCAGGGTCGGATAAAAGTGTGCTGCTTCCAGGTTGCAATCCAACAGGGGCTGTCGCGCCCAACCCCTTTGTGTCAGCGTGCCGTCATCTTGTAGCAACTTGCCTGTCTGGGTGATTTCATGTTGTGAGGCCATGATTAGCGCAGCAGCAGGGAGAGGCCCAAGAATAACGTGATAAGCGTCATCCATTTTTTGAGCCAGGTAGGTTTGAGATGTCGTTCCAGCCGGGCTCCCAGAAAAATACCCAGGAGCAGGGCGGGCGTGGCATAGGTGATGCGTGTTAGCTCGGGCCTGGTGTAGTGCCCCGCCAAAAGATGTCCCAGTACCACAACGCTGGCCGAAACGGCAAACAGCGATTGCAAAACCGCCCGGAATTTCTGGTTGGCCCAGGATCGCAGGCTGCCATACAAAATTAGCGGCGGGCCCGCGGTGTTGTAAGCGCCCCCCAAAACACCGGCCACAAAGCCGGCAGGATAGGCCCAACGCGATGACACCATCGGCAGCACATCGGGGCGCAGCAGAGCAAAGAGTGCATAAGCCACCAGCAGGATGCCCAATCCCCAGTTGACCACGTGTGAGTCCAGGGCAAGGATGCCCCAAATGCCCACAGGAACGCCCAATAGCATCCAAACGCCCACGCGCTTGAGTTCGCTGAGATCAAAGGCATCGCGCCAGCGGTAGCCATTGATGATGTTGAGCAGCAGCGCCAAAATGGCCACCAGCGGTGCGGCTACCTGAATGCTCGCCACATGCACCAGGATAGGCATGGAGATGAGGGCAAATCCAAAACCGGAGAGCGATTGTTGCAGGGAAGCGATGAAGATGATGCCTGCAATGAGCAGGGAAAGTGTCATTGTTGCAGATGGTGATACAGGGCCAGAATCGCCTCCCACAGTGCTTCTTGCAGGTCGCCGATTTGTTGAGGCTGCGGTGGTTGCACCGGGCTATTGGCCAGTTGCGGCCCAATGTACAGCGCCCGGCTCACTTCAATCATGGCCCAGGGTTGTTGACTGTTGATGCCGTGTGCCTTGAGATCCCAGCCGCCCGCGTAGGGAGCGTTGAGCTGCACCGGGCCCGGCGTGGCCTCGGGGCACAGCGCTGGCAGTGTTTCGAAGTTACGGGCAATGGCCCGGGCCAAAAAGGTCAGAGTCTCTGCGGCCATGGTGGTTCCGGGCAGCCCAGGGCGGGGCGCACCCCTGGCATCGCCCAGATTAGAGGCGCAGGCCCGCGGACGCAGTTTTTCGTGCGGGTCATACTTGTTCGGGCCGCGGGCCGCCATGCTGTGTCCATCAATCACCAATTTGATGTTGGGATCCGATGCGATTTCCTCCAGCATGGCGTGCCAGGGCCGCCAGTAACGGTCGATGAGGGCTGCTTCCTCTTCCGGGGTGGGTCGCATGCCAGGTTTGTAGACCGCGCGCCCGTAGCTGGTGAGCTCCTTGACCACGCCATCGCCTGCGCGCTTGAGCAGTCGCGGGTCTTCGGGGCGGTTGACATCGATGATGCCGCGGGCGTAGGGGAAGCAGTGCCACTGAGCAACACGATCGCGGAAATCGAAAAGTAAATCGGTATAAACGTCTGCTTCGTTGAAAATATCGGCCTCGGTCAGAGCCAATCGCTCCTCCAGTTCGGAAGGCACAGCCAGCGAGGCATGGGGCAGGATGATGGCGATGGGAAGTTTGTTGATGGGCATGGGTAAGTTGGTTGTTCTATGCGAGTTCGATGGCCATGGCGACCGCCTCGCCGCCACCCAGGCACAAGGCCGTGACACCGCGGCGGGCATTGCGTTGACGCAAGGCATAGATGAGTGTGGTGAGAACGCGGGCACCGCTGGCTCCCAGGGGATGTCCCAGGGCAATGGCGCCACCATTCACATTGACCTTGGCCTGATCTAATCCCAGCTCGATGATATTTTGCAGGGATTGGGCGGCAAAGGCTTCGTTGAGTTCAAAAAGGTCAACATCTTCCAGGCTCCAGCCGATTTTGCCCAGCAGGCGACGAATGGCAAAGGGGGGCGCGGTGAAGACTTCCATGGGCTCGACCGCGGCGTAGGTGTAGCCGATGATACGGGCCAGAGGTTTGAGATTGTTTTGGACAGCGTAATCGGGGTGGGCCACCACCACTGCCGAGGCGCCATCGCTGATGGGTGGGGCATTGCCTGCGGTTACTGTGCCTCCCGTCTCGAAGGCGGGACGTAAGCGGGCCAGAGCTTCCAGGGTGGTATCCGGGCGGATGGGTTCATCTTGCGTTATCAAAATCTCCTTTCGTTTTTGACGCACCGTGATGGGCACAATTTCGTCCTGGAAGCGGCCAGCAGCCGTGGCTTCGGCAGCTCGCATGTGGCTTTGATAAGCAAATGCGTCTTGCATCTCTCGGCTGATGTTAAAGGTGCGGGCAATCCATTCTGCCTCGTTGCCCATGTGGATGTTGTGGAAGGGATCGATGAGGCCATCGTTGACTGTGGCGTCGAGAATTTCGCCATTGCCCAGACGGTAGCCAAAGCGGGCTTTGGGCAGCATGAAGGGCCCGAGGCTCATGTTCTCCATGCCGCCGGCCACGTACAGTTCGCCATCCCCAGCCTTGATGTTGCTGGCGGCAAACATGACTGCGCGCAGCCCCGAGCCGCAGACTTTGTTCATGGTCACAGCGCCTACGCTCGCGGGCAGGCCTGCGTGGATGGCCGCCTGACGCGCGGGGGCCTGGCCCGCGCCTGCGGGAATCACCTGACCCATGTATACTTCTTCGATGTGGCTGGGTTCGATGCCAGCGCGCTGAACAACGGCCCGAATGATGTGTGCGCCCAGTTGGACTGCGGGCGTGCCACTCAGTGCGCCGCCCATGCGTCCGCCTGGGGTGCGTGCTGCTGCAAGGATTACCGGAAAGATAGAATGGGTCATTTCAAATCTCCTGGTGAGTGGGGCATGATGGGTGGTGTTAGGTGATGGTGGTTTTGATGAGTTCGGGAGCGGGGACGGGGGCAGAATGCCAGGCGTAGGCAGTTAGAAGTTCTTGGGCTGCGGCTTCAGCTTGGGCCTGGGTGCGGGCGTGAATCTCGCACAGGAGGTCGCCCACTTGCACGACATCGCCCACCTTAGCGTGTAAAATCATGCCCACGCTGGGATCGATGGTGTCGCTCTTTTTGGCCCGACCGCCGCCCAATTTGACCGCAACTTCGCCAAAGGTGCGGGCGCGTACTTGCTGCAGGTAGCCAGCTTGCGGAGATGTCAGGGGCAGGATGACGGGAGCCTGGGGCAGAATGGTGTCAGGGGTATCGACCACGCGGCCATCCCCCCCTTGTGCAGTGACGAAGGCCCGGAATTTTTCCAGCGCCGCGCCACTTTCCAGGGCTGCCTGCACTTGCGCACGTCCCTCGGGCACGGTGGCTACACGACCACACATGTGCAGCAGATGCGCAGATTCGGCCAGGATGAGCTCGGTGAAATCAGGGGGCCCCTGTCCTTTGAGCGTGGCAATGGCCTCTTTGACTTCGAGACTGTTGCCCACGGCCAGGCCCAGAGGCTGACTCATGTCGGTGACGCGGGCCGCTACCTGGCGCCCGGCCAAGTTGCCAATTGCCACCATCAGCCGTGCCAGCTCGATGGCTTCATCCAGGGTTTGCATGAATGCGCCGTTGCCTTGCTTCACATCCAGCAGGATGACATCGGCACCAGCAGCCAGTTTTTTGGACATGATGGACGCGGCAATGAGGGCCATGCTGGGTACGGTGCCTGTTACATCTCGCAACGCATAAAGTTTTTTATCGGCAGGAGCCAGGTCGGCGGTTTGTCCGGCAACAACAATGCCGATTTCGGCTAATTGCTTTTTGAAGTCGGCTTCGCTGACATCAGGACTCCAACCGGGAATCGATTCCAGCTTGTCTAGCGTGCCACCGGAAAATCCCAGTCCCCGGCCCGACATTTTGCCAATGGGCTGCCCGGCTGCTGCCACCAGGGGGGCCAGCGCCAGGGTAACTTTATCGCCCACGCCACCAGTTGAGTGCTTGTCGGCCACCGGTTTTTCCACATCGCTCATATCCAGCATGTCGCCAGAGCGGGCCATGCTTAGCGTTAAATCGGTCACCTCGCGATCGCTCATGCCTTGCAGCATTACAGCCATGGCCCACGCCGAGGCCTGGTAGTCGGGAATATCGCCTTGGGTGTAGCCCTGAATGAAGAAATCAATTTCCTCGCTGGAAAGTTCGAGGCCATCTCGTTTTTTGATGATAATGTCTACTGCTCGCATTCGGTTTATCCTCATCGATAATAACGACACTGGTGATAATTGTCTGAATTTTATGGCTCAAGTATACGTTATTTTGGGGCAGATGTGGAAGTACAAGGGGGGCATTGGTTCCCGTTATCCAGCGG
This sequence comes from uncultured Caldilineales bacterium, assembly GCA_964565065.1. Lineage (GTDB taxonomy): Bacteria > Chloroflexota > Anaerolineae > J102 > J102 > M2005. The sequence continues at coordinate 33,673 of CAZMDD010000046.1, read as the reverse complement.
TTGGGCGTTCCCGCACGCATCATGCGCCCGCGTGCGCAGAAAACGCCTTTGCAGTGCCAGAAAAGGTTGCAGCATGGCTCTTTTATTGTGTACAATACGGCTGCTTTTTCTTCTGTGACCTCTGCGTCTCTGTCTCACCCTGATTGGGTTGGGGCTTTCTCAAGGCTGCTCTTGAATTTGTTCATTGCTCTTTCCCTGATTTTTCTTGGCGCATTGTTCCTCTATTGGCTCTTTTTTTTGACTGAGGGCGCGTATTTGGGGGAGCGGGTGGTCATTTGGCTGTATGATTTGTATGCCAAGCGTTACGACGCCATCAAGAATTGGGACATCGAGGATGAGGTGGTTTATTTGGCTCAGCCCTTTGTTTTGCAGGTTGAGGCCAAGCGGGAGCCGCCGCTCATTTTGGATGTTGCCACGGGTAGCGGGCGATTGCCGCTGGCGGTGCAGCTTGGCGGTTTGTTGTCCGAGGCCCGCTGGGTATTGCTGGATGCGTCGCTGAAAATGTTGCAGCAGGCCCGGGCCCGATTGCAGCCCGGCGCACATCTGCATTTTGTTCAGCACAGCGCACAGCAGTTGCCCTTTGAGGATGCCTTTTTTGATGTGGTGACCTGCCTGGAAGCCCTGGAGTTCTTTCCGAACCCAGAAGCAGCCTTGGCAGAGCTGGTGCGAGTTCTGCGCCCGGGCGGATTGTTGTTCATCACTAATCGCATCGGCTTGCAATCCCGTTTTTTGCCAGGGCGCACCTGGTCGCATTCTCAGGTGTTTCAATTACTGAAAGCCCTTTCGATGAAGAATATCAGCATTCGTCCCTTTTTGGTCGATTACGAATGGGTGACTGCTATCAAGGAGGGCTCATTTGCTTCGCCCGGGCGAGCAGCGCTGCCCGGTATTGCCAGCCAACTCAGAGCCATGGACGTTTTTTCATCCCCGGACAAAGCAGGGTACAATAGCAACGATGGATAACTTTCTCGGTCTTGCCAGCCAGCTTTTTACCTGGCAGAGCGCACTGGATATTTTGCTGGTGACGCTCGTTCTTTACACGTTATTGCGCTTGTTTGCGGGCACGCAGGCAGTGCAGCTTTTGCGCGGGCTGCTTATCATCTTTTTGATTATTGCCTTGCTCAGTAGCTTTTCGGGGCTGATTGCTTTTAGCTGGCTGGTGCGCACCTCGTCGCTGGCCATTTTGATTGCGCTGCCGGTCATCTTTCAGCCAGAATTGCGGCGGGCTCTGGAACGTGTGGGGCGCACCGATGTTCTGTTTGGTCGTCAGCGGCGCAACACCGGCTATTCGGTAATTGTCAGCGAGGTGATTGCTGCGTGTCAGCGTATGGCTACGCAAAAAATCGGCGCCATCATTGTGTTTGAAGACCGCGTAGGGCTGGAGATGTATGTTGAGAAGAGTGTCATCATCGATGCTGCCATCAACCGGGAATTGCTGATTACTATTTTTTATCCGGGCACGCCGCTGCACGATGGGGCGGTACTCATCCGCAAGGATCGGGTGGTGGCTGCGGCCAGCGTGTTGCCCTTAACCCAACGCATCTTGCCGGATGCAACGCTTGGCACACGGCATCGGGCCGCACTGGGCATTACCGAAGATACTGATGCGCTGGCGTTGGTGGTTAGTGAAGAAACGGGCAGCATCTCCGCAGCCTGGCATGGAGGGTTGGCCCGTCCTCTGGATGAAAAACGACTACGCCGAATTCTTGAACGCTTTTACGAGGCCCGACGTGATCTTTTCGAGGGGATAGAAACAATATGATGCAGCAAGATTCTACCGCATCTGCCTACTCGAAATGGCTGAGCCGTCTGGGTACGCTGGCCCTGGCCTTTGTGCTGGCGCTGGTGGTCTGGAGTGCGGCCATGCAGCAACAGAATCCCATGGTCACGGTGCTGTTATCTGGTGTTTCGGTGCGGGTGCAAAATCTGCCTGAGCATCTGGCTTATGCCGAGCAGCAGCCAGCCTTGCCCTCAGCTATTGATATTCGGGTACGCGGGCCCCAGGGCATCATCAACACCCTGGCCCCCTCCGATTTCACTGCCTCCATCAATCTCAAAGATGTTACACCTGGTTCGCAGGAGGTTCGCATTGGCGTGCAATCGAATGTGGCGGGCGTTAAGGTGCTGGATGTTTATCCCGAAGCGGTGGTGGTGGATTTGGTGCGCAAGGTTGAGAAAGAAGTACCAGTCAGAGCCAATTATGTGGGCAGCCTGCCCTTTGGATTCATGCTGGCCAGCTCTACTGTCATCACACCCGCTACGGTCACCATTCGTGGGCCCGAGCCCATTGTTGAGCGCGTCGAACGGGCCGAAATTGCCATCCGCCTTACCGATGCCCGTCAGGATATCAGCATCACCGATTATGTGAGTTTGCGGGATGCGTATGGTATGGTGGTTTCGGGCCTGGAGGCAGATCCACCCACTGTTTCTGCGCTAACGCCCATCAAACAGCAACAAGGCTTTGCCGAAAAGACCGTGTTGCCCAAAATCCAGGGGCAGCCAGCGGCCAACTATCGCATCACAGGCATTACTGTTACACCCACCACGGTCACGCTGCTGGGTGATCCTGCTACGCTGGATGGCATGCCTCCCTTTGTCGAGACTGTGCCAGTGCAGATTCAGGGCGCCGTGGCCGATATCGAGGAGCGCGTCCCCATTGTGCTGCCTGAATCGGTGGCAGCAGTGGGCAAGCAGGCGGTGGTGGTGCATGTACGCATCGAGCCCATCGAGGGCAGCCTGACCGTAACATTGCGCCCGGTGATTCAAGGCCTGACTCCGGGACTAAGCATCGAAAATGTCTCGCCCGAAACCATCGATGTCATCCTGCAAGGGCCGCTTCCCAAGCTGCAAGCCCTGACTGCCGATGTTAACGTGCGGGCGGTGCTGGATGTTTCGGGCCTGGATGTGGGCGCCCATACCATCACCCCGATTCTGGTTTTGCCCGAGGGGGTCAGTGTGCAAACCATTTTGCCCGAGGCCGTGCAAGTCACTATCATCACCAAGCCTACGCCCGTTGTTTTATCCCCTGAGCCGGTACTGAAATTCTCAGCAACCCGCACACCAACCCCCACTCCCACACCAACACCGACTCCGTAGCGAGCCTTTGATAAGTTATGAGCAAACAGCATCCCAAACCCATTGTGGCCCTGGTGGGCCGCCCCAATGTAGGAAAATCAACGCTTTACAATCGCCTGGTGGGTGAACGGCAAGCCATTGTCGAAGACCTGCCCGGCACAACCCGCGACCGTCTTTACGGCGATGCCGAATGGACAGGCGTCCCCTTTGTGGTGGTCGATACCGGTGGCATCGAGCCCATGCGTGAACGGGATGGGCGTTCGAAAACGCCTGACGACCCGCTGGCTTCTGCCTCCAAAGGTTTTGTTACCGAAATTCGCACGCAGGCAGAGCTGGCCATCGAAGAAGCTGACGTGATTCTGTTCCTGGTTGATGCCAAGGATGGGCTTTCGGCCGCGGATGAAGATGTTGCCTCGTTGCTGCGCAATGCCGATAAACCGGTGATTTTGGTGGCCAACAAGGCCGATAATGCGGCGCGGCGGCTGGATGCGTTGGAGTTTTACGCATTGGGCTTGGGGGAACCGCACCCGATTTCTGCGTATCATGGCACGGGCACGGGCGATTTGCTGGATGTAGTGGTACAGCATTTGCCGCAGCATGACCATGATGAAGAGCCTGATGATGAAACATTGCACATCGCCATTGTCGGGCGTCCCAATGTGGGAAAATCCTCCTTGCTGAACGCACTCTTGGGGCAAGATCGGGCCATTGTCAGCGCCATTGCCGGTACAACCCGCGATGCTGTGGACACGCACCTTACCTGGGATGGGCGCAAGGTGGTGCTGGTGGATTCCGCGGGCATTCGCCGACGCGGGCGCATCGAGCGCGGCATCGAACGGTACAGCGTCATGCGCTCGTTGCGGGCTATCGAGCGCTCTGATGTGGTGCTTTTGCTGCTGGATGCCACCGAGGGCGTTACGGCGCAGGATGCGCACATTGGCGGCTACATCCTGGAAGAGGGCCGCAGTCTCATCATCGTGGTGAACAAATGGGATGCCATTGCCAAAGATACCCACACCATGGCGGAATACAACAAGTCTTTGCGCCAAGAGTTGAAATTTCTCGATTATGTGCCTGTTTTGTACATCTCGGCGCTAACCAAGCAGCGGGTCACGCAAGTGCTGCCGACATCGCTACGTGTGAAGGAAGAACGGGAACAGCGGCTTTCTACCGGTGAGCTGAATCGGCTGTTGCAGGATGCCATTGCGGTATCGCCCCCCAAAACGTTCAAGGGACGTCGGGCCCGGTTCTATTACGTCACCCAGGCCGCGGTAGACCCGCCGACCTTTGTCTTTTTTGTCAATGACCCGCGGGCGGTGCATTTTACCTACATGCGTTATCTCGAAAACAAAATTCGTGAGCGCTATCCCTACGAGGGGACACCCATTCGCTTGAAATTGCGCGGTAAGGATCGAAAGTAACGATGCAGCGACAAGGATTTTCCCAAATCGCCACGCTGGCTGTGCTGGTGGTGGCATTGGGTTATCTGGCCTGGTTGGGTTGGGGCCTGTTACCCGGTCAAAGTGCCAGTCAGGTCGGTTTCGATGGCGAGCGAGCCCTGCTTCTGGCCCGCGCCCAATGCGAAGCAGGGCCGCGGCCCGCGGGGTCCGCTGCCGACTGGGCCCTGGGCGACACCATTGCCGAAGTGCTCACCCAGGCCGGCTGGAAGATTGCGGTGCAGGATTATGCGGTGGATAATCTGCAATTACGCAACATTGTGGCCATGGCGGGCAATTCGGGCCCACTGCTGGTGATTGCCACCCATTACGATTCCTCTCGCGGCGGTGGGGCAGGGGAGACCGCCTTGCTGCTGGAGTTGGCTCGATCTCTCGACATAAAAAAGCTAGATCATCGTGTCTGGTTACTCTTTTTGGATGGTGAGACCGCTCCGAACTGGCCCGAAACCTCCGGCGCACCAAATTTCATCGCCGTGCGGCATCCCGCCGCCGTCATCTATCTCAACCAGCTTGGGGGAGGGGAGCCCATTCGCCAAGTAGCGGACGCTAACAAACTTTTGCAGCGGCATCTTTGGTCTGATGCCAGGCGTCTGCATTCTGAAGACTGGTTTGTGGATGAACTGGGGCAGTCGGAGAACGATGCCATGACCGTTTTTGTGCAGGCAGGCATTCCCGCGGTCAAACTAACGCAATCCAGCGCAGCAGATGCGTGTGATACTTTGCAAGAAGCCCCCTTGCAAGCTGTGGGCACGCTGCTGGAATCGTATCTCGAAAACAATCATTTCCTATCGATTGCCACGTCGTTGGCAGGGGAATGATTCGACAAAGTAGACATAAAATACATGAAGCAAACTTTTATCGAAATTCAGCCTATCATTGAGCGTGGTTTGCTGGTGGGCGTTGGCATCAAGGGGGAACCAGCACTTTTTTCACTGAGCGACAGCCTGGACGAGCTGGCGCGTCTGGCTGAGACAGCGGGGGTGCGTGTGGTGGGACGCTTAACACAGATGCTGAACGCACCCAATCCTGCCACGCTGATTGGCAGGGGAAAGCTGGAGGAATTGGTGCAATTTGTCCGCGAAGCTGACATTCAGGTCGTCATTTTTGATGATGAGTTGAGTCCACGGCAGCAACGCGACATCGAGCGGGCTATCGATGCGGATGGGGTCAAGGTGCTGGATCGCACAGCACTGATTTTGGATATTTTTGCACAGCACGCACACACCCGTGAGGGGGCCTTGCAGGTGGAGCTGGCGCAATATGTGTATCGATTGCCTCGTCTCACGCGGGCGTGGACGCACCTGGCGCGTCAGGCGGGCGGGCGCGCGGGTGGAGCCGCGGGTGGGGTGGGGGTGCGCGGCCCGGGTGAGACCCAGCTAGAGATTGATCGTCGGGAAATCGGGCGTAAAATTTCGCAGCTCAAACGAGCACTGGCTGAGGTGCAGGCGCATCGCGAGCGCTATCGGGCCCGACGCCGTGAGTCTCACCGGCCCCTGGTGGCGCTGGTGGGATACACCAACGCCGGGAAATCGACCTTGCTCAATGCGCTGACGCCCGCCCGGGTGCTGGCCGAGGATAAGTTATTCGCCACGCTGGATCCTACCACCCGCAAGATGGCGTTGCCCTCGGGCCGCGAGGTGCTGCTCACAGACACGGTGGGCTTTATTCAGAAGTTGCCCACTGACCTGGTGGCTGCGTTTCGCGCTACGCTGGAAGAAATTTTAGAGGCGGACATCATTTTGCACGTGGTTGACGCCTCACATGCCAATGCCCTGGAGCAGGCCAGTGTGGTAGAAGAGGTGCTGGATGATTTGGGCGCGGGCCATATTCCAGTGATTACCATCTTCAACAAGCAGGATTTGCTCCCGGGACAACGCCTTTGGCCCGTTTTGGCGGAGGACTATCCAGATGCCTTGCTTGTTTCCGCTAAAAAGGCTCTGGGGCTCGAGGCATTGCTTTCACGCATCGAAGCTGAAATTGTGCGGCGAATGCGCCCGGTTCAGGTACTTTTGCCTTATGCCCAGGGAGATTTGGTGGATTTGTTTCACAGCTTGGGCCTGGTCGAATCCAGTTCTCACGAAGAAACGGGTGTGCGCCTTAGCGGGCGTTTACCGGCATCGTTAGTGGGAAGATTTGAGCGCTACCTCATTTAGCTGCGCTTGGGAACTTCACATAAAGCAGTAGTGCATTGTAGTGAAATGCTTGACATCATGCCCCAGCTTGTGTTTCTTAAAATGCTTTTTTATCCCACAGTATCCCACAATATCCAACACAGCATCGCGTAAAAGGTGGGGATTTTGTGGTTTATGTCGACTAAAACTTTGATATTTTGGTGAACACTAGGATTGTTATGTTTATTTGCGGCCTAAAAGAAGGGTGTGTTTTACATAATCGCTGCAATCTGTGGGATATTGCGGGATTTTGTGGGAAATTACCGTAAAAATCCTCTTTGGCCCGAAAAACAGGCCCGGCGTGATGTGCAGATGCTGGTCGTGGGTGTTGACCGCCCTCGCAACCAGACATGACATAAAACAATCCGCAAGCCCTTGCTCCCTTCTGGGCTGGCCAGTATGTTCTTGACTTACCACAGTAGCTACTGGGTCTGGCCTAGCTTTGTTGTGGTCGGTCAGAAAGCGCAGGTTTATGTCAAACGATTTCCCCCTCCCCCACCCCACGCCACTCTATGGGCTAATAGAGCAATTTGGGCCCGAGCAGAATAGGTTTACCCACGCTTTCTCCTGCTGGTGTCAGTACTTGCAGGCTAAGCTGCTGTTTATGTCCAGTAGCTAAATCTGCTGGCAGCAAAATGGCATGTTCCCCGCGCCATGGCAACCCGGGCAGCCACTGGGTGGGCAAATAGCCGGGCCCGGCCAGCGCATAGCGTCCCAGCGGGGCATCGCCCAACCGTATCTCGAACAAATAATCCTCAGCAGGTGTCCTTTCGGCCTGCCAGAATGTGGTCAAATGCAGGATGTCGCCCGGTTGCAGCGGTGTTTCGGGGGCATGGCTGTACCCTTGCTTGAAACGGTTATGGCCCAGGAAAAGCACCTCGTTGCGACGCACCTCAGCATCGTAGCGGATGGGCAAAATGGAACGAGGGGGCACTTGTTGCGGTGCTATGACTTGAACTTTACCCAGTACCAGATAATCTCCCTGCGAGCCGGGCCCGCTGACGGTCGGACGCTGTCCAGTTTCGGCATCGTAAAGGGCCACAATGAGCGGGTAATCGCCCGGAGGCGTGGCCAAGGGAATGGCGAGACCATAGCCATCCAGCACTGCATTGCCAGGAATCCAGCCGGTGGTGGGTTGCGTGCCACCGGCTGGCTCGCTATCTACCTGTGCTACCACCTGATTCGCCAAGTCTAGCAATTGCAGCGTCACTTTGTAGCGAACATCCAGCGGCGCAGTGGCCATCCACGAAAGTTGTACCCGGGCAATATCGCCAGGCTGGAGCGGCTCGGTGCTGAGACCTGTGGCTTGCAGTACCACAGTGTCGCCAAAATGTGTAGGCTCCGGGCGGGGTAGCAACTCGGGGGGCGGGGCAGCGCTGTAAGCCACAAAGCGCAGATGTCCCACCCACGCATCCCAGGCCTTGAACGCGTGGGCAATCAGGTAATTTTCGATGATATTATCGGGATCAGCTTGCTCGGTGGCCCAGTAGATGGCAAAAATGCGCTGGCTGTTCTGCAAAATCGCGTCCAGTTGCCGTCGCGTGCGCGTAGGCTCGGGCGGGCGCGCGTCTGGCAGGAGATAAACGGGCGCCGGGCCATGATCGTATTGACTGAACGCGTCGTTCTGACCAGGCGCATCGAGGATGATGGCATCGCCAGCGCGGGCCGTGGCTTTGAGCCAGGCTGCCAGTCCCCGATAGTCATCTCGGGCCGCATCAGGATCGTGATAGTAGCGATTGAGGGATGCGCTCGCGGGTAACGCAATCATCAACAGCAGGATGGGCGTAAGTAGGTAGGCCCGGACAGTTGCGATATCGAAATCCCCTCGCTTGGGACGCCGAATGCCGGGAATGCCCACGGCATCGATGCCCAGGGCCAGCAACAGCAACCAGGCGGGCAGTGCCAGCAGCAAGAATTTGAAAAAGGTCGGTGTGAATGCGCCCGCGACCAACATGGCCAACAGCGGCGCCAGCAGCCACAGCAGTGGCAACAACGCGCGGGCCAGCGATAAGGCGCGGGTGTGCATCTGTCGCCAAATCCCCCACCCTGCCAGGCCCAGGCTTAACAGTCCGATGATTGTTAGCACGACCACGTTGAAACCACGAGGCGTGGGCCCGCAGAGAAAAAGCTGTAGGGTGTGGGCCAGCGCCATGAGCGCGTTGAGCTGTGTTGGCGGGCGTGGCCAGGTGCGTATTTGGTGCAGTGCGGTGGGGAGCCAGGGCAAAAAAAGTATCATCACCAGCGCTTGCAGCAAAGCCCACGGCGCCAGATAGTCGCGTAGCAGTTTTTTCGGGCCTTTGTCTCGTTGCCCCCACAGCCAAATCATCCAGGCGACATTCAGGGCGATAAGATGGATGGGAAACGCGTAGTGCGTGTAGAGCCCCAGTAGCGCCATGACCAGATAGAGGCCTGAAACAGCCACTCGTGCAGAACGTTGCGCTTGTAGGGCGCGCTGCCACCACAAAACCAGCGCATAAGCACTTAATACCGCGGTCAGGGCCAGCAGTTGATACATGCGGGCCTCTTGGCTGTAGTGGATGAAGAAGGGATTGATGGCGGCCAGCAACGCGGCCAGCAAGCCTACGCGCTGCCCTTTGAGCGCAGTGCCCAGCAAATAAAGCCCCCACACGGTGAGAATGCCGAAAAGGACTGATAAGCTGCGAGCCCCTGTTTCGCTCAGGCCGAAGACCCGGGCCCACTGTTTGAGTAAAAGATAATAAGCTGGAGGATGAATGTCGGCGGCAGCGGCTGTAATGATGTCGCTGACACTTTTTTGCGCCAACACCACCGAATTCCCCTCATCCGCCCAAAAACTTTGCCCATCAAGCATGTAGAGCCGCAGGCCTGCAGCCAGCAGCACAATAAAAAGCAGAGTTATCTTGGGGAGATGTCGCCGCATGGTTCACATTATTATCGATACGCGGCTAATTCTGCAAATTCACGCAAAGAGGGTAAAATAGCAAGTCACAGTCGCAACGTAACGATACAGGCAGGACATCTAATCAGGAGGATTTATGCAATTATCAAAACTTGGTCAAAAATTCACCGCCAAATCGGGCATTTTGCAATTGATGGATGATTTGGGCGAAGCACTGAGCAGCGACAAGCCTATGATCATGCTGGGCGGTGGTAATCCGGCCAAAATTCCGCAAATGCAGCAAACATTGCGGCAACACACCTACGAAATTTTGCGCAATGAAGAGCGCTTCGATCGCATTATCAGCGATTATGGCCCGCCTCAGGGGAATTTGGATTTTCGGCAGGCATTGGCTGATTTGCTGCGTGCGCAATATGGCTGGGCTCTGGGCCCGGAAAACATCGCCCTGACCAATGGCAGCCAGACCGCTTTCTTTTATCTTTTCAACATGTTCGGCGGCGAAACAGCCGATGGCGCGTTCAAGCGCATCCTGCTGCCCCTGACGCCCGAGTACATCGGTTATGCCGACACCGGCATCGCCCAAAACCTCTTTGTATCGGCCCGCCCCAGCATCGAATACCTTGACGACGTGCTTTACAAATATCATGTCGATTTTAGTCAACTCCACATCGGCGATGATATTGGTGCAATTTGTGTATCCCGCCCCACCAATCCCACCGGCAATGTTCTCACCGATGACGAAATCAGCCAACTGGCACAACTGGCCCGGGCCCGGAACATACCCTTTATCATCGATGGCGCTTATGGCACGCCCTTCCCCAGCATCATCTTTACCGAGGCGAAGCCTGTGTGGGATGACAACATCATCCTGCTGCTAAGCCTTTCAAAGCTGGGTTTACCAGGCACGCGTACCGGCATTGTGATTGCTAATGCCGAAGTCGCCAGCGCCATTGCCAGTATGAACGCAGTGGCCAGTCTGGCTCCAGGAAACATGGGGGCGGGCATTGCGGTGGATATGGCCCGCTCCGGCGAGATTTTGCAACTGGGGCAGCAGGTGATTCGCCCATTTTACGAGGCCAAGGCGCAGCAAGCACTCACCTGGTTTGCTCAAACCATGGGAGATGTGCCGTATCGCATTCATAAACCGGAAGGCGCATTCTTCCTGTGGCTGTGGTTTCCAGGCCTACCCATTGGCAGCGCAGCGTTGTATCAGCGTCTCAAGGCCCGCGGTGTCATCATCGTGCCCGGTCACTACTTCTTCCCCGGTCTACAAGAGCCGTGGCAGCACCAATTCGAGTGCATCCGTGTGAGCTACGCGCCCGCAGCAGATGCGGTGCGAGCGGGCATTCAGATTATTGCCGAAGAAGCCCGTCGCGCGTTTTTGGAATAAATGTTACGACTAAGATAGCCCGGCTAGAAACCACTAAGACACAAGCAATGGGAGGGCAGGGATGCTGCGAGTCCCCCGCCCTCCCCGCCATCACTGCTGAAAAACATCGGCCAGTGCGACCTGCGGGGCCAACGGCTCATCCTCCGAAAGTGTCTCTGCGCTGAGCCACACAATACCCAGCCAGAACAAATCGGCCAAAAGTAGATGCACCACTTGCAGCCACGTGGGCGCGTGCAACCAGTTGTTGACATACCCCGCGGCCCAGGTGGCCACGATGAGCCAGGTCAGTGCCCAGGCCGCCTTGCGCACCTGTTCGTTATCGGGGCGGGCCAAAACGGAGTAGCGGGCAATAAACATCCACAGCACACCCACAGCGATGGAGGTGTAGGGATGGGTCAGGCGCATGGTCAAAATGCCAGCCACCACCGGGGATTGCTCAGGCGTGAGGCCGATGGTGTGAATCAAACTATCGCCCAGGGCAATAATGGCGCCGGTAACCACCAGCACCAGCCCCAACAAGCCGCCCGTTCCATGTAGCCATCCCAACAGCTTTTGTCCCCGATAAACAAAATTCTTGCGCCCAGAGGCCCAATAAGCGGTAAGAAAAATATAACCCAGCAGCATCAATGTGTTGGTTAGATGCACCCCCATGATGTAAACACGGGGTAACGAATCATCTGCCTCGACCCAGCCAAAAAGTACCAGCATAGCCCCCACCAAGGATTCCGAAATCATAAAGGCCATGGCCAGGGTGACACCTTTGCGCACCGGATGTCCGGGCGCATAGGCCCGATAAGCCCAAACCAGCATCCACAACACCGCCAGCAAGGCCAACCCACTGCTCAGGCGATGGGTGTACTCGATCCATTGGGCCGCGCTTTGCAGGCCTGGCACGATTTCACCATCGCAGGTCGGCCAATGTGCACCGCAGCCAGCGCCCGAGCCCGAGGCCCGAACCACTGCGCCCCACAGCGATACAAAAACATTGAGTACTAGCGTCCACCATGCCAACGTAGGAAATTTTTCTTGGGATCGCATAAAGAATAACTCCAGGATGAGAGAGAATGAATAGGCTATAAATGTTACGACTAAGGTAGTCCGGCTAGAAACCACGAAGACACGAAGCCACAAAGGCACAAAGAAAGAAAAAATTTTGAAATGCTTGGTGTTCTTAGTGTCTTTGTGCCTTTGTGGTGATTGAAGTCGGGTACGTTAGCCGTTACGAATGAAATAGGCTAGGAATTCATTTTAACACGAATTGCAGAAGCCCACGAAACTTGTTCCTCCAGACTTTTTTGCCGCATACCTGGCAATCGACTATACTTCGGGCATGGAGACTAAAAAACAGTGGCGGGTGGAATTGCACTGCCATACCCGCGCCTCTTATGATTCATTGGCCTCGCCCGAAGCCATTGTGCGAGCCTGTCGCCAACGCGGCATCGACAAGCTGGCCATTACCGATCATAACACCATGGCGGGCATTGCCGCAGTACAAGCCCTGGCTCCCGACCTGGTTATCCCCGGCGAAGAAATTAAAACAGCCGAAGGGGAGCTGCTGGGTTGGTTTATGACCTCCCCCATCCCCCGCGGACTTTCCATGGATGAAACCTTGCAGCGTTTACGGGCCCAGGGCGCAGTCATCGGCGTCCCCCACCCTCTCGACACGCTGCGCATGGGCTCTGCAGTGGGCCCGGGTGTGCTTTCACGCATCATCCAACAGGTAGATGCGCTGGAAGTGCTCAATGCCCGCTGCTTGCGGCAATCGGACAATGCACAGGCTTTGGATTTCGCAAAACGTTATGACAAGTTGCAAACGGCTGGCAGCGACGCCCACTCCCCCACCGAAATTGGTACAGCCACCCTACTCATGTCTCCCTTCCACGATGCCGACAGCTTTCGGCGCAGTCTGGCCCGGGCGCAAATTCAAGGTCGGCGCAGCCACAGCTTTGTGCGACTTTACTCCACCTGGGCCAAAATCTATAAAAAGTTTAGCCGCTGACTCTCATGTGCCTCTTTTCGTTACTAGCTGCACTACTGCCCACCCTCTTTCTTATCTGGCTGCTGTGGTGGCTGGATCGTTACGAGCGTGAACCCACTGCCCTGATTATTGCCGCGTTCATGTGGGGCGCAGTGCCAGCTATCCTCCTTTCGCTGGTGACCGAGCTGCTCATGGGAGCCCCGCTGGGCGGAGGTGAAGCGGCTCACTCGCTGGTGCAGGCTGCGGTCATTCCCCCATTTGTCGAAGAATCGTTTAAGGGCTTGGCACTCTTGGGCCTGCTCCGTTTCTCCCGACACGAGATTGATGGTGTGCTGGATGGTGTCATTTACGGAGCTCTGGTGGGAGCTGGATTTGCCATGACTGAAAACTTCCTCTACTTTATGTCATCCGAAAGTGCTGGTGCGCTGGCTTTAACCATCTTTTTGCGGGCCTTTGTGTTCGGCCTGAATCATTTGCTGTACACAGCGACTTTTGGGGCCGCCGTGGCCCTCAGCATGGGATTCGGTGCCAAGCTGGGGCGTGGCCTGGTGCTCATCTTCGGTTTGGGGCTGGCTATGTTTTTTCATGGGATACACAATTTTTCTGTAACGCAGGCTGGATCTGAGCCTCTGCTGTTGGTGCTGAGCCTGGCAGCAAATTGGGGTGGAACCTTAGCCTTCTTCACGCTGATTCTGGTGGCCTTGCAGCGAGAACGACGCATCATTCAGGCTTATCTCGCCAGTACCGAGGGGGCGGTGCTCAATGCGGTGGATCGCAAACGATTGACCGCAATCTGGCCCCCGCGGGAGCGGTTCATCCCCGATTTTCCGTGGCTGGATAGCGGGGAGCGGCGGGAGAACCGATTGTATCAATACGTTGCCGAGCTGGCGCTGCGGCGGCATCGTCTCAACAAGCAAACGGGCCCGAACCGGGCTCATCTCGAGCAAGAGATCATGGCCCTGCAAGAGAAGATTGTGGCCATCACACAGGCCCGGGCCAACAGCGACACCAGCACCGCCGTATGAAGAGGTCCGCAGGGTTACGACTAAGGTAGCCCGGCTAGAAACCACGAAGACACGAAGACACGAAGCCACAAAGGCACAAAGGCACGAAGAAAAGAAAAAGCTTTGAAATGCTTGGTGTTCTTAGTGTCTTTGCGCCTTGGTGGTGATTGAAGTCGGGTACGTTAGTCGTTACTCTGCAGGCCCGATTTGGCAGCGTTTTGCAGACCACGCCCGCGCTATTTATAGGGTAGCTTGCCAGCACAACAGTTTCGACTTATAATGCGTCATGTTGCCGCGCGGATGCCGTTTCTGCCTGCGGTTTTTATTTTTCGGAGGAATTATTATGCTCAAATCAATGAACTGCGGAGAACTCCGCAAAGAAAATGTTGGTCAAACGATTACCCTGGCTGGCTGGGTACATCGGCGCCGCGATCATGGCGGGCTCATCTTCTTCGACTTACGGGATCGCTCGGGCCTGGTGCAAGTTGTCCTCAGCGCCGAAATCTCGGCAGCGGCCCACAAAATCGCCGAAGAGGTACGCAGCGAGTACGTGATTCAGGCCACCGGTGACGTTCTGGCCCGTCCCGAAGGCCTCATCAATCCTGATTTGGCCACCGGCGAAATCGAAGTGGCCATCAGTGACCTCAAAATTCTGAATGCCGCTCGCACACCGCCCTTTGCCATCAACGAATCGACCGATGTTCGTGATGAGGTCAGGCTGAAATATCGCTACCTTGATTTACGCCGCGAGCGCATGCAAAAAAACTTGATACTGCGGCACAAAATCACTACCTTTATTCGCAACTACATGGATGCCAACGGTTTCATCGACATCGAAACGCCCATCCTGCTCAAAAGCACACCGGAAGGCGCCCGCGATTTTGTTGTGCCCAGCCGTCTTCATGCCGGCAAATTTTTTGCCCTGCCGCAATCTCCCCAGCAGATGAAGCAATTGCTCATGGTTGCAGGTTTTGAGCGCTACTATCAAATCGCCCGCTGCTTCAGGGATGAAGACCTGCGTGCAGACCGGCAATTGGAATTCACGCAACTTGATCTTGAAATGTCCTTTGTCGAGAGTCAGGATGTGCAGGAACTCATCGAAACCATGCTTACGCAGCTCATCGAGCAGCATAGCGATATGAAAATACAACAGCAACCATTCCCGGTGCTGAGTTATCACGAAGCGATGGAGCGCTATGGCATCGACCGCCCCGATCTGCGGTTTGGCATGGAATTGATTAATCTCACCGACACCGTGCGAGAAAGCAAGTTTGGTGTCTTTGCCGGCACCGCCAAAGCGGGCGGACAAATCAAGGCGTTGTGCGTGCCGGGCGCGGCATCATTCTCGCGCAAAAAGATTGATGGTTTGACCGAGATGGTGAAATCGCGCGGGGCCAAAGGGCTGGTTTGGCTCAAGGTCGAAGCTGATGGCCTGCGTTCTTCTATTACAAAATTCCTGACAGAGGATGAAAAAGAGGCGATTATCCGCCTGACTGGCGCCAACCAGGGCGATCTCATCTTGGCCGTGGCGGATAAAGCTTCGGTGGTGGCAGATGCCCTGAGTATGCTGCGCACCCATTTGGGCGCAGAGCTGGGCCTGGCCGACCCCAACACGCTGGCTCTGTGCTGGGTGGTTGATTTTCCGCTGGTGGAGTGGAACGAGGATGAGGAGCGCTGGGTAGCCGTTCATCATCCCTTTACCAGCGCCAAAGAGGAGCATTGGCCCTTGCTGGAAAGTTCTCCGGGCGAAGCGCTGGCCAATGCCTATGACGTGGTTTGCAATGGCATGGAGATTGGCGGTGGCAGTATTCGTATCCATGATGCGGCACATCAAAGTGCGCTGTTCCGAGCGCTGGGCATCTCCGAAGAAGAGGCACAGGCGCAATTCGGTCACTTGCTGGAGGCCTTCAGCTTTGGGGCGCCTCCTCATGGTGGTATCGCTCTGGGCCTGGATCGTCTGGTGGCGATTTTGGCCAAGGAAGAGAGTATTCGCGAGGTGATTGCTTTCCCCAAGACGGCATCGGCCACCGATTTACTGCTCAACAGCCCCAGCCCCATCGACGCCCGCCAGCTTAAAGAGTTGCATCTGCAAATTGATTAAGCAATAACGATGGACGGTGATTCCTTCATCGTCCTCGTTTCATGTTCAGGTATCCATGAGGTCATACCGCCCCCCCCAACTTCACGCATGATTAGCATTCACGCAGCACGCGAAGGCCCCAAAAGTGGTCCTCGTCCCCTGGATTTTCGGCGTGACCTGAAGTCCATCGTCAACATTATCGGCGAGGCTTTCGGGCCCGAGATGGATGATGCCGGGCGTGCGGCGCTGCGTGAGTTACGTCTGACAGCACAATTTGGCCCGCTGCTAAATTTTTTTCTGCCAGCAGGAAGTCGGCCTCAGGATATTATGGACGGGTTTGTGTGGGAGGAGACAGGGACAGTGGTGGCCAATGTCACTACGCAGCCTGTGCCCCGTTTTCCGGGACGTTATCTTATTGCCAATGTGGCGGTAGATGAAGCGTGGCGAGGGCGAGGCATTGCCAGCCAGTTGATGAAGATGGTGCTGGATTATATTGCCGAGCAAGGGGGACAATGGGCGGTGCTGCAGGTGCGGGCCAGTAATGCTATTGCGTTGGGCATGTATCAGCGTCTGAGTTTTGAACCTCTTGTCGTAGAACATCGTTTGCGTGTCGAAAGGGTGCCCGAGCTGCCCGCATTTTCGTTGCCCACCGGCTACGAGCTGCGCATGCTGTGCGACGATGACTGGCACGCTGTGCGTTATCTCATCAATCGTGTTGTGCCTGCCGAGGCCCGATGGTGGGCTCCGCATCGCTCGCGCTATTTTCACGAGGGCAGTTCGCCCGGCTGGCAGCGGGCGTTGAGCCGTTGGCTGAGTTTGCGGCACAAGGTGCGATGGGGGGTGTTTGCTGGCGAAGAAATCATGGGCGTGCTGGATGTGGATGTGATGCAGAATAATGGGCATCGCATTGATTTGCTGTTGCATCCGGCGTTGCGTCAGGCATGGAGTGCCCCCCTGCTGATGCACGCGCTGCATTATCTGCAAATGCAACCCGCCCGCCCCATCCATGTTACGCTGCACGATTACCAGCAAGCAGCCATCGATGCTTTGCTGGCGCTGGGATTCGAGTCTGTGCTGGTCATGGTGAACATGCGCAAACGTATTAGAACGAGCAACAAAAAACGCCCGAGCCTGTAACAGCCGGACGTTCTTCATTACTCATGTTACGCATCAACTCTTCGTCACCTTCGAGCCTTCGTGGCAAAAGATTAAAGGTCAAGGGCTGTCATTTGCGTAACATCAATTAATTATTTTGAGGGGGGTGCTAATTGTAATTTTGAATGCCGGGATCAAGGAAATCGCCAGCAACCCAGCCTTGTTGTTTCTCGCCATCAGGTGTCGAGAATTCGATTTGCCACCAGGTGTAGCTATCCGCGCGGTTGGGGCCATCGACCACCTTCACAACCATGGCATAAGGCAAAGTAATCACCAGTTCATAGTTGGTTCCGGGCCCGCTGCGCACCCGCAGGCCGGCCTCAGCGTTGACCGTGGCTTTGCCTCCGACTTGTAAAACGTCGGGTGCGGGCGCGGGTGTGGGTGTAGGCGTGGGCACGGGCGTAGGCGTCTCGGGCGTGGGCGTGGGCGTGTCGGGCGCAGCCGTGGGCGTGGGCGAGGACTGTGCTTCGGCCTGGGAAACAGCTTGCGCCTGTGTAGGTGTGGGCACGGGTGCGACGCCACCTCCCAGCATGGTTGCCAGCACATAAAACAGGGCGCCAGTGATGACAATGGCCAGGAAGGGAATAAGCAGAGCCGCCCAGGGTGATTGCGGGCGCTGCTGTCGTTTTCTTGGTTGATAACGGTTTTCTTTCATAAGAGATTTCGGGGAGATGGGGTCTTGGCAGTAATGCCGGTCTTGCGTGGCAAAAGTATACCACGTTCCGGCAGGGAAATGAAAAGCAGAGAGGATGCTGACGGACTGCTTCTTGCTACTCCTTCGGCTGATCAAAACTTTCGACAATATGTCTGACTAAAATTTCAAAAGCCTCGGCGCCTCCCTCGAAGGCTTGATCTCTATTTGCGGGCGTAACAAGCCCCTCTGGTTTTTGCACAACAGCATATTTATCAACATCTGCCCTGGTAAAAATAAGGACAACCGGTTTTTTCTTGTAGAATGTCAGAGTTATCCATGTGTCAACGGCAACATCTTCTGGTGCGATGTGCATCAGCAAAAATTCGTGTCCTCGTGAAGTGGTCACGACTTCTTGTTCACTCCCTCCAATATCCTGAATCGAATTGGAAAATAGGAGTTTTGCGACTTCTTCCAATGACCGATCTGCAGTTACCTTATAATCACCAATTACCATCATTGCTACACCATTAAGCTCATTGCCCAAACATGTCACAGATGGCGAACTGCAGAGAGGGGATGCGGTCTTTGGACGCCACTCGACAGGATACTGAATCGAAAATCGTGGTTTGAAGGCGCTGGTGTAACGCCGCATCTCGCCAATATCAGTTGAAACAGAGGGCGGCAATGGCGTAGGAGCAATGGGCGTTGGCTGCCCTTTCTCAAAGGCCTCCACTGTCAGATAGTAGCCGCCAGTGTTCCAATTGCTCGTGTCGCGGATAACCAGAATGTAGCGATCATCTTCAGGTGCAGTAAAGGATAACTCGGCATCTGTGCCAAAAATGCCACCGCCCGAGTCATTGTCTAGTGCCAGTTTATCTTGCGAGTAAACTGCTGCCCGCTCAATGGTCAATAGTGGGTCAATCATTACCGATTCGGTGCGAACATGAATCGTTTGTCCCTTTTTGAGCTCGATGGGGAAAACATCAATATCGCCCGGTACATCAAGGCAGGCGCTCACGGTGTGTCCCATCAACTGCACAGGACGCATTTCATCAGGATCGTTGAAGACTGTTACCGGAACGTTTGAAACCAACGTACCCTCGGCCCATC
Source organism: uncultured Caldilineales bacterium (assembly GCA_964565065.1). GTDB lineage: Bacteria > Chloroflexota > Anaerolineae > J102 > J102 > M2005. The sequence goes on along the minus strand of CAZMDD010000046.1, from coordinate 14,741 downwards.
GCCCCCAATTATCCAGGACAGTTATGAAGTAGGGGGCTTTGATGGCGGCGCGGAATTCAATCTCGCGAGAAAATGGGAGATTGGTTTTTGGATCCAGGGATAGCATGTTTTTAGCGGCGTCACGAATCCAAAAGATAAGACTGGGCATTCCTTCCAGTTTGATGTGTACCCGTTCTCCTACTTCTGGCCAAAAAACAAAGATTTTATTGTCCAGCACTTGCTCTGTCTTGATAGGTGCTTCGGTGCTTCCCGTATCTTTCTGCACGAATGGTCGTCGCCGCAGGCCATCCAGATTTTCGCCATCAATGAGGCGCTGCACTCGCGGCATAATATCGGCAGCCGAGGCAATGATGCCAAATTCGTGGTCGGCAAAACTAAATCCCGAAATACCAATGACTTGGCCGAATTCTGAAACCAAAACGCCTCCGCTCTGCCCACCTGCAATGGCTGCATCTGATTGGAAATAAGTAATCGCTTCCCGGTTCCACTCTCTCAGCCGAGAAATGAGCCCACGCGATATGGAGGGTTGCGGGAAGTCGTCAACCTCGCCGGGATAACCAATGAGGTAAACATCGCTGCCGATAACCGATTTCTCACCATCGATAGGCTCCAAAGGCTGCAATTCAGTCTCGATGGGCCCGAGTACCGCAATATCGGCCATCAAATCCCAACTCAAGACAGGTGTATCCATAAACTCGCTGCCATCGGGAAAGGTGATGCGCACATCAGCAAAGGGCCATACCACGTGAGCATTGGTAACAACATATCCATCTTTGATGAGGAACCCACTGCCCGTGCCGACGATTGTATCGATGAAGGCCACAGCGGGCGAAACGGTGTCAAAAATTTGGGTAGGACTCAGTGGGGCCGGAGTTGGCGTAGGGCTGGGTACGGGGGTCGCCGTGGGTTCTGGGGTGCTGGTAGCTGGGGGAAGAGGCGTAGCTGTAGCTGTAGCAGGCGCAGGCGTTTCCGACGCGGCGGAACAAGCGCTCATCAAAAGAGCTATGCCTAAAAGGCCAATAATCAGCTTTAGAAGGTTGTTCTGTTTCATCGATAATTAGTCCTTGATAACATCAAGATGATCAGCCATATAACGCACCAAAGCTGGAACATCACTTAGATTGGAATGATTGAGGGCTTTTTCCAACGACGCCTTTTCATCGTTATTCATTTCCGAAAATTCCTTAACTGAAGCAATCGCCAAGAGACCAAAGAAAACGTGTTCCTTATCACCATGAAGAATATACCAGCCATCGGTCCGCAAACCGAGTACATGAAAAATGGTCACCTCAAGGCCATTGGCATTGGTAAAAGTCTCTTCGCTTTGTAAAGATAGCCCCTGCGTTGCAATGCTGTTCTTTAGAACTTCGACAAGTTGCTCATGGCTGGCTGTCAGTAAGGTGGCGGCATCAAAGATAGCAAAATCAGCACGACCAATGTGGGAGATGCGATGACGCGCGCAAACAATCATCGATTCTTGACATACGTTTGTGCCTCTCATGTCCTGCATGACGGCGGGGTATGGGATGCTGTAAGGATTCTGCTCATCACCATCAAAAATTATCATCGCCCCCATTTCGGTCACTATGGGTGTGGCCGTAGGTGTCGGAGTAGGGGTAGGCGTTGGCACAACAGGCGTTGGTGCATCCTCATTCGGTCTATCCATGCTTAAATGATAACCGCCGATTTTGTTGGTATTGACATCGCCCACCAATACATGATAGACACCTTTACGTGGCGCTGTGAAAGTAATCTCTGCATTCTCTCCAAAAACGCCATCTGCATCAACGGACATGGCATAAATTTCATCGGGCCCGTTGAATACAGAGTCAATGATGAGCACAGCGTCAATCATCATGGACTCGACTTTAAAATAAACTGTCTCATCTTTTTGCAATGTCACATTAAAGACATCAAAATCAGAAGGCTCATCGATCGTGCCGATATGGCTTTCGCCTGGGTGAAGGCTGCGGTTGTCGTCGTGATCTTTGTAAGGTGTCAAAAGTTTATCCGATAAGATGATCCCGCTATCCACTGCGGCATCGCTGGCAACAAGGATAAAGTAGGGGGCGTCCAGTGTCGTGACAAAACGCCCTTGAGTTACGGCAAGATTATGTTGCGGCCCAAAACTTACGGGCTCGCCATTGACATCCAGCACCGAAAGATATATCTTCTGCGTGCGATTGTTGGTTATCTCGACCTGGACATCGGTGCCCGGCTCTTCCCATACGACAAAGGCAGCGGTCTCCCAGAAGCTGCCCAGTGAAACCAGATGCTGATTACTGGCGGTAACGCCCGTGGACATGGCATGATCGGTGATGCCATCCACATCTTCGCCCTGAATCATTGCCTGGACGCGCGGCATCAAATCCGTAGCGGAAGCTATCATCCCGAATTTGTTCTTCGCTGCGTTGAATCCGGCAATGCCAATGACTTCTCCATTTTCAGTGACTAACACGCCGCCGCTTTGTCCTTCCACTGCAGCGGCATCGGTCTGAAAATAGGTTAGTTTCATAAAATCCCATTCACGTTTGCGCGAAATGAGTCCGCTGGAGAGTGTCGGTTGCGGAAAGTCCTCCACCTCACCCGGATAGCCAATGAGATAAACATCGCTCCCAATGGCATAGTCTTCGCCATCAATCGGGCGTAGGGGAGTGATGTTGGTATCGACAGGCCCTACCACTGCAATATCCGTCATCAAATCCCAACGAAGGACAGGAACAGTCTTGAATTCTGTTTTGTCGGGAAAGGTGACACGCACAGAAGTAAAGGGCCAAACGACATGCGCATTCGTAACAATGTAGCCATCTTCGATAAGAAAGCCGCTGCCTGAACCTGCGGGCGTGTCGATGAAAGCCACTGCCGGAGAAACAGCATTAAAGATGTCTGTTGATGTTAGCGGTGCTGGTGTTGGTGTGGCGGTGGCTGTGGGCAAAGGCGTTGGCGTTGCTACAGGAGGTACCAGTGTTGCGGTAGCAGGTTGAGAGGCATTGGTTGGGATGGCCTGAGGGGTCACATCGGCGTTAGCACATCCTGCCAGAAATAAAGCGAACAGGGCGGATGTCACCAAGAGGAGGATACTTTTTCTTGAATCACCACTAGCTGGTCGTCTCATAAGATACGCTCCAAAAGAACTGAATAACTATCAAAATTGTAACTACTAACGTACCCGACTTCAATCACCACAAAGGCGCAAAGACACCAAGAACACCAAGAATTTCAAAGCTTTTTCTTTTCTTCGTGCCTTTGTGGCTTCGTGTCTTCGTGGTTTCTAGCCGGGCCACCTTAGTAGTAACTCAAAATTTATGTATTGCCGTACACATCCCAAATGTCCTGGAATACTGCAGGGGCCAGGGGATAGATGAGTCGCAGCATTTGATGCGCTACATCCTGTACCTCCCACTGAGCGGCTTTGTCCAGTCGTAGCCAGAAGAAATGACGCAGGCCCGGATAGTGCAGACTCATCACCAAACGGGTTTCAGCAGCGTTGGGCAGCAAAAAACGAGCGTCTTCTTTGCGGATGCCCATGGCCCGAAGTTGTCGATAAGCTGCCTGCAAATCATCCCAGGCGCCATCCAGCACGACCCGGGCCTCAGGCTTGGCCGCGATGGCGGGAGGAATCACCGGCTCCCAGCCACCTTTTTGCAAATCCACATAACGCTGGCTTTCCTGGCTAAACGAGGCCAGACGGTGTCGTACAATCTGATGGCTGCATGTGCGGGAGATGTGCTCGATGAGGAAGCTGGCAGCCCCATGTTTTTCCGGCTCGGGAATGCCCTGGATGGGGGTGTGCCCCAACAATGTTACTTTGGCTTTTAACATGTTACGCTTCCTCCTCCACAGGCAAATCACGGAAGACTGCGGGCGTAATGGGTCTGGCCAGCCGGGCAAATTCTGCGGCCATCGTTGAATCGGAGCGACGCCAATAATCTCGAACATTGCGGGCATTCATGCTAAAAATCCAGCTTGCGTTGCCTAAATCGGTAAATTCTACCGTGGGTAAACTGACAAGATTCAAGACCTCGCGATCAAGCAATTGGCCCTCGACGCGAAAAATGAAGCGGACATGTTCCAGAATATCTTCATGGCCTTCCCGTACCCGCAAGTCGATAAACCGGGGACTCTGCCCCATGTTGGCATCGGAACGGTAGCAAATACGGCCACCAAACTCAATCAAGTTCTCTTGCAGGGTGCCCGCTCCGGCAGGAAGGGGCGTTTCTGATAGTTGCACAGCATCCATTTGTGTGTAGCTAAGCAGTGTCACCGTGGGCATAAGCTCTCCTTCTTGGTTTCTGATGGGGCGATAAATCATTACCCGGCGCAAATCATAGCACAGGGTAGCGCAATGGACAATCTCTTACATCCCCATCAGTCCCATGTGTTGACAAGCCAGGGACACTCAACTACAATGGCAGCATCTTGCACCGAACCCCCTCCCCTACCGGAAGTTGCTCTCATGCCCCCAAAAACGCCATCGAAAGCTCGGCAAGACTCTACACAAGTGCATCAAGAGCGCCCGCCTCTCATCAAAGTTTATCTTACCTTGATGAAGCCAAAAATTATTTTGTTATTGCTGGTAGTCACGTGGGGCGCTATGCTGGTAGCGGGGGGCGGGCATGTGGGATGGATGCCCTTTTTGTGGGCCACGGTGGGGGGCATTGCTGCGTCGGGCGGGGCCAATGCCATCAATCATTATCTCGATAGCGACATCGATGAGCGCATGTATCGCACCAAACTGCGGCCCGTTCCTGCCGGGCATGTTCGTCCTGCAACCAATGCCGTTATTTTTGGCGTACTGCTCAATATCCTGGCCTTTGTTGTCTTCACCACTCAGCTTAATCTGCTTTCGGCGCTGCTTTCGCTGGCGGGCACGCTGTATTATGTTTTCATCTACACCATGCTGCTCAAACGGCGTACGCATCACAATGTGACCATCGGCGGCGTAGCTGGCGCAATTCCGGCGCTGGTGGGCTGGGCCGCGGTGGTTGGCAGTTTGGGATTAGGCGCCTGGTTGCTGTTCCTCATCGTCTTTTTTTGGACACCACCTCACACCTGGGCCCTGACATTGGTCATCAAACGGGATTATGCCCGCGTGGATGTGCCCATGCTGCCTGTGGCTGTGGGTGACGAGGAAGCCCGACGGCAAATTCTCATCTACTCGTGGCTATTTTTTGTGGTTACCCTGTTGCCCACTGTATTTGGAGTCTCGGGTTGGCTTTATGCTATAGCTGCGCTGCTGAGCGGCGCACAGTTCATGCGATTGGCTTATCAAGTTTATCATCAGGGTGAACGCAAAGAATCTTTCCGGCTTTTCAAATTCTCTATGCTGCATCTCACCATCCTCATTGCGGCCATGGTGCTGGATGTTGTGCTGATTATGGCTCGATGATGGTTAGAAAGATGGCGGTGGGAACGCCCCAGTTTCCATCGGCATCTTGCGCCTCGATAAACAGGGTATGACGCCCCGGAGTCAGGCCCGTGGTATCGATTTGAGCGGTAATGATTTCGGTGGTGGCATCAAAGGCGCCATCGCGGGCGCGCATGATGTGCGCGGGGGCATTTTCCCAGGAGGGCGCATCCAATGTGTAGCGGGCCGCAGCAAGAACCTGAACAGGTTCCTCGCCCTGTTGGCCGCTGGCGTAGCGGGTATCATCGGCGCTGGCTGTCAGGGTGATAGGTGTGCCAGCGGCAACAGCAGGGGCGCTCAGGGTCACATCCAGCACATCTGGCCCCAGAGCATCCAAATAGGGTTGCCGGGCCGCCTTGAACGCGTAGAGCAGCGCAGGCATGTTCTTGGGTATGATGTCCTGCTCGAAGAAGTTGCAGGACTGGAAGAATTGGGTTCCCAGCTCGAAGGTGTAACTGGCCACCCCCAAATCACCGTACACAAAGTCATCGGTGGTTCCCGATGCGCTGTACAGGCAATCGCTGCACACGGTATAGCGGTTAAAGTAGCCAAATTTGCGACCCAGGGTCTGCAATTGCCGGGCATTGGGCGCCGGTTGAGTGTCGGTCCAAATCCAGGGGAAAAGCACCAACTGGCTGTAGCTGTGCAGGGTGATGAAAACGCCAGATGTGTCATCTGGTGCGGCATCGCTATCTCCGGGCCCGCGGTGGTCGGCAAAGATGCTGCGCGCGTAGTGCTGAATGGCTTGCACTTCGGGCTCAGACGCAGCCTCGGGTCCGAGGTAAATTTCGGAGCAGGCGGCTGAGGATGCACCACCATGATTCCATTTGAAGCTGCTGTTGCGATTGAGATCGACGCCCACCGAGCCAGGCAAAGTACAGCCATCGTCATCATCGGTGTTTTTCCGCCATAGCTCGCCCGTTTCTGCTTTTTTACGGCCATCCGGGTTGACCTGCGGCATGATATGGCACTCGTAATGATCCAAAAGCCAGGTGATGTCAGCATCGACGCCGTAGTTGGCCAGCAGATGCTCAGCAAAACGGGTGGCTAATTCTGCGGTGACGTATTCTCGGGCGTGAATGGCTGCTATGATGAAGAGTTTGGGCTTGGGACCTGGCACATCCTGATTGGTGAGAACCATGGCCATCAAGTCGTAGCCTTCGGGGCCACCGGGCGTGACCTTTTCCCAGCTATCCCCTACATCTTGCCAGCGAGCTAATTTGGGATAGCGTTCAGCCAAGCGGGCAAAGGTGTCGTAGGTTTCTTCCACAGTGCGGTAGCAAGGGTAGCCGGAAATGCCGTGCCAGGTGCGAGGGTGGGCCAGTTGCAATCCCAAATACTGCCGATGCACCATGCCCTGCCCCATCGAAACATGCAATCCCTGCTGCAACAAGGTGCGTCCCACGCGTGCAGGCGCCCGCGTAAGCACATAGCCTCCTTCTCGATTTACTTCCCAAATATCAATACGGTTGGCCAGGGCATTAAGTTCTGCCTGATTCTGAAAATAGACGCGCATCATGCGCCAATCTTCATCCGGTTCCTGGGCAAAACTGGTGGTTCCCGGGCCCAAAAGGAGCAGCAATGCTAACAAAAAAGCAACAGCCAAAGAGCGTTTCATGCGAATCTCCGGTGGATTGTGTTTTACGGGGTTGCGCCATGAAAGACAAATGCAAGTCCTACAAAAAACAGCAAGCAAAGCAGCGCCACCATCATCGCCACAGTGGCTGAGCGGGTGTTTTGCAAACGCAGGAAGGAAAATCCCTGGGTAACCTTCATCTTGGGGCCCGCAAACCACGTGAACAGCGCTCCGCCAAAAAATCCGCCCAGATGCCCCCAGTTATCGATGCCGGGAGAAAGCCCAATGACAAAGTTGATAATGGCGATAAAAACGATGTTACTGAGTGAACGCTGCGCCCCTTTGCCAAGCAATTTTCGGTTTTGATAAAGAAACACCCCTTGCCCGGCCAGCAGGCCAAAGATGGCAGTGGACGCGCCCAAGGAATTGTAAGGGGAAAAGATGAAGGAAAAAACATTGCCAGCAACGCCCGCCACCAAATAGAGCAGCAAAAAGGGCCAACGCCCGAAAAAGCGCTCAAGACTGGGTCCCAGCACATAAAGGGCATACATATTGAAGCCAATGTGAAAAATGCTGCCATGCAGAAACATGGGCGTTATCAGCCGCCACCATTGCCCGTGGGTGATAAAGTAGTTGTTCTTCATGCCCCACATGCCTACCACATCCTGGTCGAAAAGCATGGGCGCAATCATCTGCAAAAGATACACCGCGATGGTAAGTGCCAGCAATGTGTAAGTGATTACTGGCGTGCCCCGGGGTAGCTGGATTCGTACCTGCGGGGCTTCGGTGGGTTGCGGGGGGTTAGGAGGATATTGGAAGCTCATGCTACAAGGATAACAGGTCGTTATCGTGGCGTCAAAACTGCGATGCGGCAAGTTGTTCTGGCCAAACGCAGGGGAGTCGCACCTTCTCTTGCAGCTCCCAAGTGCGAGCATCAAAGAAGGCGATAGCGCTATCTTCGAAAATACTGATGGCAAAACGGTCTTCTGCCAGCGGCCTGATGTCGCTAATGCCGGGCCCCAGCTCCCAGCTTTGCACGATTTCGCCCCGCTCCGGTGCAATTCGCAGTAGTTTACCCTGCCGGGCCCCGCAGGACTCCCCTATCAGCAGGTCGCTCCCCGACGTTCGCACCATCGGCCCTACATCATCCAGCGTCATCAGGTTTGTAACCTGGCCCGAGGCCAAATCCATCCTGACCAACTGCCCCCGCTGTTGACAGGGAGAGTGCTCGTCAAATTGAAATAGGTTTATGTAAAGACTTCCCTCCCCTGCCAGCGCCAGGCTGGCTGGCGAAAGGGGCGCTTGCCCAGGGGACTGCGGAATCGGGTGAAAGGCCAGTTGCCGCATTTTTTGCAAATCATAAACCAGGATGCCCGACGATTTATCAGGTTGCACCGCAACTTGTGCCACATAGGCCCGATTACCGTCAAAAAGCATATCCCCCACGTAACCATCTATCTCCAGCTCAGTGATAAGCTGATGCTTCTCGCCATCCAGCAAGCTAAGATCAAAGTGGCCATTGCTGCTTTTTTCCAGGGTGTGCCCCACCAGCAGCGCATCGGCGGCAGAGATGCCCAGTCGAACCGGAGCCCAGGCCACTGTGACACGGGCCCGCTCTTCACCTTTGGCCGGGTCAAGAAAAAGAATCTCCCGATAATCGTGATCGGCATCGGCATCGATGGTAGCAACCAGCTCATGCCGGGCGTTAAGCTCGATATCGGTGCTGGCGTTGAACTGTGGCGATTTGATGGTTCCCACCACCTGCCGGGCGTCAGCATCCAGCACCACAATACAGGCATCGGCCACAGAAAGCGCAAAAAGCGGATGTTCGGGCAGGTGCTTGTAAGAAAGATCAAACGCCTTTTTCGTAGGGGCGGCCTCACATCCGGCAATGCCAATAGCCAATGCCAGGGCCAGCCAAAACAGGACTAATCGAGTTCGCATGAGCAAAATGAAAGAAAGCCGGGGCAGAAATGCCATTCCGCCCCGGATTGGTGATTAAATGATAGGTTTTTGCAATTCTAGCCAATGGCCCGAACGTAAGTCCAGCCGGTATACCACAGATTATCGGGCGTTACCCAAAAGCCGCCATTGGGGTCCAGGTTGATGCTGTGACCAGAGCGCCAGTAGTAGCTGGCCCACACCAATTTGCTGCAATACCATTTGCTCTGGTTGGTTTTAGAGGTGGTTAGCGTGTAGGGTTCGCCCAGTTGTGCGCGGGCATAGCCTGCCGCGCTGGTGCGGGTGCTGGCGCTGGTATGCACGCCTAACACGGCCACCCGCGAATAATGGGTGCGGAACCAATTGGAATCATCATGGCGAACACCCCAGCCATAGCCGCGGGCATGCAACGTTTTGTTGCTGCCGCCGTAAGCGTCCCACATGGCGGCATGAGACCAGTAGCCCCAGGGAGCCCACTTGTGTCCCAGCAAGAAATCGCCATGGCGGGCAGCGCCCAGATTCACGTGACTTTTCTTTTTCGAGGAGAAAAACCAGCCATTGCCAGCCACACCCTCTTTTGCGGCCATCTCATCTTTGGCCATAAAAACGCCAGCTTCGGCCTGGATTGCGTTCACATCCAGTTTGCTCCCCAGCGTATCAATATCCAACGAGGCCAATTCCTCGGGCGAGAGCTGCTGCTGAAGAAGCATCATCTGTGATTCAAAAGCAGCTTCCCATTTATCACTCTGTTCAGCAGTGATGGGCAAAAGTTCCAGCTTTTGCTGCATTTGAGCATCGAGTCCAGCTTGATCAGGCATCGTGTCAGCAGGACTGAAATCCTCCCCGCCATCGGCGAAAACAGCCAGTGGTGCTAATAGGACAAGGGCGGTAACCAACACTGCCAGCAAGGTATTTTTTCGATTCACCATTTTCAAACTCCTTTTTTAATGAAAAGTGTAAGATGAGAAGACAACACGAAGGTGGGCGTAAGACGCCCCCTAGCATAGCAGAAAATCGAAAAGTAAGAAAATTCATCCTCCGCTGTCAAACGAAATGACCAGTTTTTCGAAAATTCATCGGCAAAAGGGCTTGACAGACCTGATTTTTTGTGTTATGCTTGCGCCATCATTTGTTACTACTATGTTAGTAGTTACCATAATTTTACATCGCTAAAAGCTGTGAACCGGAAGAGTACGTATCAAAGCGAGATTCAGAGAGGCGACGGTTGCTGTGAAGTCGCCATCAGCGCAGATGCGGAATGGGCCGGGGAGCTGATCACCGAACGCATGAGCAAGTAGACTGATCCGGAGACGCCACCGTTACCAGGGCGCTGGGTATCGCTTTCGAGCCGTACCTGCTGAGTGAGACTGGCATTGGATGATCCTATCGTCTTCACGATGGGATTTTTGTTTTTCAGGCCGTCTAACGAGGGTGGCACCGCGGATTTATTCGTCCCTCACGTCTTTCCAGGCGTGGGGGATTTTTGTTTCCTGCGCCCGGGTTTAATGTGTAAATACCTTTCCTTTTTCCCTTTTCACTCTTACCCCGGAGGTAACGCTCATGTCCAAGCAAAATCGATTCTTCCTTCCCGAAAGCGAAATGCCGACATCCTGGTACAACATTCTGGCCGACTTTCCGGAACCTTTGCCCCCTGTGATTCATCCAGGCACATTGCAGCCCATCGGGCCCGATGATCTCGCCCCCCTCTTCCCCATGTCTCTCATCGAGCAGGAAGTAAGCACCGATCGTTACATCGACATCCCGCAGCCGATTCTGGATGTGTATCGCATGTGGCGCCCCACACCTTTGGTTCGGGCCTATGGCTTGGAGCAGGCACTGGAAACGCCCGCTCACATCTATTACAAATATGAGGGCGTCTCGCCATCGGGCTCGCACAAGCCCAATACCGCCATTGCTCAGGCCTATTATAACAAAATCGAAGGAACCAAGGCCCTGACCACTGAAACGGGCGCGGGCCAATGGGGCAGCGCACTTTCGTTGGCGGGTAGCATGTTCGATTTGCCGGTAGAGGTGTACATGGTCAAAATTTCCTACCAGCAGAAGCCCTATCGACGTAGTTTGATGAAGATTTTTGGCGCGGATGTGATTCCCAGCCCCTCTAATCGCACCAATGCAGGACGGGCCATTTTGGAGCAAGACCCTGATTCACCCGGCTCACTGGGTGTAGCGATTTCGGAGGCAGTGGAGGTCGCAGCCACCAGCGGCGGAACCAAAAAATATGCGTTGGGCTCTGTGCTAAATCATGTCATGCTGCATCAAAGTGTGATTGGCCAGGAAGTGATGAAACAGATGGAGATGGCAGGTGAAGAGCCTGACGTGCTCATCGGCTGTATTGGCGGCGGCTCGAACTTTGCCGGATTTGTCTCGCCCTTTGTACGGGAAAAAATTGTCAATGGCAAGAAGACGCAAATTATCGCAGTGGAGCCCGCGGCCGCGCCCAGCCTGACCAAAGGCCAGTATGTTTATGACTTTGGCGACACCAGTGGCATGACGCCCCTGATGAAGATGTACACCTTGGGGCACTCCTTCATTCCTGCGCCCATCCATGCGGGCGGCCTGCGCTATCACGGCATGGCGCCCATTGTGTGCCACATGTACGATTTGGGACTCATCGAGGCCCGTTCCGTCCACCAGAACCCCGTCTTCAAGGGGGCCATCCTCTTTGCCAAGGCGGAAGGCATCGTGCCCGCACCAGAGAGTGCTCACGCTATTCGTGCGGTCATCGATGAAGCACTAAAGGCCAAAGAGAGCGGCGAAGAAAAGGTCATCGTCTTCAACCTCAGCGGCCACGGTCACTTTGATATGAGCGCCTACGATGCGTATCTGGCGGGCAACCTGGTCGATTATGACTTGCCCGAGGAAGAAGTTGAAAAAGCTTTGGCTGGTCTGCCCCAGGTTGGGTAATCAGTTTCTCGATGACACCAACGAGGCCGGAAATCATCAGCGTTTCCGGCCTCGTTTTTTTTTACATCACTTTTGCATAGCTTGCGCCAGCGCCACCGCGCCCAGCACGCCCGCTTCGTCGCCCAGGCCCGCGGGCATAATGCGCACCTCATGCGTGCGCACCTGCACGAAGAACAATGAGCGGGTACGCTCACGGATGGGCACCAAAAAGGCATCGCCCAGGCTCTCTACCAATCCCCCACCCATCACAAAGGCTTGTGGATCCAACAAGTTGGTAATGGACGCAATAAGGACGGCCAGCGCTTCTTGCACCTGAGCCACCGCTGCCTGGGTGGTGGCGTCGCCCGCGGCCAATGCCTTGCGGATAACACCGCTGGTGATGCGTCCATCCTTGCGTTTGGCCACCAGCTCGGCCAGGATAGGTGACTTTCCCTCTTGCATGGCTTCGGCCAATCGCTTGCTAATTGCACCGCGACTGGCCACATCCTCGACGTTTATGGGCATTTTTCCGGGATAATGCAAATAGGTGTGTCCGACCTCGCCAGCGCCCCAGCGAAAACCTCGACGCAATTTACCATCCAAAATGATGGCTCCCCCCAGGCCAGTGCCCACAAATAGCCCCATCACATCGGCAATGCCCTGAGCTGCGCCATAGGTCGCCTCGCCCAGCAGCCCCACGTTCACATCATTATCCACCCACACCGGGCATCCCAGATGGGTGGCAAGGCTCGGGCCCAGAGCAAAACCTTGCTCCCAGCCCGGCAAATTGACCGCGTTGAACACCATGCCTGTGTGGATATTGGTAGGCCCGGGCGCACCAATGCCCGCGGCAACGATGTCATCCATAGACAAACCCGCCTTTTTCACCACCTCCAGAGCCATTTCGGCGATACGGCGGGTCAGATCCTCCGGTGAAAGGATGGGCGACTTTTTGGGGAGCGTGCGTTTTTTGCTGCGGGCCAGAATCTTGCCCTGAGCTGTAGCGATGGCGGCCAGAATTTTGGTTCCGCCTAAATCAATGCCAATGTAGTGAGATTTCATAGTATGGGTAAATGAGAGAAGGGATTCAGCGGGCCAGCACAAGAACATCCTTTCCGGCCAGACGGTCACGTACCGCAGCCTCGATGCTATCTAAATGCTCGCGATGGGTAACAAAATCGATGTTACTGGCTTCAACTGTGAGTACCGGCGAAAGTTCAAAGGCCTCAATCCAGGCATCGTAGTAGCTGTTAAGGCGCTGCAAATAAGCAGGATCAATGGTCTGCTCGTAGGCCCGCCCTCGCATTTTGATGCGCTGCTGCAAGGTGTCCGCATCGGCCCGCAAATAAACCACCAGGTCGGGCGGAGGCAGAAAGGCGCACAAAACCTCGTACAGTTCCCGATAACTCTGATAATCACGCTCGCTCATGTTGCCCTGCTCATAAAGATTGCGGGCAAAAATCTCGGCATCCTCATACACACTGCGATCCTGAATCACTGAATTGGGATGCTGCAAAAGATCGTGATGATGACGCAAACGGCGGGAGAGAAAGAAAATCTGCGAATGAAAAGCCCACTGCTTCATGTCCCCATAAAAATCAGCCAGATAAGGATTATCATCTACAGCCTCGAAAAAAGGTTCCCACCCCATGCGCTGTGCCAACATGCGGGTCAAGGTCGATTTACCCACGCCCACATTTCCGGCGATGGCGATAAAACGCTTGGTCATGCTTGCCGCTCCTCGGCGAAGCGAGCCTCAAAATCCCGGTCCCAATTGCGGCTCATCTTGCGCAGGTATGCCGATTCCAGGTCGATGCCCATGTAATTGGAAAGTTTGAGCAGATAAGCCAGCACATCGGCCATTTCGTCGGCCAGCAGATTGCGGCGACGGGCAATGCTTTGTTCCAGCGCCTGTTGGCGGCTGCCAGCCTGTTGCAACATACGCTCCGCGGCAATCAGTGCTAATTTGATTTCGCGACCCACCTCCCCCACCTCTTCGGTGAGGCCCGCAAAATTCATGCCCAGGTCTGAACCAAAACCCTTTTCACGATCCAGCGCCCGGTGAAATCGCTGAAAATCGCCCAAGCGCCGCCGTTCCCCTTCCAGAATGCGCAAGCCCGCTGGTTGCACATGCTCGCGCAGCTCTGGCAACACCTGCTGCACCGCGCCCCGCTCCTGTGCGGCGCGCACCAAACCCATCACATGCTCCCGATCCTGAATCGAGCGCACAAAATCAAGATGATTGGTGTCGATGATGAGAACTTGTGATTGGGTGTATTGACCAAAAAACGCCTCATAGGCCTCTCGTAGGCTATCGATGTAGTCACGAGACATGTTGCGCTCGTAAGGGCGATCACGCATGGCGATGCGCTGCATGAGCGTATCGGTGCTGGCTCGTAAATAAACCACCAGATCGGGCGTGGGAATTTGCTCGCCCAAAATCTTATGAACCCGCGTGTACATTTCCAGCTCATCGTTGACCAGATTCAGATGCGCAAATAAGCTATCCTTATCAAACAGGTAGTCGCTTATCAGGCTGCGGCTGACCAGCGTTTGCGGGATAACCCGGCTTTGTTGATGGTAGCGGCTCAGCAAAAAGAAAATTTGCGTCTGAAAGGCATAGCGTTCGCGGTCGGAATAAAAATCACTGAGGAAGGGATTTTCTTCAAAAACTTCCAGCAGTAGCGCGGTGTTCAATTCAGTAGAAAGCATTCGGGCCAGGGTTGTTTTGCCAACGCCGATAGCTCCTTCGATGGCAATGTAGTTGTTGTAGGACATGATAGGTGATATTTTGATGGATAGTGATTGACTACGCGCAAGAAATCTGCATTGCACTTTTATTCATTTAGCGTTACTACTAAGATAGCCCGGGTAGAAACCACTAAGACACGAAGGCACGAAGAAAAGAAAAAG
>CAZMDD010000045.1:0-12314 GCA_964565065.1 uncultured Caldilineales bacterium | reverse complement strand
CGAACAGTATCTGGTCATCGCCCGGAGCAACAAGCTACAACAGGTGCTGACTATGGCCAAGCAATTGGCGCCCGTATCATCGTAATGCGCAAGTTTTCGAGGGTGCCCAAGCCTTGGCACGCCAACTATTGAAAACAACTATCAAAAATTGGATCAAGAATGAAAGTAAGTATACCATCGTTGTCCCCAATTAGCCTAACACCAAAACATCTGACTTGAAGGTGCACTATCGTCTCAGCGATCATCCCGACCCGATACCAACCAGCTCACTCACCAGCATCTTCGTGCGCCCGCCGCACATAAGTCAGCTCAAAATTGTGCAGACCTCCCCCGACTTGACGGACATCCGATAATCTGGTATCGTCCTGCATAGATGGCGCCACAGACGGTAACGTCGGGCAAGCGTCGTAAACATGAGTACCGCATTTTGCAGCAGACAGGAGGCATGTCGATGAAACTCTTGCTTACCGGTGCATTTGGCAATATCGGTCAAGCCACACTGGCTGCATTACACCAGCGCGGTCACGAGATACGCTGCTTTGATGTTCCAACCAAAAATAACCAACGAGTGGCCCGATACTGGCAAAACAGGAACATCGAAATTACCTGGGGAGATTTGCGAGACCCGATAGCTGTGCAGCAGGCCGTTGCAAACCGTGAAATCGTCATCCACCTGGCCTTTGTGATTCCCAACCTGCCCACAACAGGCGTTGGCAGCGAGAATGCCCCCCAACGAGCCTTTGCGATTAATGTAAGTGGTGCCAAACTACTTATCGATAGCATGAAAAAGCAGCAACCTCAGGCCAAATTGCTTTTCACCTCGTCGCTGCATGTCTTTGGACAAACGCAGCACCTACCTCCCCCACGCCAGGTTACTGACCCCGTTCACCCGGAAGAACACTATTCGCGACACAAAGTACAGGTCGAAAAAATGGTGCGGGAATCGGGACTGGATTGGACGATTTTTCGCCTGGGTGCAGCCATGCCTGTGAAGATGATTTTTGACGCAGGCATGTTTGATCTAACAATCAATAACCGCATCGAATTTGTACACCGGCAAGATGTGGCCCGAGCCATTGCCAATGCACTGGAAACAGAGGCCGTTTGGGGAAAACTATGGCTCATTGGTGGCGGCCCACGCAATCAATACATCTATCGCGACCTGGCAAGCAAAGTTCTCGATGCCATGGGCGTGGGCATGCTCCCAGATGCCGCTTTTAGCCCCACCCCCTACCCCACCGATTGGCTGGACACCACCGAGAGCCAGAAAGTACTGAATTTTCAGGAACACACACTGGATGATTACGTAGCAGAACTGCAACAAAAACTGGGATGGCGACGAGCCGTAATTACCTGGTTCCGGCCTGCGATACGGATCTGGCTGTTAAGGCGCTCACCCTGGTATCGGCAGAGAAAAAAACACCCATAGGCGCTTGCCATTCCTACCAAAAAATAAGCTGGCAGATATTTTTGACTGCTGATAACGGTTCACTGCCCCTACTCTTCAATACCTACGCCCGCCCGAGCGCTTGTTTTTCTGCATCACTGTTGGTAAAATAACCATGTGAAAGCTAACCCTCCGCCCGCTCCTACGAATGCCTTTTGATACGCGCTTTTCGATTGCGGGACAGCTATTTGATTCAAAAACTGGCCCGACAACGTGTGCCGCTGCATCTTGAGCAGCATCTAACACAGCCGCGATGGTCATTGGGGCTGGCCCTGAGCGCGCCTGTGCCCTGGTATGGCAGTGGCGGCGCCACCTACTTGCACTTACCCGACGCAGGCTCAGACCTGCCAGCCGGATTCATCCAGGCCCGCAAACATCCGGCCCGCCCCGAAGCCAGCATCGACTATTTGGCGCCAGGAATGAAACACCATACCCGGGCAGACGACGTGGCCCGCAAACTACTCAAACACCTTATCCGGCAAGCAGGCGATTTTGGGATTCAGCGGTTGTATACCTGTTTGCCCACCCAAACCGAAATTACCCGAGTGGTAGCTGGCAGCGGCTTTGCCCTCTATGTGCGCGAAACCCTCTTTCGCCTGAACCTCCCCCGCCGTACCGAAAATTTGCCCGTTGCCCGCCATGTACGTCCGCAACACGCATTAGACAGCGTGGCCCTGCAACGCCTGTCCGATCGTCACACGCCACCCGTGGTGCAAAAAGCCGAAGGCGTCGCATCCCAAGATAATCACGGCCCCGATCACACCACCATCTTTCAAACCTGGTGGCCACCAGTGGGACTCACGGGCCTGGTTTATGTAAAAGATGAAGCCATTGTGGGCGCAGTGCGCATGCGTTCCGGCCGCAGCGGACATTGGTTGCATTTTGTGGGCGATGTGACCAAACATGCCATCATGCGGGCACTGCTGATTGCCGTCCTGCGCACCCTGCCGCAAGATGATTTACCCATTTACTGCGGTGTGCGCGGCTATCAGAGTGCGCTGGGCCCGATTTTGGTCGATTCCGGATTCGAAATTGTGACCGAGCTGGCCCGATTCGTCAAACACACCACTGTTTCCATCAAAAAAACAGTTCCCGCTGCCTCCCGGCTGCTGGCAGAACCCTCGCTGGGAGCCCAGATGGCTGTTCCCACTCCGGCGACAAATGTCAAACAGCATTTGATTCGTGAAGAGTAACGATACAGATAGTACCCTTCAATCCTTGGCCACGAAGCCCCGAAGCTGACCAAGACGTGGCTAATCAGAAAACATGAATCGTTACGAAAATGATAGCGATTCGACACAGGGCTTCCAGCTCGAATTTCCGTTAGAGATTTATGACAGAGACTGAACGCAAATTGCAACAAAGCATCGCCGATGATCTTAAAACCTTGTTGGCTGTCTTCCCGCAGGAAATCAGCGACAAATTACAAGAGCTGGGCAACGAGGAAGAGCTCATCGAGATCATCATGGACTTGGGACGCTTGCCCGAGGCCCGCTATCTGAACAATGATCAAACCTTGCTAAATCGCGAAGTCAGCGAAGCGGACATTCAGCATGTGGTGGCACGCGTCAGCCAGTTCACCGATGACAACCGCGCGGGCATCACCCGCACCTTACATCGCATCTCCGCCATCCGCAACCGTCAGGGCAAAGTGGTAGGACTCACCTGCCGCGTAGGACGGGCAGTGTACGGAACCATCGACATCATTCAGGATATTGTGACCAGCGGCAAAAGCCTGCTGCTGTTGGGACGCCCGGGCGTAGGCAAAACCACCCTCTTGCGCGAGGCTGCCCGGGTTTTGGCCGATATGGGCAAACGTGTCGTCATCGTTGACACCTCCAACGAAATCGGGGGCGATGGCGATATTCCCCATCCCTCCATCGGTCGGGCCCGACGCATGCAGGTACGCCGCCCCATCGAACAACACGAGGTGATGATCGAGGCGGTAGAAAATCACATGCCCGAAGTGATCATCATCGACGAAATTGGTCGCGAGCAAGAGGCAGAAGCAGCCCGCACCATTGCCGAACGGGGCGTGCAGCTCATCGGCACAGCTCATGGACGCACCCTGAGCAACCTGCTGCTCAACCCCACCCTCTCCGATCTGGTGGGCGGCATCGAATCTGTCACCCTTTCGGATGAGGAAGCGCGACGTCGCAGCACCCAAAAAACAGTGCTTGAGCGCCGCTCTCCCCCCACTTTTGATGTCCTCATCGAGATTGTCGATCGCCAGCATCTCATTGTACATCACGACGTAAGCCAGGCCGTGGATGCCATTTTGCGCAATCACATCTTGCGCCCCGAGACCCGCTACCGAGATGAATCAGGTAAAATCATCATCGAAAAGGGCGAAACATTGAAAAAGGATAAAAGTGGCCTGCCTCAGCGTACGCGGTATCGGGGCAAGGGCCAGCAAGATATGTGGCCAGAGCAAAATGCCGGGCCTCGTCCCACCCGCATCTTCCCCTATGGCGTGGGCCAAAACCGACTGCGCTCAGCGGCCCAAAATCTGGGCGTCCCCATCGAAATCATCGATGATTTGCGGCGGGCCGCGGCAGTTATCACCCTAAAAAACTATTATCGCAAACGCCCGCAGCCCATCAGCGAGGCTGAAGAACGGGGAATTCCCGTTTATGTTTTGCGCTCCAACACAGTGCATCAAATGGAGGCACTGCTGGCCGATATTTTTGCCCTAAAGGTCGATACTGCCGACCCAGTGAGTCTGGCTATCAACGAGACCATGCAGGGGGTCGAGCGAGTGATAGCGGGCGCACCTGTGGTCGAGCTTTCGCCGCAACCGGCGCGTGTGCGACGGATGCAGCATCAACTGGCCCGAGAAGCCAATCTCATCACCCACTCTTACGGACGTGAGCCCAATCGCCGCGTGCGCATTTATCGCGAGTAAGCCCATGACATTTATCACCTTTGAAGGGATTGAAGGCAGTGGCAAAACCACACAAATCCGGTTGCTCATGGCCTGGTTTCAGGAGACAGGCCGCCAGGCGCTGTTAACCCGCGAGCCGGGCGGAACACACATTGGTGAGCAAGTGCGCGACATTTTGCTAGACCGAAAAAACACCGAAATCATGCCCGAAGCTGAGATTTTGCTCTTTTCGGCGGCGCGGGCGCAAATTGTGCGCGAGCTCATCCGCCCCCGGCTGGAAGAGGGCTGGATTGTGGTTTGCGACCGTTTTGCCGATAGCACCCTGGCGTATCAGGGCTATGGGCACGGCCTGCCCCTGGAGGATTTGATGGGCATCACACAATTTGCCACGGGCGGCCTTTGGCCCGATCTCACCATCTACCTGGATTTGGAAGTCGAAACGGGCCTGCGCCGCAAAGCTGCCACGCCCGAGGAGTGGAATCGCATGGAGGCCAAAGAGGTGGCGTATCATCGTCGGGTACGAGAAGGCTACCAGGCCCTGGCCGCACAAAACCAGGAACGCTGGCTGATTTTGGATGCCAATCAATCGGTAGCGCACATTCAGGCACAAATCCGTGAGCGCGTAGCTGAAAAACTCATGTTACGCACCGACCCCGATTGAGCACCTCTGTAGCCCGGCTAGAAACCACTAAGACACGAAGCCACAAAGACACGAAGAAAGAAAAAGGTTTGAAATGCTTAGTGTCTTAGTGTCTTTGTGGTGATTGAAGTCGGGTACGTTAGTCGTTACAAAAAAATCAATCCAGATAGCCCTCGGCCCGCAGCCAGGCCTGGGTGCGACGCATGCCCTCGGCAAAGTCGATGGCGGGCTTCCAGCCTAAAAGTCGCTGTGCCTTGGCATTGCTAAAACTGTTGTGGCTGCGAAAGGTCTTGACAACTTCGCGGTTGATGCTGGAACGTTGGCCGGTGAGACGACTTTGCGCCTCTTTGAACAAAGCATAGGCATAGGCCACGGGGTAGGGGATAGAGGGGAAACTTTCGATGCCCACCATGCGCCCGTAAGCCAAAAAGAACTCCCGCCACAACACTGGTCCCCCATCCACGATGTTCAACGCCTCACCCACTGCGGCCTCTTGCTGGGCGCATAGCACCAGTGCGTCGATGAGGTTATCAATGTAAACAGGCTTGAAATGATGTTTGCCACCATCCACCAGAATAACTTTGCCCGCTTGCACACTTTTGAGTACTCGCACGGTAAATTGCGGCGAGCCGGGCCCGTAGACCTGCGAGGGCCGGGGAATGACCACTGGCAGACCATGCTGCCGCCAGGCTGCAAAAACCAACGCCTCGGCAGCCACCTTCGAATCATGATAAACTCGCCCGGTGCGACGAGGGGGCACCGTTTCATCAATCGCCAATTGTTGTAACGAGCCGTAAACTGCGCAGGAGCTGAGATGGATGAACCGTTGCACCTTTTCGGCTATGGCGGCATCCAGCATGTTTTGTGTGCCTTCTACATTGACTCGCCACACTGCCTCTTTTTCGCCCTGCTCATCGGCCCAGGCCGCGGCATGATAAACGATGTGAGCGCCACGTGTGGCCCGCTGTACCGCTTCGGGGTCGGTGATGTCGCCTGGAATGATTTCGATGCCCAGGCGGGCCAGGGGCGCAGCTTTTTGCGGCGACCGCACCAGCGCACGCACCCGGGCTTGCTCGCGGGTTTGCAGACGTCGGGCCAGATGACCACCGATGAAACCGGTGGCGCCGGTGATGAGGATGGTTTTATCGTGAAGGTTCATGGTGATGTGTAGCATTGGGGGCGGCGGTCGGCCAGGATGGGAATTCGGGCCCGGGCAACCTCGACCTCATCCAAGTCGATGGTAGCCATGAGCAATTCAGGCTCTGCGCCCGCTTCGGCGATGATGTCACCCCAGGGGCCTACCACCATGCTGTGCCCGGCAAAGATGTTGTGAGCATCACGGCCACTACGATTGAGCGCAACGATAAAGCATTGATTTTCGATGGCTCGGGCCTGTACCAGGGTACGCCAGTGGTGGAGCCGGGGCCGGGGCCATTGGCTGGGCAGCAGGATGAGCCGGGCTCCGGCCAGGGCGTAGTGGCGAAAAAGCTCAGGAAAGCGTAAATCATAGCAGATGGCGATACCCGTTTTGCCCCAGGGCAGCTCAAAGAGCCCGGGCGTACAGCCTGCCGAGAGCCAGACATCTTCGTGCATGGGGCCAAAACGATGAATTTTGCGGTAGGGGCCGATGATTTGGCCCTGGGGCCCGTACAAGGCCGCGGCATTGAAATTGCCCTGAGGTGTGGCCTCGAGGTGGGAGCCGGTGAGCCAGAGTTGCGCCTGGCCTGCGCTTTGGCTAAGCCAGCGGGCAGTGGGGCCGTGGGGAATCGGTTCGGCCAATTGTTCGACCTGTGGCAGCACATAGCCGGTACTCCAAAGCTCCGGCAGAATGAGCAGGTGGGCGCGGCTGGTCGCTGCTTGGGTGATGCACTGCCAGGCGCGGGCCCGGTTGGCTGCTTTATCGCCCAGGGTGATGTCGATTTGCGCCAGAGCCAGGGTCAGGATCATGCTTCGGACACGGACGCTTCGTCGATTTCTTCCGGCTCGATGATTTCCAGCTCGGGTTCAGCATCGGTTTGGGGATGCTGCGTGTCGGGGAGCATGATTTGCGCTGGGGCGTCATCCTGGGCAGGTTCAGAATCAGGGGCCAGGGGTAGCGACTCTACCGGGGTAACAACTTGCTGCTTCTTTCCTCCCGATGAAAAGGCTCGGGCCAACAAAAAGACGCCGATGAGCAGCAAGGCCACGGGCCACAAAGAGAGGAAGAAGGTGTTGTGGCCTGTGGCAAGAATAGCCGCGGCAAATGCAGCCAGTACGACAGCCAAAATCAGAGACCACACAAAGCGGGCCCGATGACCACTAAAAAGCCAAACAAAGAAGAAACTGACCGCAAAACCGCCAAAGAGGATCGCTCCGACCAGAGAGGTGGCTTCGGGAGGAATGCCCAGCCCCAGACCCACCAGGGCAATGATGAAGATGGTTTCCGCTTGCAGCAGCGCCCACCAGCGTTCCTGGCGCTGACGCAGGAAGATGATCAGGAAGCCTAAAGCGATGCCACCCAAAAAGAGTGCACCTTGCCATTCTGGCTTGATATTTTGCAAGGTTGTCAGATAAACGACACCCCCCAGCGAGAGCAAGCTAAAGCCGGGAATAATGTAGAACCATTGGTCACGCTGGAAGACGATGAGCACCAGAAAGGCAGCGCCCATAAAAGCCAGCAAGCCCGCGACCGAATAGGCTGTAACAAGCTTGTAGTCATCCAGGGCACCAAAATTGTAGGCCAGGGCAGCGATGCCCAGCAAAACAGTAAGAAGTCCCCAAAGGGCAATGGTAATTTTTTGTTTGGTCATGGTCGTTTTCCTGGTGGTTGGGAGGATGTTCGATAGCAAGGATTGAGGAGCGACGAGACAACTCTATGGGAACACATAGCTGCAAGTCAGCAAGAATGGCTATGTTACACAGTGTCGGCAACCTGAGTTTCGGGAAGCCGCAACATGATGTAGAAGGCGGCCAGCATGAAAATGGCGCTAAAGGCCCAAATCATAGCATGGTTGGTAAAATCGATAAGCAGACCTGCCAGAATGGGCCCGGAAATAGCGGCCAAAGATGAGACAAAGTAGTAGAGCCCGGTATACGCGCCGATACGTTTTTCGCCGCCCACATCATAAACGATGGGCAGGGAGTTGATGTTGATGAGCGCCCAACTTGCGCCCATCAGAGCCAGCAGAATAAGCAATTGCGTGGCATCGCGTACAAAAAAGCCCACCGAAAGCCCCAGCAGCATCCCGCCCAGGCCGATGAGGATGGTACGTTTGCGCCCGATGGCAGTTGCGATGTAGCCGCTGGGAATCGCAAACAGAATCAAAGCTGCGGCAAAGGCTGTGAGCATTTTGGTGGCTGCGCCGGGCGAGATATCCAGGACATTTCGGGCGTAAAGGGTAAAGAAAGCTTCCATGGCATTCCAGCCCACAAACCACAACAAAATGGCGCTAAGAATGGTAACGCCGCGGCGATCAGAGTCGGCAAGAACTTCACGCAAATTATCTACCAGCCCCGCTTTGTTCTCGGCAACCACCGGCTCTACTTCGTGCTGCTTAGGCTCCCGGACAAACATCAGCACCACAGCCATGGCAAACAACATAACGCCCGCGCCGACGATGAAGGGCAATGAAACCCCCATCTCGTACAGCGTGCCACCGCCAAACAGCGCTGCCGCCCCACCAATGCCCCCCATCAGGTTAATAACGCCATTGGCTTTGCTGCGCTGCTCCGAGGGGAATAAGTCGCCCAGATAAGCCACGGTGGGAGAACGGAAAAGCGCCATGCCGATATTGGTTCCCAGAATCGCCAGAGCAATGAGCAGGAAGTGTGCACGCACCACTGGGATGAGCATGAAAAAGAGCGCTGCCAAAGGCGTTCCCAGCATAATCCAAGGTTTGCGTCGCCCAAATCGCGTCCAGGTATGATCACTTTTTTCGCCAACCCAGGGCTGCACAAACATGTTGATGATGTTATCCCAGGTAAGAATAAAACCGATAACTCCGGCGGCCAATCCCAAATCTTCCAGCATGGGGGGAATAAGAGAGTTGAACAGCGGCCAAAGAATAGAAATGCCGAAAAACCCAAAGCCCACAGTAAATGTGTAGCCCCAGTTCATCTTCTTGGTTCCTGCTGATTTTTGCATTATGATTTCCTTGATGAGGGTCGTGTGAGACGCGAATGCGTGATGCGTGAGAGCGCCGCATGAGGATCGATCGCGTGGGCCGATGTCATCTGCATTTTGTTAATCATACCAAGATTCTTGCAAATTGACCAACCCCATTTTGAACTGACACATGTGCGTATTCGCCCGGCAGAGCAACATCTTCATTCTCCTCGCTCACCCGGGGCTTACGGTTTACTGCTAACTGACCCGGCGAATGACGACCAGGGTAAAATCATCGTAGCGGGGCGCTGCTCCCTTCCATGCCCGCACGTCCTCGTGGATACCCGCGGCCATTTCAGCGGCGGAGCAACCCCACAAGGCCCGGATGCGGGCATAAAAACGCTCACGACCATAATCCTCCATCTTTTCGTTCACGGCATCGGTAACGCCATCTGTGTAAAGAATGATGACATCGTTGGGCTCTAACTGCCGCCATTGCTCCTCGATGCGGATTTGCGGCAGGATGCCCAAAGCCATCCCCTTGCTTCGCAGCGAAATAATTTCATGTTCCCGTACCAGCAGCGCCAGCCCATGCCCGCCCGACGCATAGCGCACCAAATGCGCCACCGGGTCCAGAATGATGTAAAACATGGTGACAAACAAATCTGAGTAAGTGGTTTCCAGAATTGCGGTGTTCACCCGCTGCAACGCGGTGGCGGGCGAGGGGTCGCTGGCCGCGACCAGACGCATGGTGGTCCGACTCAGGGCCATGTACAGCGCTGCAGGAATACCTTTATCCGCTACATCGGCAATAACCAGGCCCAGACGCTCATTTTGCAGGGGGATGAAATCGTAGAAATCGCCGCCGATTTCGCGGGCAGGCTCCCAGCGCGCCGCAAATTCGTAGCCCGGGTGCTGTGGAAGCTGCTCAGGCAAAAAGCCGATTTGGATTTCTCGGGCCACTTGCAGCTCTGTGCTCAGGCGCTGCTGCTCGATGGCTGAGGCATAGAGTCGGGCGTTATCGATGGCCAGGGCTACCGCATCGGCCAAAGCCACCAGGATAAACTCATCCTCGGCGCTAAAATCGTTGGGCTGCGTACTCTGCACATCCAGCACGCCCAGCACCTCATCTTCCAGCTTTAGCGCCACGGCAATTTCGCTGCGGGTTGCCGTTAGCAGCCGTGGGTCATCGGGGATGTAAAGGGTGCTTTGAGTGACATCGCCCACATTTTTCAAACGCCCGTGGCTGGCCACCCAACCGACAATACCTTCGCTCAGCAGCTCATAACGTGCCTTGCGTCGCCACAGTTCATGGGTGGTGCAATCGCTGGAGGCTTTAAAAAGCAGGCGTTTGCTCTCGGGCTCCAGCACAAAGAGCTGCACGTGATAGTAGCCAAAAGCCTCGGCAATTATGTCTACTACCTGCGAAGTAAGTTCATCCAAATCCAAAATCGAAACCACCGAGCGTGTGACCTGGGCCAAGGTTTGCAATTGATTGGCCCGCCGTCGCTCAGTGGTCAGCAATCGCCCCGCGCCCAGCACTGCCGCGGCCTGATTAGCCAGAATGCGCACCAGTTGCAAATGCTCATGGTTAAAGCTGTGCGGCTGCTGGCTCTGCACCGAAATCGCGCCCAGAGTCTGATTTCCCACCAGCATGGGCGCAAAAATGGCTGATTGCGGCGGCTGGGGATTGTTGTAGCTGGGACGGGCTGGCAATTTTTCCCATTCCTGTTCAAAATCGCGTACCAGCAGCGCACACTGGGTCTCTTTGAGCCACCCCATGATGCTGTGAGCCGCGGGCGTTTCGTACCAGGCCGGGGGTTGCGCCTGCCCCGATTCATCCCAGGCAAAAAGCTGGGCCTGCGCCTGATGGAAGATGAGGATATGGATGCGGGTTTCGGGCAAAAATCGCCGCACCTGGGTTTGCAAGATGTGTGGAAGCACGGTTTCATCCAGCTCGGCCCGCGCCAATGCCTGACTAGCCTCCAGCAAAATATCCAGGGCCCGGGTCAGCCTGGTTTCACAGTTCATGCCACAGCCTCTTGTTTGATCAGTTGTAACACATTGCCCCGGGCGCCATGCTCATAGCGCACATCATCCATGACCTGGCGCATAAGATAAAGCCCTAGTCCCCCAATGGCCCGCTGCGCCAACGGGCCCGAAAGCTTGGGCGCAGCCGCGGTGGCAGGATCAAAGGTAATGCCTCTATCGACCAGCTCGATGTGGATGGCCCGGGCCTGGCGCCAAATGCGCAGGGTAATGGGCCCACCCGCTGCCGGATAGCCATGATTCACGATATTGCTCACAGCTTCATCCACCGCCAGCAAAATATCAAAGCGGGCCGCATCGCCAACGCCCCACGCCTGGCACGCGTCCGCGACAAAATCCAGGGCCTGCGTAGCCACGTCGGGCCCTGCAATCATTTTCAGCTCGCGCGTGTGCGGCTCAGGCATAATGCCCGCGCCCATGGCAATTTGTGCTTTTAAAAGCTTCCAACAGCCTCTACCGTATCATCGAAAAAGGTAAAGAGCTCATCCAGCCCGGCCAGCTCAAAGACATCTTTCAGCTTGTCCGAAGGCGCGGCCAGATACAAATCCCCCTTGTTCTTGCGGCATTCCTTGGAGGTAGAAATAAGCACCCGCAGTGCAGCAGAGCTGAGGAAAGTAACCTGCGATAAATCGATGACGATATTGTGGCTGTCATTCTTCATGGCATATTTGACCGACTCTTCCAACTGCGGGGCAGTGCTGCTATCGATACGACCCACCGGAGTCAATAAATCGCAGCGTTTTAGCGCTTTGTGGGCAATAGAAAAGGGTTGTTGGGACATTAGGTTGAACTCCTGTATGAAAAGTGTGTGGTTGAAAATATCACAAATGAGTAGATGCGGCACGAATGACAAGCGTTACCTGAGCAGTATCTTATTCGTGGCTAATTGGGGACGAAAATCGTGACTTTAATGTAACGACGAACGTACCCGACTTCAATCACCACCAAGACACTAAGAACACCAAGCATTTCAAAACTTTTTCTTTCTTTGTGCCTTTGTGGCTTCGTGTCTTAGTGGTTTCTAGCCGGGCTACCTTAGTCGTAACAGGTTGTGAATGATTATACTCGATTTTCCATGACTTGTCGGGCAAATTGCGTTGCGCCCACGCCAAGTCCCACCACAATCCAAAGCAGAGCTGTCATGTGAGGGTAGGTAAGATTGAACAGGTAATGATCCAACACGCCCGCTGCCAGCAGGCCCACCAACGCC
>CAZMDD010000044.1:0-16917 GCA_964565065.1 uncultured Caldilineales bacterium | reverse complement strand
CCCGCGAACCTTCAACCAACACCCAAACCTTTTTCTTGGTCTCTTTGCGACCTGGGTGGTTCTCTCGAGATGGCGGTGAGCTGTTGTTTCCAATAAAAACGTTACGACTAAGGTAGCCCGGCTAGAAACCACAAAGACACGAAGCCACCAAGGCACAAAGAAAGAAAAAGTTTTGAAATGCTTGGTGTTCTTCGTGTCTTTGTGCCGTTGTGGTGATTGAAGTCGGGTACGTTAGTCGTTACATAAAAACTAATGTTATTCCAGCACTGAGGTGCAATGGGGACAGCGTACTGCCGCAATTGGAATTTCCATGCGGCAATGCGGGCATTCCTTGGTGGTGGGGGCGGCTGGCGCTTCTTTAGGTTCTTTCTGCAACTTGTTATACTGACGCACCAGCAGAAAGACAACAAAGGCGATAATCACAAAGCTGATGACGGCATTGATGAAAACGCCCCAGGCAATAACCACTGCGCCTGCTTCCTTTGCCAGCTCAGGCGTGGCGTAAGGCCCCGCGGTAGCGCCCTCTTTGAGTACAGTCATAATGTTGGCAAAGTCAACGCCGCCCAGCAACAAGCCAATGGGGGGCATAATGACATCGGCGACCAACGATTTGATCACAGCCCCAAAAGCAGCGCCAATGATGATGCCAACAGCCATATCCATCACATTACCACGTTTTAAGAATGCTTTGAAATCATTCCACATACAATCATCTCCTGAGATGAACAAACATTTAGAGAGTGGTTCGAATTTGATTGACACCTTTTTTGTGTCTTTGTGCCTTAGTGGCCTTGGTGATTCTCTGCCCAAGTTTATTCGTAAAAAGTCTGTAAGTCGATGGCAAGTATAACAAAAAGGCAAAAACGTGTCAAACGATGCTTTATTTTTTGCAAAATCATGGAAGAATCACCTTATTTGGAGCAGATAACGGGCTGATTCATTTTCACGGAGCCTACTTTTGCTCCGTGGCCCGGAACCTATGATATAATCTCTTGCTGTGCACATCATTGTATGTGTCTTCATGGCTTCCCTGAAAAAGCATCATCTCACAACCTTTAGCTCGCAACGTGACCCCTCGCGGTCATCGAATGGTGTTTTAACGATTTGCCGCCATTTCATTGCGCCTCCCCTTTTTGTGATTTCCCATTCTTTTTGCAGCGGAATCCTTCATCTGTACGGAACAGGAGAACTCCCGCGTGATTAACCCTCTTGATTGGCTACTCGGCCTTTTCTCTCTCGATATTGGCATCGACCTGGGTACAGCCAACACCCTGGTTGCTGTCCGCGGCAAAGGACTCGTCATCAACGAGCCATCTGTTGTCGCCATTGAAAAAGATACTAAAAGAGTTCTGGCCATTGGTCAGGACGCAAAAGAAATGGTAGGGCGCACCCCAGCCAATATCGTCGCCATCCGCCCACTGCGAGATGGCGTCATTTCTGATTTTGATGTTACCGAAACGATGATTGCGCACTTTATCAAACAGGTGCATGATAAAGCGTTTTGGTTTGTACCCCGCCCGCGCATCGTGGTGGGGTTGCCCTCGGGCGTGACCGAAGTCGAAAAACGGGCAGTGCACGATGCAGCCATCAACGCCGGCGCCCGTGAAGTCCATCTCATCGAAGAGCCCATGGCCGCAGCCATTGGTGCGGGCCTGGATGTTAGCAGCTCTCGCGGCAGCATGGTGGTGGATATTGGCGGCGGAACCACCGAAGTTATTGTGGTTTCACTACAAGGCATTGTGGTCTCGCGCTCGGTGCGCGTAGCTGGCGATGAGATGGATGAAGATATTATGAATTACGCTCGTCAAAAGTATAATCTGGTTATTGGCGAACGCATGGCAGAGCGGGCCAAAATTGCCATTGGCTCTGCTTATCCGTTGGAAGAGGAGGAACTCTTCCCGCTACGCGGACGCAATCTCATCACCGGTTTGCCCGAGGAGGTACTCATCAGCTCGGTGGAAATTCGAGAGGCACTAAGCAATTCGGTGAATATCATTGTTGATTCGGTTCGCAGTGCGCTGGATGAAACGCCGCCAGAGTTGGTGGCAGATCTTATGGAACAGGGCATTGTGCTGGCTGGCGGCGGTGCTCTGCTTAAAGGCTTGCCCGAACGCCTGACCGATGAGACCAAAATAAAGGTAATCATTGCCGATGAACCGATGAGTTGCGTGGCCCGCGGTGCACAGGCTGTACTCGAGAATATCGAAGTTCTGAGATCTGTGCTGACCGATACGCAATGGCACGGGCCCATCGCATAGCGATTGACATCAGCACGCAAGTGAGATTCTGTCTCCTGCGCGCTATCGCAACAAGGAATAGTGGTTATTTTTGACTGCTGATAACTGGTCGCCACTATCCCGAGAAAGCCACCACGGCCACTAAGGCATAAAGACACGAAGAAAAGGAAAGACGCCAATTCAGCAGCATCATCTGAATCTGCCTGCGAACTCCTTAAATAGCCTCCAACACAAACGATCATGTCGCGCTTTCGACTCCGCCCCCTTATCCTCCCGCTAGTGATTTTGGGGGCGATTTTGATGATGGCTCTGGACTTGACAGGATATCTGGGGCCCGTCAAAAACATCCTGCACGCAGCCCTTCGCCCCCCGGCCATTCTTCTCACCGAGAGTAAACAGGTGCTAGGAGGCGGTATCAACGCGATCAAAGATTTAAGTCAGGTGCGGCAGCGCAATGCAGAGCTGGAAGATGAAATCAATCGCCTGATGGTAGAGAATTTGCGGCTGGCCGAGGTGGAAACTGAGAATACTCAGCTTCGCACCTTGCTTGATTTTGCGCAAGCCCACCCATCTTATGATTATCGTGGCGGCCAGATTATCGCCCGGGTCATCGGCGAAAGCGCCAGCCCCTTCACGCATCCCATTCAGATTGACTTGGGCAAGACGCACAACATTACCACCGGTGCGCCCGTGGTTACTGAACGCGGGCTCATTGGCCGCATTTTCAATGTTTATAACAACACCAGCGACATCATGCTCATTACCGACCCGCGCAGTGCGGTCAATGTGATGACGCAGGCTTCGCGGGCGCCGGGCATCATGCGCGGGCGGGTGGGCCAGCCTCCCATCATGGAGCTGATTCCACCGGAGATCGAAATTTCGGTGGGCGAGATTATCATCACCTCGGGCCTGGGAGAACATTTTCCCAAAGGATTGGTGGTAGGACAAGTGGTAGAGGTCATCAAAAATGACGATTTGATGTTCCAGAGCGCCATCATTCAGCCTACGGTTGACTTTAATCGCATGGAGCTGGTGCTGGTTATCACCAATTTCCCGCCCGAGCCTGAAATCGAGCCGGAAGCCACGCCCGAAGCAGCCAACTAGCTTTCGTCCAGAAAAATGCTTTATCTTCTCTTCTTCGCACCTTTGGTTCTGTTGCTGGTAGCGATTCAAGCCACGGTACTAAATCAAATGACCCTGGCAGGTGGCCATCTGGATATCATTGTCATCTCGCTGGTGATGCTTACACTTTACGGACGCTACGAGCTGGCACTGTTGGCGGGCGTACTCATGGCGCCATTCATCGACGCGCTCTCAGGCATGCCGCTGGGCGTTTCGGTGCTACCGCTGCTTAGCGTCATCTTTTTGGCGCACGGTGGGGGCAAAAATATGTTTGGCGCACGATTAGGCTGGCCTGTGATTATCATTTTTATCAGCTCCCTGCTGGCCGGACTCATCACCCTGGCTGAGCTGGCGCTGCTAGGCTGGCAAATGCCCTGGACTGATTTGATGTTGCGCGTGCTGGCTCCCACTGCCCTGCTCAACGGCATGGCCGCAATTGCCATTTATCTGCCCATCATCATCTTTGGCGAACGCCGGGGGCTGCACTAAGATGACTAGCCGCAAGCTGGATACTCGGTATCGCATGTGGATGCTGCGTGTTGTTACGCTGATTATCTTTATCATGCTCATCGGACAATTGGGCCGCCTACAATTTTTGAAAGGAACCGGTTTTCAGAAAGAAGCAGTGGTCAATCGCATTCGCGTCATTCGTAAAAAAGCGCCACGCGGCGTTATTTACGATCGTGATGGACGCATTTTGGCCCGCAATACCGCAGCTTACGCCATTACTCTCGTTCCGGCTGAGCTGCCCGATGACCCCGATTACGATATTTCGCAAGCCAAGCGCCGAGAGCTGTATCAAGCCATCTACGATATTATCCACGCCAAATTGCCCCCCATGCCCGCATCTGCAGATGAGCCCGTGCCCACGCCCGACCCGGATGACATTCATCTGGTGCTGGATGTGAGCCAGCCACCGCATCCGACCCTGCTAACTGTGGATGAAATGGATGAGCTGGTGGCTCAACGCGAGCTGGGCAGCTCGTTCCAACCTATCATCGTCGCCCAAAACTTACCACGCGAGATCGCCTTGCAGGTGGAAGAGGAGGCGTTTCGGCTGCCAGGTGTTCACATGCAGTTGATGAGCCGCCGCCAATATCCGGCGGGATTGTACACCTCGCACATCGTGGGTTACATGGGCCCCATCCCTCAGGAAGAGGAAAAAAGCTACGCAAAACGAGGCTATGCCCCCGACGCTTGGGTGGGCTGGAGCGATTTGGAATATCAATATGAAGAAATACTCCACGGCAAGCCGGGCGTACGGGTCATCGAAGTGGATGTCAAGGGACGCGAAAAAAGCATCATCCAAGCCCCCACCCAGCCGAAACCGGGCCAAAACCTGATTCTTAGCCTGGATCTGGAACTGCAAAAAATCATGCTGGATGCCATGATTGCGGGCATCAATCCCAAACGCTCCAGCAGCGCCGCGGCAGTGGCCGTAGACCCGCGCACCGGCTATGTGCTGGGCATGGTGAGTCTGCCTACCTATGATAACGCCATTTTTGCCGACGGCATTACCAGCGATGAATATAAAGCCATCGCAGAATCCCCCGGTTTTCCCATGCTGGATCATGCCATCAGCGGCATCTACCCACCCGGCTCCACCTTCAAGCTGGTTACAGCCTCGGCTGGCTTGGAAGAAAAAGTCATCACGCGCAAAACAGTTCTCAACGCACCAGGTATCATCTATCTGCCCAATCGCAACTTTCCCGATAATCCCGATTTAGCGCAATCTTTTGTGTGCTGGATTCACAAAAATGGCGGGGAGCATGGCGATATAACGGTGACCGCGGCACTGGCCGAATCTTGCGATATTTTCTTCTACAAAGTGGGGGGCGGCTTTCCGCCCACAGAATTCGAAGGACTGGGGGTAGACAGCTTGGCAACTTACGCCCGGCTTTTTGGCTATGGCGAACGCAGCGGGATTGACCTGCCCGGTGAAAACGCCGGCCTGGTTCCAGACCCTACCTGGAAGCGCAAGGCCAAAGGTGAGCGCTGGGTAACTGGAGATACTTACAACATGGCTATTGGTCAGGGCGATGTGCTGGCAACACCGCTGCAAGTTACCATGATGACCGCGGCCGTTGCCAACAATGGCACCCTCTATCAACCTCAAATTGTAGTAGCCACCACCGATTCCGAAAGCCATCTGGTGCAATTCAACCGCCCAATCATCCGTCGGGAAATTCCGGTCAAAAGCAAAAATCTCGACATCGTGCGCGAAGGCATGTGGATGGTCGTAAACTGGGAATATGGTACAGCCACAGATGTCTGGATGCCCGATGTTGAAATAGCGGGTAAAACTGGGACTGCCGAGTTTTTCGACCCGCAATTGGGACGTGACCTGAGTGGAAATTTACCCTCGCACGCCTGGTTTACCGCCTTTGCGCCTTACGATGCGCCTGAAATTGCTATCACCGTGTTTGTGTACAATGGCGGTGAAGGCTCGCAGGTGGCCGCCCCCATTGCCCAGGAAATCCTGCGCGGCTATTTCGATATTAAGGCTCGGGATGAAGCCGCGGGCAGTCAATCATTGCTGGACCAACTGGAGGCCATTGCCCCATGAAACGCCAAAGCTGGGCAGATTTTGACTGGCTGTTGTTGCTGACGCTCATCATCATTTCGATTTTTGGCATCGTGATGATTAACAGCGCCGTGCATGGCGACCCTGAGCTGGCCGCCTTTCCTAGACGGCAGGCCTTTTACGTGGCCGCGGGCCTGATACTCATGTTCATCACGGCTGCCTTCGATTATCATCTGCTGCGCACCTTTACCATCCCCTTTTACATCTTTGTGCTGTTCTTGCTGGCACTGGTGGGCACGCTGGGCCAAAGCATCTTCGGGGCCCAAAGCTGGATTGACTTTTTCGGGCTGTTCCCCATTCAGCCCTCCGAGCTAGCCAAAGTGACGTTGGCGCTGGCGCTGGGCAGCTATCTGGCCACCAATCGTGAGCAGATTGGCGATTTGCGCGTTGTACTCACAGGCTTGCTCATCATTGCCCCCATTTTTGTGCTGGTAGCGCTGCAACCAGATTTGGGCACAGCCATCGTGCTGGCGGTGGAGGCTGTGGCTATCTTTTTTGTGGCAGGCTTGCGATGGCGTCATATTTTAGCGGGCATGGCCCTAAGCCTGCTCATGGCGCCACTGGCCTGGTCCATGCTGGCAGAACATCAACGTACCCGTATTCTCATTTTTATTGATCCCACCGCTGACCCCGATGCTTATTTTAATGTGAAACAGGCGCTGGTGGGCGTGGGCTCCGGTGGTTTTTTGGGCAAAGGTTATGCCCAGGGCACGCAAAGCCAGCTCCATTTTTTGCGGGTACGCCACACCGACTTCATCTTTTCGGTCATTGCCGAGGAGTTGGGCTTTGTGGGGGCAACCCTTATGCTGCTGGTGCTGCTATTCATCATTTGGCGCTTATGGCGTATTGCCGAGCAATCGCAGGATATGTTCGGCATGCTGCTGGTAACAGGTCTAACCGCTATCATTCTTTTTCAGACGTTGGTAGTGGTGGGCATGAACATGGGCCTGCTGCCCGTGACGGGGCTGCCGCTGCCTTTTGTGAGCTATGGCGGCAATGCCATGCTTTCGCTGATGCTTCTTATCGGGCTGGCGCAAAGTGTGGCTATGCGCCGGGGATAAAAAAACGCCCGCTGCGGGAAAACAGCGAGCGTTTTTCGATATGAAGAATCTGGTTATCAACCGCAGCCGCCAGCACCGGTGGGTGCTTTCTTCTGCAATTTGATAATTTCGTACTCGTAAGGGGCAGGATGATGGGGTTGATGCGGAATGGCGCTGTGCCATTTATCGCCCAAAGCATCAGGAATCACCCAGGCCAGCGTATCATCGGGATGAGATTCGATGGGCTGGAATTGCCCTTCGGCATGTTCCTCGATCCAGGCGTTGATACCACCTTCCATCACATAAGCATTGATGCTGTTTTTGGCCACCAACTGCTTCCAGACCTCGATCGCCCTGGTTTCATCATTGCTCATCACAATAACCACGGGCGGCTCCGACTCTTGCAGCAAATCAGCCATGACTGGAGCCAGGTTGTCGGGGTCAATACGTTGGGCGTTTTCCAGATGGTAGAGATTAAAATCTCGTTCATCCCGCACATCCAGCAGCACGATGTTGATGAGGGGGTCATAAACGGCCTGGCTAACTTCGGCGGGAGGTACAAAGGCTTTTCCTTCGGCCAGCATGGCCTGTTTTTCGGTGTTTTTGTTCCAAGCATCGGCCAGGGTGGGTTGGCCAATCACCAGGATGGCAACCGTTGCAGCCAGCAAGGCTACAGCAATGCCCGTTAGAACGCGCTTATCTTGCTTGACTTCGGCATCAGTCAGAATGCCTTCGCGGCGTTTCCAGGCTTTCTCGATCATGTCGGAGCCCCAAACCAACAGCAGGCCCGCGACGATGGCAATTGCCACCACAACCTCGGTGGGCAAGCCCAGCCATTCAGGCAAGGTGAAGCGTCCCATAAAGCTGGAGTTGTAAAATCCCCAAAAGCTATCGGCAACACTACCAAAGAGCAGGCCGCCAGCCATAACACCAGCCACGAAGAAGATACCATCCAAATGGCCCGACGCCGATGATGCCAGCGATGTGCCGGGACAATAACCTCCGATGATGATGCCAAAGCCTAATAGCAGCCCACCCAGAATGCCAGTCCATAGATAGGTGGGGGGAACGAAGATGCGATCGTAATCCAGCCAGCCCAGACCGATGGTCAAGAAGAGTAATGCCATGGCAACCAGCACCGAGGTGAACATTGTCTTGAAGACCGTTTGATCTTTGAAATAAAACTGGCCGATAAGTTTGTGGGCTACGCCGAATCCGGCGATTTCAAGGCTCACGCCAAACCCCATCCCAAACAGGATGAAGATGAGATAGCCCATAGGCTTCCCTAGAAGCTCAACAGGATCAAAAGGCGCCATAAATGCCTCCTTGTAGAAAATGCAAATTCAGGTGAAGTGTGGATGAATTTAGAACCATAGCCGTCGCACAAAGTAGGCCAGCAGGTAGCCACCGGCAAAGAAGGCCAGCAAAAAGGCCCAGCTTCCTACCGAGAGCGTAGCCGCGCCATTGAGCCCCTGTCCCGAGGTGCAACCACGAGACATGCGTGCGCCAAAGCCTGCCAATGTGCCGCCAATAAAGGCAATAAACCAGCGCATGGATGTGCCCACACGCGGGCCCTTGATGGTGACAGTTTTAAGACGGCCAAAGTACCACGCCGAAAGAAAACCGCCCAGCAAAACGCCAATATCCAGCATGACGATGAAGGAATCCAGCGGTTTTTTAGCGCCGCCACCATATTTGATGAGATAAGGTGTGCTGTTGACCCACCCGGGCGCCACCAGTCGGGCCGCCCAAACAGCGAACCGATTTGCACCGCCCGAAGCGCCCAAGCCATCACCGGTGAAGAAGTAGACCAGGAACAACACCAGTCCCAAAAGCACTCCGGCAATGAGGGAATTCGTAAAAGGCTTTGCAGCCCGTTTCTTTTTCGATTTTGTTACAGTAGAGGATGCAGCAGTCATAAAAGAAAAGCCTCCTTTAATTTGAGGGGGACGGTCTGCCAAAGTGCCTGGCAGACCGTCATCTCAGGGTGCGTTAGGCTGTGGTCATGTGAGAGTGATCATCATCCTCGACATCGACCTCTTCCCAGCCGGTAATCATACCTTCGACAGCCGCCGTTATGGTATGCCCGGTGGTAGTGAGATACATGTGCATAATCACAAAGGCAGCAAACGACCAAGCCGCAATGGTGTGGATGGGATCAAGATAGCGCAGGCCGCCTATGGCACTGGCCAGCTCGGGCCAGCGCTGAGCGCCCCAAATGAGCACGCCGGTGATGATCTGAACGGGCAACAACACATTCAGAATGGCCAGATAGGTCATCTGCTGCAAGGGATTCATCTTTTGCTTGTGATTCTTCTCAAAGGGATGCGGTTCCCCCTTGAAGATGCCCTGCCCGTAGAACATGGCCTGTTGCAAAGCCTGATGGAAAAATCCCCTGGGTTCGGGCAAGAATTGCTGAATGCTGTTCCCGGCCAGGAAGTAGAACAGGGCAAAGAAGGCATTAGCCAGCAGCAAGAAGCCCAGTGCATTGTGAATCGGCACAACCCTACCCAAATCCATGGCTCCAAACATATCGGGACGATGCACGATAATGCCGGTGAGGATTAGCAAAATAATGGCAATGGCCTGTGTCCAGTGCCAGAGACGCTCGTAGAAGGTGTAAAGATAAAGTTTACGCGTCTTGCCATGATGCGTGGCAGCGCCATGAGCCGAGGTGTAGATGCGCAGACCGCCGTGGATGAACACGCCCGCGAAGACCCCCACCATCATCAAAACGCCCAACCAATCCAGCCACTTGATGCGATTGTGGCCCGGCAGGAAGATATCAACTTTGGTGGCGTCAGGTTGATAGTAAAGTTCGCCATGCTCACCTTGCACCATCTCACCCGCAGGTTCGATATTGACATTGCCAACCAGCTCAGGTGTGACACCGCCGGGGATGTAGTCGGCCAGCAGCATGGGTTGCGAAATGCGTGATTCATCACCATGGCAGGCGGTGCAATCCTTGGTGGCGTACTCGCCCCAGGTGGTGTCATGGGAGATGATGTAAGGCTCGACTTCGGCCTGAATGCTAAGATGCGTTAATCCCAGTGCTTCAAGCTGTGAACGCACGACCTGCTCTTTGGCATCGTTATCCATGCGCAGTTCCGCCGTCGAAAGAGCGCCATCGCCGTTGGCATCGAAGACAGCCACAATCTCTGCTTTGTAAGTGCCATTTTCATCAAAGAAGGCCTTTTGCAGGTCCATCTGCCGCACCGGCCGGGCAGGGTCGCCCGCCACCCAGTACCAGGAGCTAACCAGATTGAAGGGGGCCAGTTTCAGGTTACCATCGGCGTCATGGCGAGGCAGCAGCACCGGATTGAAGCCATTGAGCATGTTGCTGGCTGTGTGCGGATTACCATCGCCCGAGACATTGCGATAGGTCAGAATGCCGTTCCCCTGCGCATCAAGCACAGTCCAGTCATTTTGCTGGATAGCTGTGGCATGCATGGTGGGGATGTGGCAGGATTCGCAGCTTAGCTTTTGTGCGTGTCGGTCTTCGTAGGGCAGCCATTTGTGGGTGCTTTTGTAATCGTGGCACGATTCGCAACGACGCATCGATCCGGCAAAAGCTGCGCCTACTTCATCCTTGGTCACTGCGCCGCGGGCAAAATCATGAATGGGCTTTTGCAGATAGTCGGCGATGTCGGGGCGGCGAGGTTCAAAGATGAGATGTTTGGGATTGAGCTCTGGCGAAGGTTCGTAATAGGCGGGGTTATTCAATGCGTAGTGACAATCGGTACACTGGAGATTACGCTCGGCATGAACATCCCAAGAGCGATCCAAATGCGCTTTGCCTTTGATGTTGAGGGCGCTGTCAGAGATGCGCTGGCCCGAGAAAATCTGACCGGTGCGCATGGTCATCCAGTCGTTCGTATCAAAATCGCGGTAAGAGATGGCCTGATCAGTATCCATTTCGACCTGGCCGTGACACTGACCGCAGTTTTCGCTGGTCGGACTCTGAAGCTGCAAGGCTCGTGATTTAAGATTGCCCTGCTCATCAAAGGCCATGGGATTGTAAACCAGACCGTCGGCGCTGTTTTCGACCACGCCGCTGCCCAGCAAGGTGGCTGTGTTGGCCCAGCCAAAATCACCCGCCTGCAGGGCCTCGATGCGGGCCTGGTTGTTGGGCTCGGCAATATGACAAAGGAAGCAGTTCATCTCCACCGTGCCCGATTCTTTCCAGTCCCACGGGGTCAACTTGCCTGTTTTCGGATCAAGAATGCTGGTTTCGGGATTATCGGCAGAGGCGGGCATCTCGGTCAGAGGAACGCCCAGGCGCCCCATGATAGCGGGGCCACCACCGGCATGATGCGCACCGTAAACCTGCAACCACTCAGCCGTGGTCAAATCAATCTTTTTGTCATCCAGCGGGCTCAGATAGCGATAGGTGATGGGATCCCACAAGCCAAAAAGGCCGTTACTGGTATCCCACGCCCGGCCCGAAGCAGCCTGACCGGGAAGTGTCATATTTTTGAGCCCCACCTGACTATGAAAGCTGTGTTGCTCGATGAATTGAGTATCGTGACAGCCGCCGCAGGTTTGCATGATGGCGACAGGCTTGCCCGATTCCAGGACATTGGTGCCATCTGCATCCAGCAGAGGAATAGCAGGATGCAGTCCACCAGATTGGGCAGAGGCAACGCCAATAATGCCCACAACCAATATCAGGGCCAGCAAAAATGCCCGCATCAGCGGTCGTTTGAAGTTAGAATGTATCATTGTCGGCCTCCGGGATTCGCATTGGCGGTTTCAAGACTGACTGGTCTGCTTCCGTAAATCATGGGATCCCCTTCGTAACCCAGAGCGTTCCAGTCAAGACGGCCATTGGAGCCATCGGGCGTATGACATTCGTTACATTGCACAGCATCGCTGGCAGGAGCCACCATGTGCGTGGTGGGCCAATACATGGCAGTGCGGGCGAAGCCGTAATCGCCGCTGTAGGGCAGCCCAAAAGCTTCGGCGCCATCGCGCAGGGCTTTGTCCCACTCGAAATCGCTCCAATAGCCACCGGGCCCGAAGGTGTGCGGAGTTAACAGAATTCGATTTTGCTTATCGTAAGGCTGTGTGGCGTGATGCACCTTAAATGGCCAAATCTTGGCCGTGGCATCATTAATATCGCCTGCGGGCGGATTCATCACCAGCTCATGCGAAGGATCGAATTTATCGCCGATGAGGTAACGATTAGCCAGTTTGCCATTGTACCAGGCATAAGAAGGCACCACATTACGATTATAAACAAAACGCCCTTTAATCTTCAAATACTCATGCGGATTGGTGATGGGCAGGTCTTGTCCCGCCTGAGACCAATCCCAGAAGGTTTTGGTGGCCTCTTTGCGGGCAAATTCGGGGATGTGACAAGTTTGGCAGGCCACGGTGCGGGTGTGCATATTCAGGCGATCATCCTGATGTGGCATCTCGCTATGGCAATCGGTACATTTGGATTGATTCGCATCATCAAGACTAACGCTGATGGCACGGCCCGAAAAGACGTGATCGCCCTGGTAACGATGGCAATCGGTGCAAACCATATCGTTTTTGCCCATGTGAACATCAAGTTCATCGGGGGGGTTGATGAGGGAGTTATCCAAATCGCCATGTTTGACAGCATCGCCA
Source organism: uncultured Caldilineales bacterium (assembly GCA_964565065.1). GTDB lineage: Bacteria > Chloroflexota > Anaerolineae > J102 > J102 > M2005. The sequence continues at coordinate 4,318 of CAZMDD010000044.1, read as the reverse complement.
CCGCCACCACGGAAATGGCACGTACCGCAGTTGGCGCGGGTGGGATTGCCCACGTGCTTGGCTACATTCACCAAATCGACTGATTTAGCAGGATTGCCCGATTGGCCTTTGACGTAATAACCGGTATTATCGTGGCAGGCAAGACAATCGATGTTTTTGGGATCTTGCTTGTCAAAGGAATCATCCTCCCAGCCGTAGCCGGTATGACAAGCAGTGCAGGCGGGCCAGTTGGGACGAATGGTAATACAGAAATTATTCATCACATGCCCCTTGCCGGTAAGAACCTTGTCGCCCAGCCCCAAAACATTGTCATGCACACCTGGAACCTCCGAAATATCATATTCGTGCGTCCAGGTAAAGTGATTATTGTGAAGCATGCCCTCACCCGCTTCGGGATGACACTCCAGACATGATTCGGTTACATCCTGGCCCGACTTGAAATCTGCATCTTTGAAGAAGCCGCTATGGTCGGTGGGCATCGGATGTGTGGGGAGATTTGCCCGGGGATTATCAATCTTTTGGGAGGCTGCCCGAGGCACAGCCGCCAAGGCAATGGGAACCCCGAAGATAATCAGGGTAATCAGTATGCCTAGAATCCAATTTTTTTTGCCATGAAGCATAAGCCTTACCTCACTAAAAATGGTGGTGTGTAAGGGCTCAGGCTCTCTAACAGAACAAAAAACATTTGTCCAACAGAAAGGCTGAGAAATGTGAGTGTGTTGTAATAAGCGCTAAAGAAGAACAATTGAGGTTGTAATGATAAGTGTTTGAGTCAGGACACCTCCGTGGTTGTTATATCCAAGAGTCGTGAATGTGAAACGATACGTTCGTGTAAGATATTGCGGAGCAATTCCAATGCCTGAATGACGCGCTGATCGCTGATGGTGTACACAACCTCGCGGCCCTGGCGCTCGAAATGAACCAAACCGCTGCTCCGCAAGATGCGCAGATGTCGTGAAACCGTGGATTGCGGTAATTGCAAGCGCTGCGTGAGCTTGGTCACGTTGCTGGGATGCTCGGACAAGGCGTAAAGAATTGCGATGCGATTGGGGTCTGAAATGCCGGAGCAAAGCTCGGCGTGCATGCGGTCAATTTCGTCTCGTCGGGGAATCATCAGATAAACTCCAGTGACCAGAGCAACGTCTCATTATGAGTCGCTGATATCAGGCAAGGAACAATAAGAAACAGAAAAAACGTATCCGGTCATGCGGATACGTGTATTCACTTTATTTTAATCTTTATTGCCTTATTGTAACATGACACAGATCATGTTTGGGAAGATTCCTCACAGTTCAGGGGTGCATTGCGCTGTAGTGAAAGCAATCAGCGTGTGCCAAAACACCCAACCTTCGTGTATCATGGCAGAATGCTGAAACCTTTAGCGCCCGATGCCGTACCATAGGTGCATCCTCACTCATGCCAGAGCTGTAAACATCACGTCATTTTGCCAAAAGATGATTTCATCCACCGAAGCTTATACGCTAATCCACGCCCGAGGCCCGGAGTTGCTAACAGTGATGCAACGGGCCTCTGCTATCCGCGAGAAGCACTGGGGCCAGACAGTTACCTATTCGCGCAAAGTGTTTATTCCGCTGACAAATCTTTGTCGGGATAAGTGTGCGTATTGCACCTTTGCGCGGGCGCCGGGTGATCCGCGGGCCCGCACGCTAACCCCCGATGAGGTGTTGAGCATTGCCCGCGCTGGCCAGAAGGCGGGCTGCAAGGAGGCGCTTTTTTCATTGGGCGAACGCCCGGAACTAATCCACGCTCTGGCCCGGGAACATCTTGCCAAGCTGGGCTACGAAAGCATGGTGGATTATCTTTCGGCCATGACCCGCCTGGTCTTTGAAGAAACGGGCTTGCTGCCACATCCCAATCCTGGTGCGCTGTACGAAGATGAATGGGCCGAGTTGCGTCCCTGGGCAGGCAGCATGGGCATGATGCTGGAATCGACCAGTGTCCGGCTCATGCAGCGAGGCCAGGCACATTTTGGTTGCCCCGATAAAGCGCCGCAACGGCGTTTGGCAGCGCTGGCCGCAGCGGGCCGATTACAGATTCCCTTCACCACAGGTATTCTCATTGGCATTGGCGAAACGCCGGAGGAACGAGTAGACAGTCTATTTGCCATTGCCGAGGTGCATCGCCAGTTTGGGCATATCCAGGAGGTCATTGTACAGAATTTTCGGCGCAAACCTGATATTCGCTTCCGGGCCCAGGATGAACCCAGCGCTTTGGATATGGCACGTACGCTGGCGGTGGCCCGGCTCATCTTACCTCCCGAAATCAGTTTGCAAGCGCCTCCCAATCTCACACCCGATGCTTACAGTCTTTATTTGCTGGCGGGCATCAACGATTGGGGGGGCATTTCGCCGGTGACACAAGATCACATCAATCCCGAAGCGCCCTGGCCGCAAATTGACGAGCTGGCGGCCACCACCGCCGAAGCTGGCTTTACGCTCAAAGAACGGCTTTCGATTTATCCCCGTTTTCTTTCATCGCCATGGTTGCCCGCATCGATATTGGCCCGGGCGCAGCAATGGCTTGCGACCATTAAAAATTAGTGGCCAAGAACAACATTCACATCAACTTTCACCCCTCACGCCTTATGCCAAATTTCCTTTCTCTTGCCAGTTCCCCCATCCGCACTATTTTAGAAAGCAGCCTTTCGGGGTATGCACTCACGCAGCAGGAGGCCCGCACACTATTCGAGGCCCGAGGTCACGATGTTCTGGTTATTGCCCAGGTGGCGGATCAATTGCGTCAGCAACAAGTAGGACAACGGGTAACCTTTGTGCAGACGCGCAATATCAATTTTACCAATGTTTGTTACACCGGCTGCACCTTTTGTGCGTTTGGTGTACCTCGTCAGCACCCAGACGCGTTTACCATGGAAATCGATGCTGTGGTGCAGCAGGTGCAAGAGGCCCGGGACATGGGCTGCACCGAAGTTTGCATGCAGGGGGGGCTGAATCCTCTGCTGGGCGGCGATTATTATGTGCGCCTGGTGCGGGCTATCCACCAGGCCGCGCCCGAAATTCACATTCACGCATTCTCGCCCTTCGAGATTCAATACGCCAGTCAAATCCTCAAACGCCCGGCCCGAGATGTTTTGCAAGAGCTAAAAGACGCGGGCTTGGGTAGCATTCCGGGCACGGCAGCAGAAAGCCTCTCGCCACAAATTCGCCAAATTCTGACCAAAAACAAGCTCTCGGCCGCGGCCTGGGTAGAAATTATCGAAACCGCGCATCAGGTGGGGCTGCCTTCCACTGCCACCATCATGTATGGACATGTGGATGGGCCCGAGCATTGGGCCGAGCATCTGGCCATCATCCGCGACATTCAGCGCCGCACTGGTGGATTTACCGAATTCGTGCCTCTGGGCTTCATTCATCAGAACACGCGCCTGTATGCCTCGGGCCGGGCGCGACCGGGCCCCACCGGGCGCGAGGATGTGCTCATGCACGCGGTGGCGCGCATCATGCTGGGGCGCGAGATTCCCAATATCCAGGTAAGCTGGGTGAAATTGGGGCCAGCCATGGCACAGATGCTGCTGGGCGCGGGCGCCAATGATTTTGGCGGCACGCTGCACAACGAGAGCATCAGCCGCAGTGCAGGCGCCGAAACGGGGGAATACATGCCCCCGGCAGAATTCGAACGTATGATTTTGGATCTCGGGCGTGTGCCTGCCCAGCGGGACACGCTGTATCATATTTTGCACGAAGGCCCACGCTTCTACACACCGCAACATCCGCAAACCTTGTCCGCGGGCCCGCCTCACGTGTCCGCCCCCGCCCGCGGCTAAAGCCACGGGCTACCGTTGCCAAGACCCGCCGGGGCTGGTCGGGCGTTTTCCGCCCATCGTCGCCCCCTCCCCGGCCCTCCCCCGCCCGCTCATGCGTATTCGCTCGCAGGGGAGGGAGCCATCCGCGGGCAGCGTTTCGCAGTCAATCGCCAGCTCCTCCATCAAAAAACCGTGTCCCGGCGAGTCTGTGACTCGGCGGGTTGGCCGCGGGCCCGTGCATCATGCGCCCGTGTGCCCGCGCGCGCGACGCCCAACCGCCTTCGCCCGCGGCTGAAGCCACGGGCTACCGTTGCCAAGCCCCGCTGGGGCTGCCCTCTCAGACGGCTGCTGCGCAGCCAGTCAGCGGGCCAGAGGTCAGAGGCCAGTAGCCAGTGGGTCAGTAAGCAGTGGTAAAACACCAGCTCCTCCCACCGTGAGGCCCCAGCCGAAACGGGGGGAGGCCGGGAGGGGGGCAAAATGCTCGCCGCGGGCTGGTTTGCCACTACCCCACCCGTCGAAAAACCGCGTCCCGGCGAG
>CAZMDD010000043.1:0-8192 GCA_964565065.1 uncultured Caldilineales bacterium | reverse complement strand
TTGTCCACTGCCCTCCGCCCCACTGACCACTCACTTCCGCTCCACTGACCACTACCCTCTGGCCCACTGACCTCTGACCTCTGGCCCACTGACCACTAACCTCTGGCCCACTGACCTCTGACCTCTGGCCTCTGACCTCTGGCCTCTGACCTCTGGCCTACTGACCTCTGACCTCTGGCCCACTGACCTCTGACCTCTGGCCTCTGACCTCTGGCCTCTGACCTCTGACCTCTGACTGGCTGCGCAGCAGCCGTCTGAGGGGGCAGCCCCGACGGGGCTTGGCAACGGTAGCCCGTGGCTTCAGCCGCGGGCGTTGGTGCGCGGGCACGTAAGGTGCGGGCGGGCACAACCTGCAACCAGCAAACCTTGAACCTGCAACCAGCAAACCTTGAACCTGAAATCCTAGGCGCGGGCCCGCAAACTGTGTGCACGGTTCAATCATCGCATGTTATATTGCCGTTGCTCCGTTTGCCAGGCAATTTGCAAAAAACGACGGAAAATAATATTCATCTGATCCATAGGGGGCCAGGTGCGATGAAAATGTGGCTGAGCAGCAGTCAAACGCCCCAACTCAACCTCCACAAAATCCCACAACGGCCCGACAACCGCCACATTCATCTCCGAACCAGCGCCCTTCTGCTGCAACAGCCGCCTCATCTCCTGATGCAAGCCCGGAGGCAACAGAACATCGGCCAAATCCTGCAATGTCATGGGCGGAGGCGCTGCTTGTTCCCGTATCCACATCGCAGCCAGAAGAAAACGCAACACACGGAAAAACAACTTGAGCGAGTACTCACCACCCACATAACGCTGGCGAAAACGTCGGACACCATGAAAATAATAATGCCAGGCCCGCTCCCGAGCATAAACCGTTGGAACCAACGCCCGAAGCTGTGACATAATCTCCGGTATCTCCCGATACACCAACGGAGACTGCAACCACTCCAGCAGTGCCGGACTGGAATGCCCGAACAAGCGCAACGCCTTGCGCAAATCCCACCCGCTTATGTCAAGGCCATGTTTGATGGCAAGCTCAATGACATCACGGCCCGGCTGCCGACTAAGATACCACTGCTGACGATGAAGGTAAATGAAACGCACATCATACTCACTATTGCCCGAAAACGCACCCCAGGCCCGGCTACCCGATTCACACGCACACACAATGCGCACATCCTCCAGCGCTTCAATAGCATTCAGTTCTTTCAGAATCAATGTTTTCATAGTGCTCCCATAAAACGTCATGCGCTGCGGCATCAGACAAAACGCAAAAACCTCACAGCGCCTGAATAACCGCTGCGGCCAACAGAGTCAAAATCATCAAATCGGGCAAAAAGATGCTGTTATCGATCATACCGTGAGCCAGACCGGCAACCAAACCTGCCCACAGGCCCAATAGCCATGGGTGCAAGGGATGCTCGGGCCCCAATCGCCCGCGCAGCAACTTTTGCCCCTTCCACATTGCTTGCCCTAGCAACGCCATCGCAGCCAAAAAGCCGAAAAGCCCCACGCGTGTCAATAAATCGAAAAAGAGATTGTGGGGGTGACTGAGATTGAGTTCCTCCCAGGCCGCGGGCAGCGCATAAAAACTACGATACGCATAAAGAAAATTATCGGGCCCCACGCCCAACCAGGGATGATCCAGCCACATGCGCCACGCACTTTGCCACAGATACAGCCGGAAACGCCCCGTACCCGATGTAATCTGCGCCAGTCGTGGCGTATTCAAAAAGGGCAGCAAAGCCAACACGCCCAGCACAGCCAGCGCTAAAATCGGTTTGCGCAACTTGGGACGATAAATGGCCAGCATCAGCATTCCCACCGGAACACTTATGAAGAGCAGTCCCTTGCTAAACGTCAAAAATCCTGCTGCGGCCATCAAAGCCAGGACCACACCGTAAACAACAAAAGTGCATAACCGGCAGGAGGCCCAACGCTCGAAAAAATGGGGGAAACCATCGCCATGTGCATCCGGTGCATCGTGACGCCGGACAAATGTCAGCACCAGTATCAACGGCAGCAATCGCCCCAGCACCAGCGCCAAATTATTGGCCGAACCATACAACGCCCGCGCCCGTGGTACGCCCTCGGCCATGCCCGCCCGACCTAAAACCACCTGCACCAAAGCAATGATGCTCACCAGCACACCTGCCAACAGCGCGGCCCGGCCCAACAAGGGTGCACCTCTGGCCCGGCGCAGCGTAAAACGTGTGATAAGCCAGTAAAATATCGCGGGCGTAAGAAAAGTCACTCGCCAATCATAAAACGCGTAGCCACGATAACGGGCATCAAGCGCCGCAAAGAAACCGATAACCAGCAGCAAAAGCAAAGCTGCATCCATACGACTGACCGAAGGAGATCGCAACGGACGCGCTCCCAATAGCCAAGCGCCCGCAGCAGCGGCCAACCCCAGCCAGATGAGCAACTCGTGCAAAGGCAATCCCACCGGCCCGAGATGCACTGGATGTTGCACCCAGGGCAGGGCCACCAGCGCCGCCGCGGGCAACCACGCAGCAAATCTGCCAAGCAAAACGCCACCACGCCTTTCGCCACGCTTATCCTGCTGATTCATATTCTGGCTCTGGAAAATTTGCCACAAAACCCTTGCCAGCGCTATCACCAGCATCGTGTTGATGGGCCAAAAAGGCCATGGCTGGCCATGCGGCTTATCATCGATGACAATGCGACGCAGCGGCCAATGTCCCCAGCCCCCCTGCGCCCGAATGTGCAGAACATGCTCGCCCTCTGTCAGATTCCGGGCCAGCGGAAAAAGCGTTATCCGGTTGGCAGGATCGTACAGTGTTAGATACGCGTGCCCCGTTGCCGGGTCTATGGGCAGGGCGGGCGCGGGCACATGATCAATCCACACCTCGAAATGGCCTTTGTAGGGGCCCTGCTGCACCAGCAAAGCCACAGCTCTGCCACTAAAAGTCAAGGTCAACTCACTGCCTGCACCTGTGGGGTCTGCGGCATCGGCACTAAAACGCCACGTCAACGGTACTGTGTCGGCGGGCACCGCACGCTCAGGGGTCAATCGTCCGGCGCCCGGCACAAGTACCTGCCGAGCCAAGGCTGCCAGGCCTGCACCCGCGGGTGTTGGTGAGCCAGCGGCATCACGCTGCACCCAGCCCAGGTGGATGGTAGCATCCTCGGGCCCGGGCGCATACTGCACCCACGCGGGCGCGGCAGCCCAGGGCCAGTGCATCTGCATCCACAGCCAGCCCCGCTGCTGATAGTCGCGCAGTGTGGTGACAGGGATGCTACGCCAGGGGGAGACTTGCGGATCAAGATTGGGAGATTGCGGTGTCCACCATCCCCACCTGGTAATAAAAATGGGCATCCCGGCCAAACCGTGGCGAACCAGCACCTGGTGCAGCAGCTCGACACGGCGGAAGTTGAGCTGATCCGGTGCAGGCGGCGATTCGGGCGGCTGATCAAAACCATAGGCCTGCCCTGCAGCGATATCGAAAAATGCCCCAGCGCCCAGGCTTAACAGATGGTGAAGATAGCGAGGTTCGGGCATGTTAAAGCCATCATCGGTGGTGGTAGGCGCCAGCGCGGCCAGCATGATGCGGGCTGCCGGGCGAACAGCGTGAATGCTGTGGCGGGCCTCGCGCAGCAATGCCAAGTAGCCCTGCGGGTCTGCGTAATGCGCGCCCCAGTGCGGCCCGATGTTGGGTTCATCCCAGATTTGATAAGCCAGCACCTGTCCCCTGCCCGAGGCATCGACTGACCAGGGAGCGCGTCGGGCTACTTCTGCGGCAAAGGTTCCAAAGTCGCGTATGTCGCGCGGGGGAGCCCATGGATTTTGGGCATCCTCGGGCGCCCGGGCCCACGCGGGTGTGCCATCCAGCACCAGCACAAACATAAAGCCAAACGCATTGTGTCTGACAATCTGCTCAAAAGCCTGCCATTCCCACACGTCGGGCTGCGGCTGGATGAGCGCCCAGGGGATGCGCAAACGCACGATGTCGATGCCATCCTCCCGGGCCTGCCGAAAGCGCTCGGTGCGGGCCTGAGCATCCATGGCTGCCAAGTCTGCCAAATCCATGTTCGCGGCCAGTGCGCTGTGGTAGTCTGCGATGTCCGCGGGCCAGGGCTGTGGCGCGTTGTGGCGGGCCAGCAGCCAATTGACAGGCAACGCCAGCAAGAACAAAAGCAACAAAAGTGCCAGAAACATGCGTTTCATGGTGGCATTTTACTATGATGCCAGAGGGGGAGCAAGGAAATGCGGAACTGACAGGCAAGGGGCCAGTCTGGGGCGGGCAAGGGTTGTGGGTGCGTTTCAAAATTGGGGCAGGCATTGTAAAACCTGCCGGATTGCGAATCCGGCTCCGGAGCGGGGCTCTCCAGGGCAGATTCGTCATCCACCCGGCCAAAAAAATAAAAGCGCTCCCAAACTGAAACGCACCCGGGTTGTTCCATGACATGACAGTGCTGGCAATTTGTGCTATCATCCAAGCTATGCTGACTATTGATATTGTTACGATTTTCCCCGAGATGTTCGACAGTCCTTTCAACGCGTCCATTATCAAACGGGCCCGCGAAAAGGGTTTGGTGAGCATTCGGGCGCACAATTTGCGCGATTGGGCCACCGATAAGCACAAGACCACCGATGATACGCTTTATGGCGGCGGCGGAGGCATGTTGATGAAGCCGGAGCCTCTTTTTGCGGCGGTGGAGGCTATCCGCGGGGAATGTTCTGTGCCTACGATTTTGCTAACGCCGCAGGGACGTCTTTTTAATCAGCAGGTTGCGCAAGAGCTGGCGCAGGAGTCGCGGTTGTTGTTTATTTGCGGGCGCTACGAGGGTGTGGATGAGCGGGTACGGCAACATTTGGCTACGGATGAGCTTTCGATTGGCGATTATGTGCTTTCGGGGGGCGAGGTGGCTGCGATGGTGGTGGTGGATGCAGTGGTGCGGTTGTTACCTGGTGCGCTGGGCTATGAACATGCCGCGGCTGAAGATTCTCATGCCACAGGGCTATTGGAGGGACCGCATTACACCCGTCCGCCCAAGTTTCGGGCGTGGGAGGTTCCCGAGATTCTGACATCGGGGCATCATGCACGGGTGGCTGCGTGGCGACGCCGACAGGCCCTCATGCGCACATTGGCCCGGCGTCCCGATTTGCTGGCCCGGGCGCGGTTGGATGCGCAGGATCGGCGCTGGTTAGCGGAGTTGGGCTACAACGGGCCCTTTGCCCATGGACAGATTGATTCGGAGCGCTAAGCAAAGGGGCGTTTTTGGCAGACTGATGGCTGCGGTGGCGTTGGCGTATGCCACGCAGGTGGTCTGTTTTCCGGCAAATTTCAATGGGGCGTTTTTTCAGGGGTTGCTGGGACTGGCGCCGTGGCTGGCATCCGAAGGGGTGCGTTTGGGCCTGGGAGTCGTGGGGTATTTGCTGGCCATGACGTTGTTTGCCTGGGATGCGGAGCATGGGTATGAGTCTCGTGGCATCTGGCGCAGTGCGCGCCTGACGCGTGCACGCATGAGCCGTGCAGGTTGGGCGCTGGTGGTGCTGGCGCTGGTGCTGTGGGGCTGGAATTTGGCTCGTTTTTGGAATCAGGGTGAGGATGCGCTGACCCGCTGGGCGTGGCTGGGTGCGTTGGCAGTACTGCTGGGCGGGCTAGGAATGCTGTCCGGGCCCAGGCAAGTTGCCTCATCTCCCCAAAAGTGGGGGGCCTGGGGGTGGCTGACGCTGGCCGCGGTGTTGCTGGTGGCTGCGTGGTTTCGGTTTTGGCGGCTGGATGTGCTTCCGGCAGATTTGCATGGCGATATGGCCAGTATGGGCTTGCAAGCGTGGGTGGTTTCGCAGGGTTGGTTTCGGCTGGGCTGGGCTGGGATTCCTGCTTTGGGATTTGCGCCCGCGGCTCTGGCATTGCATTGGTTCCCACGCGGGGTGCTGGCTCTGGCAGCGCTTCCGGCGGCGGCGGGATGGCTGAGTGTTTTGGGGTTGTGGTTTTTGGCGTGGCAGCTTTTTGATTCTCGTTGGTTGGGGGTGTTAGCTGCGGGGGTGCTGGCGGTGAATATTCCACATGGTCATTTTTCGCGGCTGGCCGCGTATATGGATCCGTGGCCGTGGATGTTGTGGAGTTTGGGTTTGCTGGTGTGGGGTTGGCGTCGGGCTGAATGGTGGGCGTTGGGAGCAGCGGGGGGGCTGCTGGGGATAGGTTTGCAGATGTATTTTTCGGGACGGGGGATGGTGGTGATTTTGCCGGTGGTGGCGTTGTGGGTGCTGGCCCGCAACCGCGGGCAGATCCGATTTTGGTTGCTGGCAAGTCTGGCAGTAGTGGCGGGGTTGTTGCTGGCGCTGGGTCCCATGATGGTGGTTCTGGTGCAGGAGCCTGCTGCTATTGGGGGACGCACCAGCGAGGTGGTTCTCTGGCATCCGCCGGTGATGCAGCATCTTATGGGCAAGTATGGTGTGAGATCGCCCGCGGCGGTGCTGTGGCAGCAGCTTAAAGCTTCGGTGCTGATGTTCAATTTTAGTGAGGATAGCAGTACGCAGTTTGGATTTACGGGGCCCATGTTCAGTGCCATGCTTTCGCCGCTGATTTGGCTGGGTGTGGCGCTAAGTTTACGGCGATGGCGGCGTCCGCGATGGGCGTTGGGGTTGGTGTGGATGGGGGGGCTAATGGTTTCTGGTAGTGTGCTGACGAATAATGCACCGTTCTGGCCGCGGTTGGTGGGTATTTTGCCGGTGGCGGCTTTGATGGCGGGCTTGAGTTTGATGCGCATCTGGCAGGTGGCGGGCTCATGGCGACAGTGGATGGCGCTGGTGCTGATGCTGGGTTTTGTGTTGCTGGCGTGGCGGAATTGGCAGGTTTATGAGGCGTTTGTTGCCGATAATGCGCGTCCTGCCGCCCGCATCGGACGTTATTTGGCCACGTTGCCCGAGGATGTGCATGCGTGCAGTTTTGCGCAGCCCTATGCGCTGAATGTGCGCGCAACGCGTTTTTTGGCGCGTCCGCGGGCGTTGATTGATTTGCCTGTCGGGGTTTCGTTGTTGCGCTGTCCGGGCCCGCAACGGGTATGGATTTTGCCGCCGGAGGGTGGAGAGCTTTTAGCCAGTGTGCAAAGGCAATGGCCGCAGGGAGTGTGGCAGGTGCATGAAGATAGTGCGGGGCGTCCTGTTTTTGGCAGTTATTTCATTCCTGCGCCCGCGCATGATGTGCCCGCGGGGGAGGCGGCGCTGACAAGGAGCTGGCAAGGGGATGACAGTAGTCAGCCGGTTAGCTGGCGTTTTGGCCCGGTGCAGGTCACGGGCCGTGCGCTGAAGCTGTGCGTCGAGCCCTTGGCCGGGCATGATGCTGTGGTGGATTTTGTGGAGTTGCTGGATGTTTCGGGCCGGCGTCATCGTTTCGAGGGGGAGGATGGGGCGTTTTATGCCAATATCTCGCCGGTGGCGCAGGATGGGCTGGATCATCATTGGTGGTTGCAGCGTTTTCCGCCATTTAGCCAGGGTGGGGCGCTGGTGGCGCGCAAGGATGAGTTTGTTGCTCCCATTATTTATACGCTGCCCCTGGCTCCTGGTTTGTATGATTTGCGTGTGGGCACGTTTAGTGGTGACGCTGCCAATGGTGCTTTTGGTCTGGTGGTAACGGCGGGCACATGCGCTGAGGATGGAGGATAGAGGACGAGCGGGGACGCGGGCGCATGATGCGCGCACAGGCGGTCAACCCGCCGAGTCGCAGACTCGCCTGGACAGGTTTTTTGACGGGCGGGAGTCGTGGCAAACCAGCCCGCGGCGAGCATTTTGCCCCCCTCCCGGCCTCCCCCCGTTTCGGCTGGGCCTCACGGTGGGAGGAGCTGGCGGTTTACCACTGCCCACTGACCTCTGGCCTCTGGCCCACTGACCTCTGGCCTCTGGCCTACTGACCACTGACCTCTGGCCCACTGACCTCTGACCTCTGGCCCACTGACCACTGACCTCTGACCTCTGACCTCTGACCTCTGACTGGCTGCGCAGCAGCCGTCTGGGGGGCAGCCCCAACGGGGCTTGGCAGCAGTAGCCCGTGGCTTCAGCCGCGGGCGGAGGCGCTTTGTTCGGGCGTCGCGCACGCGGGCGCATGATGCGCGTTTGCTGTCCTCGCCCATGGCCATTTCAGCCATAGTGGGGCGTCGCGCACGCGGGCGCATGATGCGCGCACAGGCGGTCAACCCGCCGAGTCGCAGACTCGCCTGGACAGGTT
>CAZMDD010000042.1:0-8662 GCA_964565065.1 uncultured Caldilineales bacterium | reverse complement strand
AATAGGTTATCCATCATGGTTGGTCATGTCGTAGGAATTTTGATGGTCATTCACACACCTGTAAAGAGGAAAAAGGGTAACTACTAACGTACCCGCTTCAATCACCACAAAGGCGCAAAGACACTAAGAATTTCAAAGCTTTTTCTTTTCTTCGTGCCTTTGTGGCTTCGTGGTTTCTAGCCGGGCTACCTTAGTCGTAACGTATGTTGTGCCTTTGCACTCTTTTGGGCTAATCAGAAAATGTGACCTGTCACTTCTTATCTTTTGCTAATGCTGAACATATGCAGCGCTAATGCTGTGGGTGTTTAATAAAAGTGTAAAAAGTCATGGCTCTTGCAGCCGCACACTTAATTCCCTAACAACACACATCACCCACAAGGAGATGAGAAAATGAAACTTATGACTGTTCGAGACCCCTTTGCCCGAGAAATGCAGGCCTGGCGCAATGCGCTGGAAAACATGATGAATGATTTGGTCCCTGCTCCCAACTATGCCGACGCCCGCCCCTGGGCCCTGGCTCTGGATGTGATGGAAGCGGAGGATGCTTTCCAGGTTAAGGCATCGCTGGCTGGCATCAATCCTGACGATTTGGATATTACGCTGACCGATAATGTGCTGACCATCAAAGGTGAAATCAAGGAGCAGGATGCTATCGACGAAGGCAAGTATCATCTGCGTGAACGCCGCTTTGGCATCTTCCAACGCAGCATTGCCCTGCCTGTTCCGGTGAATGCCGACAAAATCGAAGCGACTTACAAGGATGGCGTTCTGACGCTGAACATCCCCAAGGTAGAAGAGGTTAAACCGAAGCGCATCAACATCAAAACCAAGTAACCTCTCACATTTTCACGCTGGCAAGACCGGTGGCCCCAGGCTGCCGGTCTTTTTTTTGCGATATCAGGCCAGCGCACCCTCGCTTTCGAAACCCAACAGCACCAAGCTGCGTAACGCATGATAGAATAAGATTCATCATCGTAACCACACAGCACACAGCGCTAAGACACCCTCCCATGTTGCTTCGAGGCCATTTGTGAAAAAAGCGGCAGCAGCCACCCAACAACCTGAACGAGCTATTTTACTGAATGCCCAAAAGGGTGATCAGCAGGCCTTTGCGCACATTGTTCGTTCCTATCAGCGCCCGGTTTACAATCTTTGCTACCGTATGTTGGGCAATCAACAGGAGGCCGAGGATGCAACGCAGGAAACTTTCATCCGCGCCTATGCCAACATCCAGCGCTACAATGTGGATCGCAAATTCATCAATTGGGTACTGACCATTGCTTCGAATCATTGCGTGGATCGTTTACGCAAACGACGCATCAAATGGCGCTCGCTGGAAGATGACCCTTTGGTCGAAAAAGTGCCCATGCCCGAGAGTCTCGATCCTCATCGCCATGCCGAAAAAGGTGAGCTTTCTGACCAGGTGCAGCAATGGATTGACCAACTGGAGCCCACGTATCGCACGCCGCTGGTGTTGCTTTACTGGTACGGCTACTCGTATGAAGAAATCGCCGAAAGTATGGCTATTTCGGTTCCCGCGGTGAAGTCCCGGTTGCACCGGGCCCGCAAACAGGTGGCACAAATTGCTTCCCGCTCGCAAACAAGACCCTCTCTTGCTCCCGACATCCCAACTCACTGAGTACATCATCATGGATACTTGTAATCAGATTTTAGAACGTCTTTCTCAGCATCTCGACGGCCAGCTTCCCGATACGACGCCTGCACAACTGCGCCAGGAGGCTGCCCATCTGCCCGGTTGTGCGCCTATGCTGGATGCCATGCTATGGGTGCATCAATCGCTGGCTGCAGCGCCCATGCTTGATTCGACTCGAGATTTTGCGGTTTCGGTGACAAAAGCGCTCACCTGGCAGCGCCGCCGCGACAAGCTGATTCTGGGTGGCACGCTGGGCCTGACGGCACTCATCGCGCTAATCCCCATGCTGTTGCTGCTGGGGGCGGGCCTGATAGCCGTTTTCGAGCCAGGCTTTTTATCGGGGGGCATCGCTTGGTTGGTGAGTGCTTTTAGCGCATTCGCCTCGCTCCTGATGGCAGCGGTCAACATTTTTCAGCACCTGCCCCAATGGGCTGTTGTTCCTGTTGGCACATTGATGGCCCTCAGCGTGTTGCTGCTTTCGCTCATCATCGTTTTGCAAAAAGCGCCGGAGCAGCTTCTGGGCGCATCCAGCCTGTCCCATCAGGGCCGATAGGTTATTTTTTAAGCAGGTGATGCCATGAAAGTTGAAATGTAACGATTCATCGCTATCCGAAGCGCACCACCAAGAGCACAAAGGCACCAAAAATCTGTGCCATCTGTGGTTGCCATGGCGTCAGTCACATTCGAACCACTACCCCAAATTTCACATCATGGAGGCAAATCCCATGTTCGCACATTCACGTCTTAACAAAACTTTGGTCATTGTGTTACTCCTGGCGCTGATCATGCTTCTTCCTACGACAACTTATGCCCAGGGGGGCAAAGATGGCGACAAGGTTGTTTTTGGTGGCAACTACACCCTGGCAACCGGCAAAACGCTGGATGGAGACCTGACCGTTTTGGGCGGCACAGTCGATATTCAAACCAATGCAGTTGTCATGGGTGATGTTGCCATCATCGGTGGAACAGCCAATATCGATGGACACATCCGCGGCGACGTTGCGGCTATTGGCGGCTTTGTTAATCTCAATGCCCACGCGGTGGTGGATGGCGATGCCACAGCGATAGGAGGCCGAATCAATCGCGATGCCAATGCCCGAATTCATGGTGACATCATTGGCACTGATGGTAACTCAGATGGCCCGGTGCTGGATGGCACGCCCGTGGCTCCTCCCCTGGTCGAACAAATCCCCATCCCGCGTCATCCCCGCCAGGAGAGCTCCAACTGGTTCATGCGCACACTTTTTCGGGCATTAAGTGCCATTGCCTGGACTGCGGTTTTGGCAGCGCTGGGTATGATTCTGGTGCTGATTGCGCCCGCTGCCACTGAGCGAATGGCCGATACCATGCAGAACAATCTGCTGTTAGCCTTTGGTGTGGGCCTGGCAACGGTTATCCTCTCTGTGCCTGTCATTGCACTGCTAAGCATTACCATTTGTCTGATTCCGGTGGCACTGCTCATTCCGCTCATCCTGCTGGGAACTTTTCTGCTGGGATGGCTGGCTTTGGGCTGGCTGCTGGGCAGAGAGCTGCTAAAAGCTGCCAATATCAAAGAGAGCACACCCATCTGGGAAGCGCTGGTTGGCGTAGCTATTTTAACCATGCTGTGGCAGATGCCTCACATTCTGCCCTTTGTGGGTGGCGTTATCTCGGGCCTGGTGGTGTTTGTGGCAGGTAACATTGCCATCGGCGGGGCGCTGCTCACCCGTTTTGGTACTCGCAAGTACCCAACAGAGCCGACTGTTGTTGCCGCTCCCGAGTCCGTTCTGCCCGCCACCTCGACTCTGCCTCCTGAGCCGCAGCAGCCCATCATTCCACCACCACCTCCTGCACCAGAAGAGGACTAAAGAGAACCAACGCCCGACCGGTTAGCCAGTCGGGCGTTTTTTTGGGGAAGGGGGAAAATTTACCAGGGCTGCTCAGAGAACCAGTGGCTGTTCATAAACGTATCAACTATCTCGGCCAGGTCGGCCTGCCACTCGCTCACCTCTTCTGCCGTCAGCTTGCCATCGGCAACCATTTTATTCAGCCACGCATTTTCGGCGGCAACAATGGCATCGGCAATGCTCTGTGACGCAACATCCTGGCTTGCAGCGATTTGGGCCAAGGACTGGTCTGCATCCAGGGCATTGAAGAAGGCTTCGTCATCCATGCCCAGCTTCTCCTGAGCAATGGCAAGCCAATCAACACTGTCCTCGATAAAATCCTCTTCTGCTGCGAAATTTTCTTCCATGAAGGCTGCGACTTCATCGGGCAGCACTTCTTTCCACTGCGCAACTTCATCTGCGGGCATGTCGCCATTTTTTACCCACGCATCAAGTTGGGCGTACTCCGCAGCGAGAATGGCATCGGCGACCTTTTGGGGCTTGATATTTTGCTCCCGGGCCAGCTCGTTCAGGCTTTTGCCGCTGTCCATGGCTTCAAAAAGTGTCTCTTCATCCAGCCCCAGTGTTTGGGCCGCCACAGTGAACCAATCGATACCAACAAAATCAGCGGGTACGATTTCATCGACAGAGAGGCTCCAATCCTCAGTCAAAAAACTTTGGATAGCATCGTTCAGCTCCGATTTCCAAGATTCAGCTTCTTCGGCGCTGATTTTACCATCAGCCACCATCTTATCCAGCCATTCGGTCTCGGCCATGGCAATGGCATCGGCGATGCGCTGCGGGTCGATATTTTTGTTGGTGGCAAGCTCGGCGACAGTTTTCCCATCGGCGATTGCATCGAAGAGTGCGCCTTCCTCCATATCCAGCGTTTTCAGGAGAATTGCTATCCAGTCAACACCATCGAAGGTGTCGTAAACTTCGGCATCTCCCTTTTCGTTCATAAACGCATCGACATCGGCGGCCAGGTCAGCTTTCCAACTGGCTGCATCGTCTGCCGAAAACTCGCCGCTGGCAACCATGGCATCCAGCCAGATGGTTTCTGCGGCGACGATGGCATCGGCGATGACTTGGGGGTCAACGTCCTGGCTGCGGGCAATGTCCTTCAGGCTTTGGCCGTTGCTCCAGGCGGTGAAAAGCGCATCGTCGCTCATGTTCAGCTTGTCCAAAACGATGTCGATCCAGTCTACCGGCTCAGCATCTGTGGTCGGGGGTGGGTCTGTGGTCAAAGTAGCGGCAGAGGTGGTAGTGAGCAGGTCAGTTGTGGCGGCAAATGCGGGGGCAGCGATGAGTAAAGTCAGCAAGGCCAGCGCACTCAGGGCCACGATAATGTGTTTTTTGTTCATTGAGATTTCTCCTTGTTGAGAAATTTGGATGGAAATGTTCATAGCAACCGGTTTGCAAGGGTGAGGCATCAAAGAATCCTCACTGCATGCAGGATAGCAAAAGAGTATTGCAAAATTATGACAAAGCTATGTAATTTGAGGGGCAGCAACATCCATCCATCATAAAATCAGGGGGAGTGGTTATTTTTGACTGATGGTTACTGGTCACCGCTATCCCGAGAGAACCATCAAGGCCACTAAGGCACAAGGAAAGATCCTGTTTAGTCGCTTCCAAGGTTTTTGTTGCTCTTTGCCCATATCCCCACATTTATCGTCACAAAGGGACGCGGAGCAACTTATCTCCGCGTCCCGGTGGTTCAAATTAACGATTGGTCATCAATTTTCTAATGCGTTCGACCGCCCGCTCCAGCTCGTGCATGGAGGTAGCGATGGAGAAGCGCACATGGCCCTCGCCTGCCTGCCCGAACGCGACCCCGGGCGTGCCCGCGATGTCTGCTTCTTCCAGCAGAATATCGGCAATCTTCATGGAATCGGTGCCCAGGCCCGGGAAGCGCACAAAGAGGTAAAAGGCCCCGGCAGGAGGATCGCATTCGACGCCGGGAATGGCATTCAGCGCCTCGACCATGAAATCGCGGCGTGCCTTGTAGGCCAAACGCATCGCTTCCACGGCATCTTGCGGCCCACTAAGCGCCTCGACTCCGGCGGCCATGGTAAATGAAGCTGCCGAAGTCACGGTCTGGCTCTGCAATTTAGCCATGAGCCCGATGACATCGGCCGGGCCCGCGGCCCACCCCAAACGCCAGCCCGTCATGGCATAGGCTTTTGAATGCCCGTTGATGATGATGGTACGGGCCTCCATGCCGGGCAAGGTAGCCAGATGGATGTGTTCACCTTCGAAGATGAGTTTTTCGTAAATTTCGTCGAACAGGATGTAAAGATCATGTTCCACTGCCAAACGTTGCACTACGGCGGCCTCGGTCGCGCTCATCACGTGGCCGGTGGGGTTGTTGGGCGTATTGACCATCATCACCTTGGTGCGGGGCGTGATGTAGCGGGCCACATCATCAGTGATGGCAAATCCATTGGCCGCGTCCAGGGGCACTGTCACGGGCGTGGCGCCAGCCATAATGACCATGGGCACATAAGATACCCAGTAAGGCTCAAAAACAATCACTTCATCGCCCGGATTCACCATGGCGCTGAGCGCAGCGTAGATGAGGAATTTGGCCCCGGAGCTAATCAGCACCTGGGTGGCAGGATCAACAGCAAGACCGGCATCGCGTTGGAGTTTGTCGGCCACCGCCTGGCGCATGCGTACGGTCCCGCGCGAGGGCGGATAATGCGTGTCGCCCGCGCGTAACGCTTGCACAGCCGCATCAATAATGTTTTCAGACGTGATGAAATCTGGGTCGCCCCCGGCCAGCGAGATAACATCCCGTCCCGCGGCTTTGAGCGCTTTGGCTTTGTCATTCACCGCCAGCGTAGCCGAAGGCGGGATATTCTTGAGCATGTTGGATAATGGTTTCATAATGATAGCGTATTGAGTAGAAGTGTACGAAAAAACTGGCGATTGCCACAAACCGAGCTATTGTACTGCCAAAGTAGACAAACAGCAAGGCAATTAACCAGAGTGGATTTCGGGCGTCAAGATTTCTTTAGTGGTTTCTAGCCGGGCGACCTTAGTGGTAACTCTCAGAAAGGCAATGGCGGTGACTGCAAGTCGCTATCGCCGGCCAAATTGAAACGCGCCTCCTTGCTCCAGCAGCGCAGCAAGAGCCAAACACCACCGGCAATCAAGCTCCAACCAACCACGGCAAGCTGCCAATGCCAGACATCTGCGTAGTTCACGCCCTGCAAAACATGGGTCGAGGCTGCCCAATACTGCACGGTCAGGGTAGGAATGCCCGCCACAATGGCGGCAATGCCTGTACCAATCTGCCCACTTTGATCATCGGGCGACTCGGTGCGCACGCGCTGCCACACGCCCGGCCAACGCAATATCAGCAAATAAACCATGGTCAACAACGAAAGATAGAAGCGAATGTTGGTGGGAGCCACGCTGCCCCGCACTTTGCTGGAAAAATACATCTTTACCCCGGCAGTGGCCAGGCTGACCAAGAGGATGATGATGGCCGCGCGCACATGTCGGGCCTGAAAACGCCGCAACCGCATGGTGGCCCGCACAGCAAACAATCCTGCCACAATGGTGGTAATGGCTGCCACCTGGTAAATCGGCTTGTAAGGAACCATCATGGACAGCGTCGGGTACTTTTCGGGCCAAAATGCAATGCAAATGGTTCCAATACCACCCAAAACCATCATGGCGGCCGAAAAGCCCATCAAAACAATTGCAAGAATACGCAAACTTTTTCCAAACATGACAACCTCCAATGAATTGTGCAGAAAAACGTCAAATCGGGTGAAGCAATCTCACATCGCTATCACCCGATAGTCTATCACAATCTGCGAACAGTACAAATGGATGAACACTTACAAGACTAAATTGGACTTATTCTAAACTAAGAGTTATAATAATTAAGCAATATCATTCCACACACTTTCAAGGAGTACTTTATGAGCGTTTTAGTAAGCCGACAAGCCCCCGATTTCACTGCCCCTGCTGTTTTGGGTGATGGTAGCATCATCGATGACTTTACCCTGTCCAGCTTTAAGGGACAACCCATTGTTCTTTTCTTCTGGCCACTGGATTTCACCTTTGTGTGTCCTACCGAAATCATTGCCCATGATCATCGTCTGGAAGCCTTCCAGGAGCGTGGTGTGCAAGTGGTGGGGGTTTCTATTGATTCGCAATATGTGCATCATGCCTGGCGCAATACCCCGGTGAATCGTGGCGGCATTGGCCCGGTGCGTTTTCCCATGGTGGCAGATGTGAGTCACGAGATTACGCAGGCTTATGGTATCGAGCACCCCGCGGGCGTGGCCCTGCGAGGCTCCTTCCTCATTGATAAGGATTTTGTCGTGCAGCATCAGGTTGTCAACAATCTGCCCATTGGCCGCAACATCGACGAGATGCTGCGAATCGTGGATGCCATGCAATTCCACGAACAGCACGGCGAAGTCTGCCCCGCTGGCTGGGAAAAAGGTGCTGCCGGCATGCAGGAATCGCCCGAAGGTGTGGCTATCTTCCTCTCCCAGCATGTAGCCGAACTCTAATCTGGCTTCCTGCACACCTGCACACCTCTATTCCTACCCCTGCGCGGCTCTGGCTGTGCAGGGGATTTTTTTGGTAACGACTAACGTACCCGACTTCAATCACCACAAAGGCGCAAAGACACTAAGAACACCAAGCATTTCAAAGCTTTTTCTTTTCTTCGTGCCTTTGTGGCTTCGTGTCTTCGTGGTTTCTAGCCGGGCCACCTTAGTCGTAACTTTTTTTTGAAACATAGCTGGCACCTTTTGCCCAGTTTCATGAAACATGCTAAACTTACCGGTAAGGCTCACCAATTTCATAGCGTCACGATGTCGTAGCGCCAAAACATAAATGCGATTTCAAGACGCCCGCTACAAATCGCCGTCGGAGGCAGCGTTATCGCTTACTCCAGCGGTTTTTTTATACCCAATTCCCCAAATTAGCGTAACGACTGACGAACCCGACTTCAATCACCACAAAGGCATAATGACACTAAGAACACCAAGAATTTCAAACCTTTTTCTTTCTTTGTGCCGTTGTGGCTTCGTGTCTTAGTGGTTTCTAGCCGGGCTACCTTGAGTAGTAACATCTTATCTAAAAATCAGCCAGTCGGGGCGGCACGGTGGTC
>CAZMDD010000041.1:0-3084 GCA_964565065.1 uncultured Caldilineales bacterium | reverse complement strand
GGGGCAGTCTCGTATCCCCGATTTTGAAAATCTGGCATATCATCAGCGCCGTCGCCTGATGAAACAATATCGAGCACAGGAGCTTTATCGTTTGCAACGCGCGAACAACCCCCGGCAATATAAACAAACGAAAAAGAATTTCCGAAAAACGTCACCCTATATCCATTTGACCCGTGAAGAGCGGTACGAAGTTATCGAAAGGATTGCCCAGGTTGTATCGCAATGGCGATTTGCACGCATTTTTGCAGAGTGCGTTGATAAACTTCACTTCGATCCAGAAAGGCGTTTACGGACAGTTGACGAGCAAGCATTTGAACAGGTGGTATCGCGTTTCGAGCATTTTCTATGTGCTATTTCAACTCCAGATAACAAAAACTACGGCATCTTGATCCATAACAACAATGAAACCGTTGCCCGCAGGCATACCGCCTTAATGAAACGATTTCAGCAAAGAGGCACGTTGTGGACAGATGTCAATCATATTATTGAAACGCCTCTTTTTGTCGACAGCGCTCTAACCGGTGCCGATAAGAGGCAAGGATCTGTCGTGGGAGTCCGGCATTTCACCCATAGTCAATGTCGATGTCAGATTTGTGAAGCGCATCGAGTGGATCAGGTGAGATCGGTTTAGTTATCATTTCGGTTATGTCTACCATGTCCCCCACCTCTCACAACGCCCAGCTTGATCTGCATGGGTTGATTCTTTTTTTGCAGCAGCAGGATGCTTTTCGGCAAGTTGCAGCAGGATTGGCCGCGGGCGAAAGTCCTGCGCATCCGCTGGGCATTATTGCTTCGGCCCGGAGTTTTGTGGCCGCGGGGCTCATCGCTGAGCTGAACCGTCCGGCGCTGCTGCTGACGGCCCGGGCCGAGACTGCGTTGCTGCTGGCGGAGCAGTTGCGCACTTGGCTGGGGGCTGACGCGGGCCCGGTGCATTATTTTGCCGACCCGGACGCGCTGCCCTTCGAGCGTATTCCCTGGGCCCGGGAGACGCGCCAGGCCCGGCTGGCCGCCCTCACCGCGCTGGCCCGCTGGGGACGCCCGGGCGGTGACAAACGCCCGCCCGTGATCGTGGCGTCGGTGCGGGCGCTGATGCAACGCACGGCACCTCTGGCTCAGTTTCGACAAGGGTTGCACACGCTGCGTCAGGGCGAATGGAT
Organism: uncultured Caldilineales bacterium; assembly: GCA_964565065.1. Classification (GTDB taxonomy): domain Bacteria; phylum Chloroflexota; class Anaerolineae; order J102; family J102; genus M2005. The sequence continues at coordinate 1,927 of CAZMDD010000041.1, read as the reverse complement.
CGATTTACGCGGTGTCATGGCGCGTTGGCTGCTGGCTGGCTATGAACATGCGTCGGTGGTAGAAGCGCCAGGCCAGTTCAGCCGTCGCGGTGGCATTTTGGATATTTGGTCGCCCACTGAGTTGTGGCCGGTGCGCATCGAGTTGTGGGGGGATGAGTTGGATAGTCTGCGCTATTTTGATCCGCAGACACAGCGCACCCTGGCTCAACATCGGCTGAAGCGGCTGGTGGTGAGTCCGGCCAGCGAGGCGCTGCTCAAGAAGGGGGCTGCCGCGGCGCAACGGTTGCAGGTGCTGGATTTATCGCACTGCCACCCTCCTGCGCAGTTGCAATATGAGCAGGATATCGAGCATTTGGCCGCGGGCCATGCGTTCCGGGGCATCGAGTTGTATTTGCCTTATCTTTATCAGCAAGCTGCAACGCTGCTGGATTATCTGCCACGCCAGGCCCTGGTTTTTATCGATGCCGCAGCCGATGTGGCTGCAGTGGGCCTGGATTTGGAGGGGCAGGCCAGGCTGGTGGCCCAGAATCTCATCAAAAGTGGCGAGTTGCCTGAGGGTTTCATCTCGGGATTGGCTGCGTGGGAGGAGGTGGCGCAGCAGATTCAAGGTCGGGCGCCTATTGTGCTGGGGCAGGGTAAGCTGGATGGGCACAGCACCAGTGTTGGGTCAGCACTAGGACGCCTCATCCACCCGGGCCCCCGCTGGGGCGGCCAGTTGCGCCAGGTGATTGAAAAATGCCAGCATCTGCGGCAGATGGATCGGGTGGTGATGGTCAGCCGTCAGGCGCCCCGTCTGGCGGATCTTTTTGCCGATGCCGAGGTGCCGGTATCGCTTCACAGTCATATGCCCGCGCTCCCGCTTCGCCGCAGTCTCACGCTCATCCAGGGTATGTTTGATGAGGGGTGGCGGTTTTCTACCGATGATGAAAGTCTGCATTTTCTCACCGATGCCGAGATTTTTGGCTGGGGTAAGGCTCGACGGCGGCGCAGTCATCAGCCTCGCAGCGCCGCGCCCGAATCCTTCTTCGCCGACATCCAGCCCGGCGACTACGTGGTGCACATGGAGCATGGCATCGGGCGCTTCAAGGGCCTGGTCAAGGTGGATTTGGATGGCGTGGCTCGCGATTATCTGCTCATCGACTATGCTCGCAACGATAAGCTTTATGTGCCGGTGCATCAGGCTGACCGTCTGGCCCGCTATGTGGGCCCCAGCAGCGATTCGCCTCCGCTCAACCGTCTGGGCACAGCCGATTGGGAGCTGGCTAAGCGTCGCACCAAGCGGGCGGTGGAGGCTATTGCGCAGGATTTGCTGAAGTTGTATGCCCAGCGTGAGACCCTGCCCGGCCACGCCTTCGCGCCCGACAGCGAATGGCAGCGGGAGCTGGAGGCTTCCTTCCCCTACATCGAGACCGACGACCAGCTTGTGGCTATCGAGGCGGTGAAGCAGGATATGGAGAGGCCGCAGCCCATGGATAGGCTCATCTGCGGTGATGTGGGTTATGGCAAGACCGAGGTGGCGCTGCGGGCCGCGTTCAAGGCCATCATGGACGGCAAACAGGTGGCGGTGCTGGTTCCGACTACGGTGCTGGCACAGCAGCATTTCAAAACGTTTAGTCGCCGTTTGCAGGCGTTTCCGGTGGAAGTGGCCATGCTCTCCCGTTTCCGCACCCGCAAACAGCAGCAGGAAAGCATCGAGGGTCTGGCCAGAGGCACGGTGGATATTGTCATCGGCACGCATCGTCTGCTTTCGAAAGATGTGGAATTCAAGAACCTGGGCCTGCTCATCGTGGATGAGGAGCAGCGTTTTGGCGTGCGCCACAAGGAGCGCATCAAGCAATTGCGCACGCAGGTGGATGTGCTGACGCTCACAGCTACGCCCATCCCTCGCACGCTTTACATGAGTTTGACAGGTGTTCGTGACTTGAGC
>CAZMDD010000040.1:0-14832 GCA_964565065.1 uncultured Caldilineales bacterium | reverse complement strand
CATCGTGGGACTGCGGCCCACCTATGGTCGCGTTTCCCGTTACGGCGTCATCGCCTTCGCCTCCTCGCTGGATCAGGTTGGGCCCATGACTCGGGATGTGCGAGATGCAGCCATCCTGCTGGAGGCTATTGCCGGGCATGACGCCAAAGATAGCACCACCTTTGCCCAGTCCGTGCCGCACTATGCGGCCATGCTGGAAGGGGGCGTAGCCGGGATGCGTTTCGGTCTGCCCCGGGAATACTTCACCAAAGGAATGCACCCGGGCGTGGAGCAAGCCACCCGCGAGGCAGTGGCCCGGCTGCGCGACCTGGGGGCCACGGTGGAGGAAATGTCGTTGCCTCACACCGATTACGGTATGCCCGTTTATTATCTCATCGCCACCGCCGAAGCCAGCGCCAATCTGGCCCGTTACGATGGCGTGCGCTTCGGGCACAGCGCCCAGGCTCCCGATTTGATGGAGAATTATCTGCTGAGCCGGGGACAGGGCTTCGGGCCCGAGGTCAAGCGCCGCATCCTGTTGGGCACTTACGCCCTCTCCGCGGGCTACTACGACGCCTACTACATCAAAGCGCAAAAAGTGCGCACCCTCATCCGTCAGGATTTTGATAACGCCTTTGAGCGCTACGACGCCATCATCGCACCGGTGGCGCCTATCCCGCCCTATCGCATCGGCGAAGCGCCCACCGACCCGGTCTCGCTCTACCTGCTGGATGTGATGACCCTGCCCTCGGCCCTGGCCGGCCTGCCTGCCCTGGCCCTGCCCGCGGGCTTCGTGGAGGAGGAGGACGATCAGCTTCCGGTGGGCATCCAGCTCATCGGGCGCCCCTTGGATGAAGCCACCCTTTTCCGCATCGGCTACGCGTTTGAAATAGACCGGAGACCGGGGACCGAAGACTGAAACGTTTGACCCGTCCTCCGTCTCCGGTCTCCGGTCAGTTCGCAAGCGCCCGCTCATCATCTAACAAACCAACACCATCCTACCCCATTTCACCATCATGCCCACAACCTACGAAGTCGTCATCGGCCTGGAAGTCCACGCCGAACTTATTACCCAATCCAAGATGTTTTGCTCGTGCAGTGCGGATTTTTTTGGCGCCGCGCCCAATACGCATGTATGCCCGGTGTGTCTGGCCATGCCTGGTGCGCTGCCCGTCATCAACCGTGAGGCCGTGGCCCAGACCATGCGCGCGGGCTTGGCCCTGAACTGCACCATCGCCGAAGATGTGCGCTTCGAGCGTAAGAATTACATGTATCCAGACCTGCCCAAGGGCTATCAGGTGACGCAATTTGAGCTGCCCGAGGCCATTCATGGCTGGCTGGATATCGACACGCCCGCGGGCGTCAAGCGTATTGGCATCACCCGCGCCCATCTGGAGGAGGACACGGGCAAGCTGGTGCATGAGAATGGCGTCAGCCTGGTGGATTACAACCGCGCGGGCGTGCCTTTGCTGGAAATTGTTTCTGAGCCCGACATGCGCTCCATCGATGAGGTGAACGCTTATTTGACCCGTTTGCGTCAGATTCTCATTTACATCGGGGCCAGCACTGGCGATTTGGAGAAGGGGGCCATGCGCATGGAGGCCAACATCTCGTTGCGCCCGGTGGGAACCGAGGCCTTTGGAACCAAGGTTGAGGTGAAGAATCTGAACAGTTTTCGGGCGGTGCGCAATGCCATTGCCTATGAAATCGCGCGGCAAGAAAAGGTTTTGCGCGCGGGCGGCCAGGTGGAGCAGGTGACCATGGGCTGGCTGGAGGCGGAGGGGCGTACCTATGTGCAGCGCAGCAAGGAGGATTCCCACGATTATCGCTATTTCCCGGAGCCCGATTTGCCGCCGTTGTTCATCGAGCGGGCGTGGGTGGAGGAGATGGCAGCGACCCTGCCCGAGCTGCCCCAGGCCCGAGAAGCCCGATTCATCCGGGATTACGGCCTTGGCGCCAAAGAGGCTGCCATTCTCACTGCCGAGCGCCCGGTGGCCGATTATTTCGACGCGCTGATGGTCGCGGTGAGCGACGCCATGCCCGCCAAAAAGGTAGCCAACTGGGTCATGGGCAATCTCTTCCGGCTGGTGAACGAAAGCAATTTGCCCATCTCCGACATCCCGGTCACTCCGGCCAAATTTGCGGGCCTGCTAAAGCTGGTGGCCGCCAGAACCATCAACGCCAATACCGCCAGCCAGGTGCTCAAAACCATGTTCCGTACGGGTGAGGATGCACAAACCATCGTGCAGCGAGAGGGTCTGGCGCAGGTCAGCGATAGCGCCGAGCTGGAGCGGCTGGTGGATCGTCTGCTGGCGGAACATCCCCATGAGGTGGGCCGCTACCGTGAGGGCAAGACCCAGCTCTTTGGCTGGTTCGTGGGCCAAATCATGCGCGAGACCCGGGGCAAAGCCAACCCGGGCGTGGTGCAACAATTACTAAAAAGCAAGCTGGCCTAATTGGGGCAAGATGCAATGGTTGAAAAAGTATGGTACACTCTCTGGCACATGACGCCATCTAACCACGCTTGACTGCTCTATTTATTTTTGGGAGGTTTGTTGTGACCGAGAATCTACCATCCTGGATGACTCAAGGGAAAATTCCTGCACGCCAGCCGATTCCTGAACGGCCTGTGCAGCCCGAACCTGAGCCTGTTGTGGCTCCTGATGATGCTGTTACCGAGGAAGAGGATGCGTTGGCTTCGGTGCGGGCCTTCATGGCGGGGGATGTGAAATCGTGGGGGCGATGGATGCTGGGGTTGGGCGTTCTTCATCTCCTTGTCAATAAATTTTTGGATCCCGCCTGGGGCATCTTGCTCATTTTGGTGGGAATTCCCACTTTTTTTGTGCAATCAGCATCGCTTTATGTCATTTTTGCTCTGACGCTGCTGTGGGCGGCTTTTGGTAACGCACTGTCAGGCTGGGGCGGTGCGGCCTTTGCCCTTTTCCAGGTTTATCTGGCCTGGAAGGTTTTTCGCAAATACCGTGCCATGCGCAAACTCGGGCTTGTGGCCGAGGAACGCGAGCAAGCCTATGGCGACGCTGGCCCGAAACCGCTGATTCCACGCGTATTCCCGTGGTTAGGCATCATCGGTGGGGCGATATTGCTTTTTGGGGTTGTTGCCGGCATTGGTTTTCTGGTTATTCTGAATGCCATTTATTACGAGGTTGAGCGTGTGCCTGGGCAAGATGTGTTGCTTTTTTTGCTGATGATGCTTTTTTCCTTCTCTCCAGTGGTAATTGGGCTTAATCTGTCCTCCCTGCTGGGCCAATATCGTCCCAGATTTCTTGCATGGTTAGGATTGATTTTTAGTAGCATTACGCTTATCCTGTTTTTGGCGCTGACGCTCGCCGGAAGTCCCTGACCTCATCATTTTCCCCGCCTCTCATCCCCCTCACCCAAATTCTTATGCGCCGATTCATCATCGACACGGATACTGCTTCTGACGACGCGGTGGCTATTCTTATGGCCCTGCAATGGCCCCATGTGCAGGTGGAGGCCATTACCGTGGTCTCGGGCAATGTGCCTTTGCAGCAGGGTGGCATCAACGCCCGCTACACCGTAGAAGTCTGCGGCAAAGAGACGCCCGTCTACCTGGGCGCCCATCGTCCGCTGGTGCGGGAGCCCATCTTTGCCCATTTTTTCCACGGTGAGGATGGCATGGGCAATATGCACTATCCCCCGCCCCGTCGTCCGCTGGCCGGAACTCAGGCTGTGCAAGAGCTTGTTCGTCGTTTTGGCGACGCGCCCGGCGAAATCGAACTGGTGACCTTGGGCCCGCTGACCAACATCGCCCTGGCCCTGCGCCTGGAGCCGCGACTGGCGCAGTGGGTCAAGCATTGCACTATCATGGGCGGCGCAGCCAACACCATCGGCAACATCACGCCCGCAGCAGAATACAACATGTGGGTCGATCCTGAAGCAGCCAAAATCGTATTCGAATCAGGCATGAACATCACCATGGCCGGTTGGGAATTATGCCGGGGCGAGGCCAATTTGTCGGTGGCAGAGATGGCGATGATTTACGGTTTTGGCACAGAGCGGGCCAAATTTGCCATGGATTGCAATAAATCGGCGTATCGAGCCAGTCAGGATTGGCTGCACGACCCGGGCCTGGGATTGTGCGATCCTACTGCCATGGCTGTAGCGCTGGATCCCGCGGTGTGCGTGCGGCAGGGACGACATTTTGTGGCCATTGCTACGCAAGATGATGTAACCCGAGGCATGACTGTGGTGGATGCACTGGGCGTGCTCAATCAGCCAGCCAATGCTACTGTTTGCTTCGAGATTGATCCCCAACGCTGGAAAGAGATGTTGTATCGGGCGCTGCGCTAAGGAAATGTACATTTGAAATTTGGTTACTACTAAGGTAACCCCGCTAGCAACCACTAAGACACGAAGCCACAAAGGCACGAAGAAAAGAAAAAGCTTTGAAATGCTTGGTGTTCTTCGTGCCTTTGTGCCCTTGGTGGTGCATTCCGGATAGCGACGAACCGTTACCTTCCAACTTTCATAACAGCACCTTTCGTGCGGGCGCATGATGCGCGAAGGTCAGGTTTCTTTCTTTTTGGCCTGGAGCGCGTCATAAATGCGTTGTGCGGTGATGGGCAGGTCGCGAATACGAACGCCCACCGCCCGATAAATGGCGTTGGCAATGGCTGGCGCGGCCCCTGCCTGCACATGGTTGGATAGATCGCGGGCCCCGTACGGGCCACTGCGCTGGGGAACTTCCACCACGATGGGGTGAAGCTGGCGCGGCATATCGGCTGTGGTGGCAATGGGGTAATCGCAAAAGTTGACTGCCTGGGGAATGCCATCTTCAAAAACCATCTCTTCCAACAAGGTATAGCTCACGCTCTGAATCATGCCCCCCTTGATTTGTGCTTTGACACTTTCCGGGTTCAGCGCATGACCCACATCGACAGCAGCAGCCAATTGCAAGATGGTCACGCCACCGGTGGTCTCATCCACCTCGACCTCTGCGGCGTAGGCTGTGGTGGCAAAGGATTGCAGCAGGCTGTCGATGGCGCCATCGATGTTGGGCGGGCGGTACATCGCTTTGATTTCAAAGACTGGCGGGGGTGTTCCGTCACCTGAGCCTTCGGTAAGGAGCGTCATCAGGGGTAATTTTCTGCGGCTGGCATATGAGATTACCTCACCATCCACAATGTCCAGCCCGGTGATCGGTTCATTCCACAACGCTCCCACAAAGCGGAGAATTTCTTGTTTCATTTGTGCAGTGGCCTTGAGCAGCGCATGACCGGTACTCCACATAAGATTATGATACGATGCTTGCCAGTAAGCTGGATGTTTGGCTGTATCGGTGGGTTGCACCGTGATCCATTCTACCGGAATGTTGATTTCAAATGAAACGAGCTGGGTGGCAAAGGCATAAAGTCCTTGTCCGATGTCTACGCCATCAATCACGATGTCGCACAAATTATCCTTATCCAGCCGCAGGGTGATGCTGCTGCCGCATTGATCTGAGAGGATGATGGGGCTCCAGCTCAGGGCCATGCCGCGGCCCACTTTTTTATCAGATTTCAGCGCCGGGGGAGCGGGCGTTTCTGATTGTTGCGGACGTGTGGGTTTCCATTTGATGGCATTGAGCACTTGCAAGCCGCAGGTTTCCAGTCCATTGGCGTGCATGGTGAAGTTGGGGAAGAGTTGGTCGCCTCCCTTGATCAGGTTCCATTGGCGCATGGTCAACGGGTTCTGATGAAGCATTTCGGCCAGTTCAGCGATATGTTGCTCGATAGCCCAGTGAATTTGGGCGATGCCCAGGCCACGCAAGGGGGCTGCGGGTAACAGGTTGGTGTAGATGGCGTTGGTGTGGATTTCGGCGTTGGGGAAGGCATAGGGCCCAGTTCCGGCCAGTGTGACCGCTTGCAGATGGAAGAGAGAGGCATCGACGCTGGCTCCGATATTCCAATCGTAGGTGGCCTGGATGCCCAGCAAACGTCCTGTTTGGGTGGCAGCCATTTTGATGCGGGCCTGCATGGCCGGGGCCATAAAAACGCTGCCAAATTCCTCTTCGCGGGTGAGCAACAAGCGCACAGAGCGGCCATTGGTGTGCAGGGCAATGGCTGCCAGCAGGGCCTCGATGCTAACGAAGATTTTGCCGCCAAAACTGCCTCCCACGCATCCTGTGATGATGCGGATTTGCTCCGGGCGCATGCCCAGGGCTTCGGCGATGATGCGTCGCTGTAAGAAGGGCGCCTGGATGTGCATCCACATGGTTATGCTGCCATCGGGCTGAGCCTGAGCCATGCCGCCATGTGTTTCCATGGGCGCATGTTGCAGCGGCGCCGCGGTGTAGGTGCGTTCGAGAATGACATCTGCTTGGGCAAAGGCTTGCTCGGTATCGCCGCGGGTAAAGGTGAGCGCGTGGGCGATGTTTTGTTCGGGCCGGGCGTTGAGGGCATCGTTGCCAGGGTATTGTTGATAGTGGGGATGCACAGCGGGGCTGTCAGGGGCTAAAGCCTGCGCGATATCCAGCACCGCGGGCAGGTCGGTGTAGTGAACCTCGATGCGGGCCAGCGCGGCATCGGCAATGGCCAATGTTTCGGCAGCCACAATGGCCAGCGGCTGGCCCGCATAAGCTACTTGTTCCACGGCCAGCAATTCGCGATCTTTGATGGTGTAACCCATGCGAGCTTGGTGGTCTTTTCCGGTAATCAGTGCCACCACCCCGGGAATCTGACGGGCATCCTCCAGGTTTTTGAGCTGAAAGCGGGCCCGGGGGCGGGTGCTGAACAAAACGCGGGCGTGCAGCATGCCTGGCAGCGTTTCCAGGTCTCCGGCGTAGCAGGTCATGCCCGTTAGTTTCTTTTGCGCTTCGATGAGCGGAAAAGGTTTTCCAATGACGTGTGGTTTTCGTATAAGCACTTGTTGCATTATCGTCTGGCCCGTGAAGCTACCTGAATGGATTTGATAATATCGGCATAAGCGCCGCATCGGCAAAGATTGCCCACCAGCGCTTCTCTGATTTCATCTTCGTGCGGGCGGGATGTGCGGTTGAGCAGCGCTTTGGCAGAAATAAGCATGCCCGAGGCACAATAGCCGCATTGCACGCCATGATGATCGATAAAGGATTTTTGCAGCGGATGCAGAGCTTCATCAGTTGCCAGCCCTTCTACGGTCAGAATATCTGCCTGATCAGCCTCTACGGCCAGAACCATGCAGGAATTGACCACCTCGCCGTTGAGAAGTACGCTGCAAGCGCCACATTCTCCGGTAGAGCAGCCATGTTTGACGCCGGTAAGCCCTAAATCTTCCCGCAGAACCTCCAACAGTGTTTGTTCCGATTCAACGGCTAGGGTGCGGGTATCGCCGTTGATGATGAGTTGAATATCATGCTTCATGCGTTATGAATCCTGAAGTGTTTTGATGGTTGTTCGAATGCTGCGCTCCAGTAGCCCCATGAGTACAGCCTGGCGGTAGTCGCTGCGCGCGTAAACCACATCCTGGGGATGAATGTTCTCCCGGACAACTGCCAGGGCCTGTTTAATGGCCTCTTCGCCCGGTGTGCCTTCTAGCAGCACTTCTGCTTGGGGGATGCGCTTGGGGCGGTCATCGACGCCCAGCACTGCAATGCGCCAGTTGACTAGCTGATGATGTTTGCGGATGGCCAGTACTGCCATGGCGGCAATCATCCTACGGCCATCATGCCGCACGGTCTGGCGTTGGTAGATGCCATGGGTGCGGGCCGGGAAGGAGGGCAGATGCAGATGTGTGATGATTTCATCGGGCGCCAGCGTTGTCTTGTAATTGCCGACATAAAGTTCATTAATGGGGATTGTGCGTGTGCCGCGCGGGCTCCAGGTATGACAAACAGCATCGTAGCACAGCATGGGGGCGGCTAATTCGGATGTGGGTGAGGCCCAGGCAACGCTGCCGCCGATGGTGGCCCGATTGCGGATTTGCGGTGATGCCAGCTTTTGCGCTGTTTGGTGCAGCAGAGGGTAGTGGCGGCGAATCTCCAATCCTGTGGCCAAATGTTGCAAATTAACGGCTGCGCCCAATTTTAGGCCATGATTGTGATGATACCGTACATCATGGAAGCCTGCTATCGATTTGACATCCAGCAAAATTTCGGGCAAAACTTCGTTATTTTGGATTTCCAGAAGGAGGGTTGTGCCCCCCCCCAAGATGCTGACACGCTTGTCAGGTGTCAGGTAGCGTCTGGTCTCTTCCAGACTGGGAGGACGGACATAATCAAATGCGTTCAATACAAAAAACCTCGAAAATAGTTACGACTAAGGTAGCCCGGCTAGAAATCACTAAGACACGAAGCCACAAAGGCACAAAGAAAGAAAAAGGTTGTAACTGCTAAGGTTGACTCGTCTGCGCCGCTCCGCCCGAGGCTAAACCCTCGGGCTACGGGTGCAAAGCCCCACTGGGGCTCAGCTCCGGGCGAAAAAACAGGCCGAAGCCAGGTACGTAAGCAGTTACGAAAAAGGTTTGAAATGCTTGGTGTTCTTAGTGTTTTTGTACCTTTGTGGTGATTGAAGTCGGGTACGTTAGTCGTTACCGAAAATAAGTAATGATGCAGGTCGTGACCTTCGAGCCTTTACCACAAAGGTTCGAAGGTAGCGAAGCGAGAAAGCTCTTTCTTCGTGGCTAATCAGAGAGCATGATGATAATGACTCTGTGTGATATTTGTGCGAGCGATAACGTCCCCTAATCCTAACGCATTTTTCGAAATATGCCAATTGATACGGCCGGTGTCGTAAAAAAGCAATACTTTGCAGGCTAATCGGGCCCGAGATGTGGGCTCAGAGAGATTTTGCGGGCGCATGAAGGCAGCATGAGCATGTAATGTTTCTGGTGAGCTGTGCGCCCCCACGTCCGTACGTACGCCTTGTGCCTTAGCGTGAGACATTCATTTATGCAGCAGATGTGTTAGAATAGCGGGAACATGCAATTTTCGCCCAATTGCTGATTTTTTGTCATGCCCGATATCCCTATCCTTGTCCGTTCCGCACAGAACGCAGACCTCGCGCGCATGATGCGCATGCGTCAGCACGCGCGCCGGGTGGTCATGCACTTTGGGCAAGAGGATTTGCAGCAGATGATTGCGCAGGGGGGATGCGTGGTAGCCGAGGCGGAAACGCTGTTGTGGGGGTTTGCTTGTGCGGCCCGACAACAGCCTGGTTTGGCTATTTTGCGTGGTTTGGGGTTGCTCAATGGCTGGCGCATCGATGATGGTTTGGTGCAACTTTTGCGCCCGCTGGAAGCCAGTTTACGGGCCCGGGGCCACCAGCATCTCATGCACCTGGCCATCGATGGCTGGCTGGCTGCGCCACTGGCCCGACAGCGTTTTATCAACCACGATTATATTGTTCATTTTGAGCGCGCCACGCCACCATCGCCCACGCTGCCCATTTTTGTTTTGCCCGATGTGAATCTGCGGATTTTGGCGCAACAGGAGATTGATCGCTTGGTGGCGCTTGATCATCAGGCATTTGACTGGCCCTGGCAATTCAGCCGGGGAGAGCTGATTAAATGGCTGATGACTGCTGATCGCCTGGTAGTGCTGGAGCATCAGCAGCAACTGGTGGGCTATGCTTGTGTGCAGGTGCATGGCGAAGAGGCGCATTTGGTGCGGCTGGCCATTGCCCCCGGTTGGCAAGGGCAAGGCTTTGGACGCTATCTGCTGGCCGATGCTCTGGATTTTAGCGCTGCCCGCGGCGCCGCGACCATCACTCTGAACACCCAGTGGCACAATACTGCCTCGCAACGACTTTACAAGGGGTTTGGTTTTCGGGCTATAGGACGCCGCATTCCTGTTTTGCTTAAGGAGCTGGTGTGATGATTCGAGCAGTTATTTTTGATGTGGGCGGCGTTTTTTTGCATACTGCTGCCAGCGAGCAGCGCCTGCGGGCGTTTGATGCCCTGTTGGGCTGGAAACCAGACACGCTGCGTCTGCGTTTGTACAGCGGGCCCGCCTGGGAAGCGGTCTCTACGGGCAAACTTTCGCTGGAGGATTATTGGCAGCAGGTAGGCAAGCCCCTGGAAGCTCAGCTTCCTGCTGAATTTAGGAGGTATTGCGATAATTTTTATGGTGCTGAACTCGATTTAGCTACGGTGCATCTGGCCCGACGCCTGCGTTCCCGCTATGCCGTAGGGCTGCTTTCCAATGCTGTGCCCTTGCTGGCCCGCGATATTGTGGCTGAACCCCGCTTCGGAGGGCTGTTCGATGCGGTTGTTGTCAGTGCCATCGAGGGGTATCGCAAGCCGCAGCCCCAGGCATTTGAGATAGCTGCTCAGCGATTGGGAGTGCCCCCCTCGGCCTGTGTGCTCATCGATGACAAGGAACGCAATATCCTGGCCGCTGCGCGAGTGGGCATGGCGGGTGTCCAACATCGCAACGCCCTGCAAACTGAACGGGCGTTGCGGGCTCTGGGGGTTGGATGTGAGTCGTTGCGTGTTATTCCCTGGCTAGTTTGAAAACCGAGATGAGTCTGCTGCTGTTTTGGTCGAAGGGACGTTTATCCCAATCGCCCCAGCGTTCCGCCAGCATAAGTCCGGCCAATTGCGCCATCAAGTTGAGTTCGCTGGGCCAAATGTAGCGCAAGCGCACCGGATAGAAGCGGGCTCCCGACTCTGTCCAGGCCACATGTTGGCTGTAGATGGTTTGCTGAACAGGATCGTGCCGGGTAACATCGATGCGTAAATAACCGTCATCCATGGCTACCAAATGAATGCTTTGGTCTCGCTGAAAGCGTTTCATATCGGGCATGAAGGTTTCGGTGACAAAAACGCCGTCCGGGGTAAGATGTGCGGCCACATTCTTGAAACATCGCAACTGTTCATCCTGAGTGCGTAAGGCAAAAAGGGTGTTGAACACCACATAAATCAGGGGGAAGTGCCCTGTGACCGGCACGGTGCCAAAATCGCCGAGGGTGATGGGAATACGGTAGCCGCCCGGCTTGGCTTGCAGGCGAGCCACCATTTTTTCCGAGGCCTCGATACCATGCACCATGATGCCTTTATCTTGCAGGGGGAGGGCAATGCGCCCGGTTCCAATGCCCAGTTCCAGTGCGGGGCCACCTTGTGCCAGTGCCGCCAGGGTTTCGATAGCGGCAGGCTGGTAGTTTTCGTACCAGTCATCATAAATATCAGCTATCTTATCGCCGTAGGTTGTTTCGGTGTAAGTCTGCATGTCTTTGTGTCTTAGTGGTTTCTAGCCGGGTTACCTTAGTCGTAACGTTTTATGCGAGAAGGAAAGCCACATGCAAGGTCGCCAGAATTTTCGGGCCCGGCGACCCCGCATGAGGTCTTGTAATTAGGGGCTACCAGCCATCCACAATCATATGCACAACATTCGCTGAACGATTGCTGACATAGGCCCGTTTGGTTACCGAGTTCACTGCAACATCGCCAGGGTTGCCATCCATGGCCAGTGTGGCATGAATGTTCATGTTGGGGCCATCAAAGACAGTCAGTGTGTTATCGGCAGCGTTGCTAACAAAGACATTACCGGTGCTGGGGTCGGCAGCAATGCCAACGCCGCCATCTACACCTGCCTGCCCGGCAATAACGTAGCCACGGCGGCCAAAGTCGTAGTTGGGCTTGACTTCAAAGACCAGAACAACGTTGGGGTTGGGGTCATGCTCGGTGATGAGGTTGGGTAGAGGCAGGTAGAGGCTGTCGGTGGGCAAATCCAACAGGTAGAGCGGGCCATCGGGGTCGATGATGATGTAAAGCTGTTTGATGACCGAATCGTAGGCCATGGCGTAGGTCTCGCCGCCAGGATTCAGGCGTGTGACCTGGGAATCGGTATCGCCACTGAGGATGCTGACATAGTGGCCATTGCGGGCGCTGACATAAACCTGATTTTGTTCCTGATTCACCACCACATCAAAGGCGCCCGGTAAATCTGAAACGATTTTACTCAGGGTATTGCTGGTGGTATCGATGACAGCCAGTTGGCCACTTTGGTGCAAGGTGACATAAGCTTTGTGGGTGGCAGGATTAACCGCAACCTGCGCCGGTTGCTTTTCTTCGCCTAAATCGATGGTGGTAACGACGCTGTTGTCGTTGAGGTTGATGACGGTGAGATCGTTGCTTTGGGCATTGGCCACATAGGCCCGTTTGGCATCGGCATCCACTGCCACACCGTAGGGCGTTTCTCCCACCGGAACCTTGGTAACCAGTTGATTGTTGGCAGTATCCAGCACGTAAAGGTTGTTTTCGGTACGACTGGCCACATAAAGGGTATTGGTTTGCTCATCGATGCCGATACTCTTGGGATACACCACGGGCAGAAGTGGGGGCGGGGGCGTGGGGGTAACAGTGGGTGTTGCCGTGGGTGTGGGCGTTGCCGTGGGAGTAGGCGTGGGCTCGGGCCAGTTCCGCAGCATGACGGGCAGGTAGACCATGCAGCGGTAGCCATAGCTAAGATAGGTGGTCTGCAAGAATTTGACCGTATCGGTGATGGGATTGGCTGTGGTGGCATTGCAGCCGTTGGCCAGCACCAGGGTGGTGGTGTAGTGGCCTTCTCGAACTGCGGGCCACAAAATATCGCCATTGCTATCGGTTTGAGCGCTGCCAGTTTCGTTGTACTCATTTTCATAACGGACCGTATAGCCTTCTTGGTCGGGCTCGCCGGCATCTTGCACGCCGTTGCCATCAATATCCCAATAAACATGAGGCGAAAGAGCGCCCAGGCCCTGGTTGCCAAAGAGAACGGTCTGAGTTACGCCCGAGCTAACCGTGCGGGTGACAACGGTGGCGCGGGTGGGGTAATAATGGTTGGGAACTGTTTCGGTAATCACCCAATCGCCAATGCAGCGCCCTGGCCAGTTGATTTCGCCGTTGGCATCGGTATCGCCGCTGGATTGCTGGCCGCAGGGGGCACTGGCCTCGAAATGAACGTCCTGCAGAGGGCCATCTTCGGGGTCTCGCTGCCCGTTACCATTGTGATCGTAGAATTTTTCAATCTTGATGCCCCCAGGAGGCGCAGCATTGCCGAACAGCTTGGTGGTGGTTTGGTCTTTTTGGATGACCGCGGTTTGCTGATCAGGTGTGGTGGGGATGGTTCCTGCGGGGACGATTTCGGTTACGGTGTAGCTGCCGGTTCCCAGTTGCTTGTAGAAAATTTCGCCGTTGCTATCGGTTTGCGTGATAAAGATGGTGTTTTGAAAGGGTTCTGGGAACTGAACGCGGAAGTAAACATCGGGCACCGGAGGTTCCCCTGCATCTTTTTGCCCGTTCAGGTTGAGATCGTTGAATTTGACAATTTTCAGCGAGCCGGTATCCTGGCTGACAAAAAACGCAGCCCGAGCCTGAGCCTCCCATCCAATAGAGGAATAATAATCCAGTTGCACCACATATCTTTCAAATGGCAGTCCTGCGGGCACGGTATAAGTGGCAGGCAAGGTGTAGACATAATCTTTCTGCAAGCCGGAGCTGCCGTTATAAACCTCACTTTGAACAATATCGCCATCCTGATTAATGATTGCCAGTTCTGTCCGTGCCGGGGGTTTGCCCACACTAGGCGTGATGATCCAGGAGATATATTCATTCTCGGTGGGCTTGATGGCAACCGAAGCGCCTGGGTCAGATGAAAGAGAGATGGTTGCTGTGGGCGCGGCAAAGCTGACATAGCCTGCACTTAGCAAGATGAGAGCCAGCCCCAGCGCCAGCGTGATTCGACTAACGAGGCGACTGTGCGACGGGGAAATTTTTTTTTGCAGAATCATATGGCATCGCTCCTGTGCGGGGGATGGGGAAATGAGGGAAGTGCCCTTGCTATGGATGACGGAGGAATTTGGCTAAAGTTGCGTTGCTTGTGCTCACTTTAGAGGATATTTTCGCCATGTTTGTCGTTGTTTTGCACCTGATTGCAGCGCTCCTTTCAAAGTATAGCAGATTTTCAAAGGTGACGCATCCCTTTGCCTGGACATTGACACGTTTTTTATTTGATGGCACAATGTTTTCCATGTCCTATCCTTCTGATCCTAGTCCCGAATTGGCTCAACAGCTTCTTGCTTTATTGAACCGCAGTTTGCAGACCATCTGGGAGGGGGATGCCTCTGCCTACGCGGCTCTGACTGCGGAGGATGTCTCCTTCTTCGAGTGGTACATTTCACCGCAGCGCATCGATGGGCTTGATTTTCATCTGCGTGAGATTTTGGTGCATCGTGCTGCAGTGGCGGGCACTGCCGATGCAGATGAGCTGCAAATTGAGCATGAGATTTTGCAGCCACGCATTCAAGTTTATGGCGATACAGCGATTATAAGCTACACACTTTTTGTGCGCAGTGTGCAGCCGGGCCACGTGCGGCACCTTTCGCACAACGAGAGCCGGGTGTTTCATAATTTCGGCTCGCAGGCTGCTCCAGATTGGAAGTTAGTACACTGCCACAAATCGCCTGTGGTCACGGCCGGCAGTGCGGGTGTGGTACGTGGTTAAGCTGGTGCGGTTTGAAATTTGTATTGAGCCGTTCTTGCAAAAATGAACCATGGGCTCATTTTGATGGCTTTTAGCGCATAACTGCCTTCTTAGAGCATCTTGGAGCCTTTTTGGATAGAAATAATTCGTTCGTGTTATTGTATTCTGGCGCCGACTGAGGTATAATTTAAAAAAGTTAGCGCGACTTTTCTGTCCGCCTCCTCGCCCCTATGTTGGCTATCTGTTTTTAGGGAGTTACCGATGAAACGATTTTTATTTACTACAGTCTTTGTGGCGCTGGTTTTAGTGCTGGCTGTTGCCGCAGTCTTTGCACTCAAGAGCCCCGACGCCGTCCAAACCGCAGCAGTAGAAGCCCCAGCTCTGGCCTCTCCTGCCTCTGTCCTCGCCCCCACCGCGGGCGAAAAGTATAACTTTATTGCCATGCCATTGGATGC
>CAZMDD010000039.1:0-24359 GCA_964565065.1 uncultured Caldilineales bacterium | reverse complement strand
CTGAAAAATCTGCCCAGCCTTTCAGACTCAGGGTCTTGGTGATGGCCGCGGTCAAGGTCGTCTTGCCATGATCGATGTGGCCGATGGTTCCCACATTCACGTGGGGCTTGTTGCGCTCGTAATGCTGCTTTGCCATGATTTGTAATCTCCTTGCTATAAAATGAAAGCAGGGCTGCTATTTTGGTTGCAAATAATGATTTTTTGGGGAAAATTTAGAGTACAAAAAAGGAGCATGAAACCATCAACTTCCTGGTTTCACGGTCCTCATCATTACCAGGTCTGCAATTCCCCGGGCGCTGCTGCTGCTCGGGGCGTGCGAGGTGTATAGGGATAAAAAAGAGCCCACTCGCAAACTTTGCTAGTTTATCAGAATTTGAGGAATTTGACAAATATCTGATTGTTAATAACGTGGAATGACTCCACTACCTAGATTTTGAGAATCGACTTGGTCACGCTCTCGGGCACAGGCGCATAATGCGCGAATTCCATGCTAAACGTGCCGCGACCCTGGGTCACAGAACGCAACCGGGTGGCATAACCAAACATCTCTGCCAGCGGAACCATGGCCCGAACAGACTGCATGCCCCGAGAATGAGGCTCAAGCCCTTCAATCTGACCACGTCGGCTATTGATATCGCCGATAACATCACCCAGGAACTCGTCGGGCATCAGCACTTCTACCTTCATCATCGGCTCCAGCAAGATGGGGCGAGCTTTAGAAATGCCTTCGCGCACAGCCAGCGAACCTGCCACACGAAAAGCCATCTCCGAGGAATCCACCTCATGATAAGAGCCATCGTACAAGGTTGCCTTCACATCTACGATGGGATAACCGGCAATGACGCCACCTTCCAGGGCTTCCTGAATGCCCTCTTTGGTGGGACGAATGAACTCGCGGGGAACGGAACCGCCCACTGTTGCATCTTCGAAAACATAACCGGCGCCCGCCTCCAACGGCTCGAAACGCACCTTTACATGACCAAACTGCCCGCGGCCACCACTTTGACGCACAAAACGCCCCTCGGCCTGCACGGCCCGGGTGATGGTCTCGCGGTAAGCTACCTGAGGCCGCCCGACATTGGCATGAACCTTGAACTCACGAATCATCCGATCCACCAATACCTCGAGATGCAACTCACCCATGCCCGAGATAATGGTCTGCCCGGTCTGATCATCAACTCGCACCCGGAAGGTGGGGTCTTCGTCGGCCAGACGCCGCAACGCCTCGCCCAGCTTATCTTGATCAGACTTGGACTTGGGCTCGATGGCAACGCTAATCACCGGAGCGGGGAAGTTGATCGATTCCAACACAATGGGATGACTGGGGTCGCTGAGGGTTTCGCCAGTGAAAGATTGTTTGAGGCCGATGATAGCGGCAATATCGCCCGCACCAATCTCTTTGACCTCTTCACGCTTCTCGGCATAAATCCGCATCAAACGGCCAATGCGTTCCCGCTTGCCCTTGGTGACGTTGAGCAAAGTCTTACCACTTTCGACCACGCCGGAGTAAACCCGAATATAAGCCAGACGGCCCACGTAGGGATCAGTCACAATCTTGAAGACCAGTGCGGTAGTGGGGTCATCAAACGAAGCACTACGACTCAGCACCTCATCGGTCTTGGGATCCGTGCCGGTCATAGCAGGACGATCCAACGGTGAGGGCAAATAAGCGATGACAGCATCCAGCAGCGGCTGCACACCCTTGTTTTTCAGGGCTGTACCCGCCATAACAGGAACCAGTTCATTACGCAGCACAGCTTCGCGCAGGGCCAGTCGCAACTCATCATTACTAATGGTCTCCCCTTCCAGATACTTCATGGTCAGGTCGTCATCGGTTTCGGCAATGGTTTCCAGCAGATGCTCGTGGCCTGCCTCCGCTTCATCGCGCAAATCTTCGGGAATCTCGATTTGCTCAGGCTTGGCCCCCAGCTCATCATCAAAGACCCAGGCTGTCATTTCAATCAAATCAACCACGCCCCTAAAATTGGCTTCAGCGCCAATGGGCAACTGAATGGGCAGGGGATTGGCGCCCAGGCGATCTCGAATCATTTGCACGGTACGATCAAAGTCAGCACCAGTGCGGTCCATCTTGTTCACAAAACAGATGCGGGGCACGCCATAACGGTCAGCCTGACGCCACACTGTTTCAGATTGCGGCTCGACACCAGCCACGGCGTCGAAAACCACCACACCACCATCCAGCACACGCAAACTGCGCTGCACTTCGGCGGTAAAGTCGATGTGCCCGGGGGTGTCAATCAAGTTGATTTGATACCCTTTCCAATCTGCACTAATCGCAGCAGATTGAATGGTAATACCGCGCTCGCGCTCCTGCTCCATAAAGTCGGTAACAGTTGTGCCCTCATCGACATTGCCGATGCGGTACGTTTTACCGGCGTAGTAAAGCACGCGTTCGGTGGTGGTTGTTTTCCCGGCATCGATATGGGCAATGATGCCGATGTTTCGGATTTTTTCTAAGTTACGATTAACAGTCATAATAAAGGTGAAACTTCGGAAGCCGGGCGCAACAGGCCCGACGCCACAGGCTGGCCCTACCAGCGATAATGTGCAAAGGCCCGGTTGGCTTCCGCCATCTTGTGGGTCTCATCCCGCTTACGGATGGTTGCCCCCTGATTGTTGGCAGCATCCATAAGCTCGGCAGCCAGCTTTTCGGACATGGCTTTGCCATTGCGCTTGCGGGCGAACATAATCAGCCAGCGCTGAGCCAGTGCTTCGCGGCGACCGGCGCGGACTTCGACCGGAACCTGATAAGTGGCGCCACCAACACGGCGAGGCTTGACTTCGATTTGCGGCATAGCATTGGCCATGGCCTGCTCAAAGACTTCCACCGGGTCACGCTTGGTGCGCTGTTCGATAAGATCAAAAGCATCATACATCACTCGCTGGGCGGTGCTTTTTTTGCCGCCGCGCATCAGGCGATTGATGAAACGGGAGATAACCTTGTTATGATACTTGGGGTCGGGCATGACTTCCCGACGCTCAGGGCGATAACGACGAGGCATATTCGTCTCCTGGAGTGGGTTGAAACTAGAAACGTAAGATTAAATGGGAGAAATCGGGCAAAAGCACTCAATCCCCAGACACACTGCAAGATGCGGGCTGAAAGGCACATTCGGCGCTCTTGCGAGCTTTACCCAGAGGTGCCCCTCAACCTGCATCTTGCGAATTTTTATTTATTGGCAGCCTGCACATGGGGCCGAGGCCGAATGCAAGCTTATGATAATCGACAGGGTGTCAATCAAAAAGCAATGGAAGAAAACTACTTCTTGCTGCGCTTGGCTCCATACTTGCTGCGGCTGCGCTGCCGATCTTGCACACCCGAAGCATCCAACGCACCACGAACGACATGATAGCGAACACCAGGCAAGTCGCGCACACGACCACCACGCACCAGCACCACCGAGTGCTCCTGAAGGTTGTGGCCTTCACCGGGGATGTAAGCAGTGACTTCGATGCCATTGGTGAGGCGCACACGGGCAATTTTACGCATGGCCGAGTTAGGTTTTTTCGGCGTTGTCGTGCGAACCACAGTGCAAACGCCACGACGGAAGGGGTTTCCCTTGGGCATGCGCTTGCTCTGCCCGGTCAGGGCATTGTGGCTAAATTGCAGGGCGGGAGCTTTTTTCTTTTTCTGAACGGGCTTGCGCCCTTTTCGCACAAGTTGATTGATGGTGGGCAACGTCTTACTCCTGACTTCTTTGTTGATGCCGAAGTTGGCTAGTTAGTTTCATTTAGGGGGCTAAAAGAGCCCAATACAACTCGCAGCCGAGCCAGAAAAGCTCGGCCAGCGACTTGTTATCTTACACGATACGGGATTATTCGTCAAGTTTGCCAAAGCATTTTAGCACGACAATCCCGAAAGGTATCAATGCAGAACCGATGGATGTTAAATCGCCACCGAATCGTTACTTTTTAAGGAGTTGCACAGCACATTCGAAACTTGAGAAAAGTGCTGGGAAGCTCGGCGAACGGCGAAAATAGATTTGGCGTTACTACTAAGGTAGCCCGGTTAGAAACCACCAAGGCACAAAGAAGGAAAAAGTTTTGAAATGCTTGGTGTTCTTAGTGTCTTTGTGCCTTGGCGGTACGCTCCGGATGGCGATGAACCGCTACATTTTAACTTTCATAGCATCACTTACTTGAGCTTGCTCAGGCCAGAAAATCATCCAGGTCGCCAATTTCAAGACCCAGATCACCTTCGCCGCTGAGCAGCTCTTCCAGCTCGGCGCCCGCGGCATCGATGCCCACGGGAGCGCTGAGTTCATCCAGCTCGGCCATTTGCTCGGGCCCCAGTTCTTCGCTGATGAGCGCATCCAGGGTTTCGATTTCTTCCTTGGTCTCACGCTCCGCCTCAGCTTCGATGGCCCGACGACGTTCGGCAGCCTCTCTGCGGGCACGGAAGCCAGTACCCACCGGAATCAGCTTGCCGATGATGACATTTTCTTTCAAGCCTCGCAGATGATCCACTGCACCGCGCACGGCAGCATCGGTGAGCACCCGGGTGGTTTCCTGGAACGAAGCCGCAGCCAGGAAGCTTTCGGTGTTCAACGAAGCTTTGGTGATGCCCATGAGGGTGTATTCATAGGTGACAGGCTCGCCACCCTGAGCCAGAATGGCCTCGTTGACATGACGCACAGCAAAATGATCGACGATTTCACCGGGCAGGTAGCTGCTATCGCCCGAGGAGGTAATGATGACCCGGCGTAGCATTTGGCGCAACACAATCTCGATGTATTTATCGTGAATGCCTACACCTTGCGAGCGGTACACCTTCTGCACTTCGTTCATCACATACATGGCTGTGGCTTCGCGGCCCTGAATGCGCAGAACCTCTTTCGGGTTTTTGGCGCCCTCGGTGAGCTGCTGGCCCGCTCCCACGTGCTGACCTTTTTGCACCCGCAGGCGTGCTGTGGGCGAAATCGGTTGCGTCCAGGTTTCGGTCTCTTCGCGGCGGATGTAAAGTGTGCCATCCTCGAAGTAGGCTTCGCCATCTTCACCAGCCAGCAATTCTGCATCCGCTTCGTTGCGGGCCACAACGGTATCAGCCTGCACGCGGTCGCCATCGGCAATGACCAGGGTGTAGCCTTCGGGAATCTCGACCACATGGCGAATGAGCTGGGTAGAGGTGACAGAAACGTAGCGCTGCTCTTCATCCCAGTAAACATCGAAGATGCCGTCAATTTCGGCGATGACTGCTTCGCCACGGGGATTTCGGGCCTCGAAAAGCTCTTGCACACGGGGCAAACCCTGGGTAATATCGCCGCCAGCGGCCACGCCACCGGTGTGGAATGTGCGCAAGGTGAGCTGTGTGCCCGGCTCGCCAATCGATTGGGCGGCAATGATGCCGACAGCCTCGCCCAGCTCGACAATGCCGCCGCGGGCCAAATCTTCGCCGTAGCAGTGGCGGCAGATGCCAAATTCGGTTTCGCAGGTAAAGGGTGAGCGCACATAAATGGCATCGATGCTGGAGTTGCCAATGGCTTGGGCTGCTTCAAGATCCAGCACCTCACCCCGGGAACCAAGCACTGCGCCCGATTCGGGATCGATGACATCTTCCAGCAGGGTGCGCCCCTTGGCCCGCTCACCAAAGGGCACGCCAGCCTCTTCGGCGTCGGCCCGGGTGAGCCAAATGCCGGAGCTTGTGCCGCAATCCTCTTCGGTGATGATGACATCCTGAGCCACATCTACCAGACGACGGGTCAGATATCCGGCGTCAGCGGTGCGCAAGGCGGTGTCGGCCAGGCCCTTACGAGAACCATGCGTCGAAAGGAAGTATTCCAACGCGGTCAGCCCTTCGCGGAAGTTAGAGCGAATGGGCAGCGGGATAATCCGGCCAGAGGGGTCGGCCATGAGACCGCGCATTCCGGCCAACTGACGAATGGGCTGTACACCTCCCTTGACAGCGCCAGAGTGCGACATGGCCCCCAGTCCTTCTCGCGGGTCCAGCAAGCTTTGCACCTCTTTGGTCAGTTCATCGGTGGCATGAGTCCACAACTCGACGACTTTGTTGTAGCGCTCATCTTCGGTGATAAGACCGCGGCGATACTGGCGTTCGACTTTATCCGCTTCATCGGCGGTGCGTTCGACGATTTCGGTCTTGTTGGGGGGCACATGAATATCGGAAATGGCGATGGTCATGCCGGAACGGGTGGCGAATTTGAACCCGATATCCTTGATGGCATCCACCACATCGGGCGTGCCCTCGGGCCCCAATCGCTGATAGACAGTGGTGATGAAGTCGTTGAGGACTTTTTTATCCAGCAGCTTGTTCACAAAGCGCACTTTGTCGGGCAGATAGGAGTTAAAGATGACGCGGCCCACAGTGGTATCGATCATCCCTGTGGGAGTCTCCTCCTCCGGCAAAATTGCTTCAGCCTTGAAGGCTTCCATAATATCGCGCAGCGCCGCGGGCCCGATGCCCGGCAGATCGATGATGCCCTTGCGTCCTTCTTTCTGATACAGGCTGATAATTTGACCGGCATTGGTGATGCCTGCATCAGCCAGAGCATCCACCACGCGTTCAGGCAAATCCATCGCCTCCACAGCCAAATCATCCAACCAGCTTCGGTAATAGAATTTGATGGGAGTACGTAAGGAAATAGCATGCGTGTCATAGGCATAACGAACATCGGCATAATCGCCAAAAATTTTCCCTTTATTCGGGGCATCCTGGTCTTCAACCGTCAGGTAGTAGCACCCCATGACCATATCTTTTGAGGGGCCTACAATCGGTTCGCCAGAGGCTGGTTTGAGCAGATTCTTGGTCGAAAGCATGTATTCACGCGCTTCCTTCACTGCCGGCTCCGATAAAGGCACATGCACCGCCATCTGGTCGCCATCAAAGTCGGCGTTAAAGGCAGAGCAGGCCAATGGATGCAACTGAATGGCGTTATCTTCGATGAGAATGGGCTCGAATGCCTGAATCGAGAGACGATGCAGGGTGGGCGCACGGTTGAGCAGCACCGGGCGGGTGGTAATGACCTCGGCCAGCACATCCCACACTGCGGGATCCAGGCGGTCGACCATGCGCTTGGCGCTTTTGATGTTGTGGGCAAAGTTTTGCGCCACTAATTTTTGCATGACAAAGGGCTTGAATAGCTCCAAAGCCATCTTTTTGGGCAACCCGCACTGATGCAGCTTGAGGGTGGGCCCGACCACAATTACAGAACGTCCCGAATAATCGACACGTTTACCCAGCAAGTTGCGGCGGAAACGGCCCTGTTTGCCCTTGAGCAGATCACTCAGTGATTTGAGTTTGCGTTTGCCGCTACGACTTACTGCATGGCCACGACGCCCGTTATCTACCAGACTGTCGACAGCCTCTTGCAACATGCGCTTTTCGTTGCGCACGATGACACTGGGCGCGCCCAGCTCCAGCAACCGTTTGAGACGATTGTTGCGGTTGATAACCCGACGATAAAGATCGTTCAAATCGCTGGTGGCAAAACGCCCGCCATCCAATTGCACCATGGGGCGCAGGTCGGGGGGAATTACCGGCAAAACTGTGAGAATCATCCATTCGGGACGATTACCACTCTTGCGGAAGGCTTCGACCACACGCAGGCGTTTGGCAGCTTTGCGCTGACGCTGTTTTGAGCGGGTGGTTTTGATTTCGTCGCGCAGTTCCACAGCCATCTTGTCCAAATCCAGCTTTTTGACCAGCTCGTAGATGGCCTCGGCGCCCATGCCCGCCTGAAAGATGTTGCCCCAGCGGTCTTCAAAATCACGGAACTCAGTTTCCAGCAGCAAATCCCCTTCGCGCAGGCTTTTCAGCTCCTGAACCTGGTCTTCGATGTACTGACGTACGGTTTCTTTGCGGGCTTCGATAGATTCGTAAAAACGTGATAACAGCTCTTCGGCCTCACGGTAATGCTCATCTCGTTTGACCGCGGCAACACGCCGGGCCACTTCCACGGCCTGGTCGCGCTCATCCTGCAAAACGCTCAGGCGCTCGCGCAGGGCGTTGTTGAGGATTTCCTGATGGCTGGAGGCCAGTTTTTCGCCCGCGGGTAGCAGGGGCTCATCCAGCCAAGGGAGCGTAATGGGGTCGCTGAGGATTTTGCCACGGTTCTTTTGAATGTAGCTTTGCACATCGCGCCCCACTGCGCTGACTTCGGCAGCTTTGGCTTCCAGCTCCTCTTCGGCGCGGGCTACCGCGGCAGCCTCTTCCTCTGTCACAGCCTCGATGGCTTCATCGCGGGCATTTTCAACCGCCTCGATTTGAGCGCTGGACTCAGATTCGGCCCGGGCAAAACGGGATTCCATCTCATGATCCAAACGCTTGAGGGTGCGGGCGCGATTATCTTCATCCACCTTGGTGATGATGTATTTGGCAAAGTAGAGCACGCGTTCCAGATTGCGGGGCGAAATATCCAGCAGCAGCCCCAAACGACTGGGCACGCCTTTAACGTACCAAATGTGACTCACCGGGGTGGTGAGCTGGATGTGGCCCATACGCTCGCGGCGCACCCGCGCGGGTGCGACCTCGACACCACATTTTTCGCAAACAACACCTTTATGTCGAATGCGTTTGTATTTTCCGCAGTAGCATTCATAATCGGATGTGGGCCCGAAGATGCGTTCGCAGAATAACCCATCGCGCTCGGGGCGCAGGGTGCGGTAGTTGATGGTTTCAGGCTTCAGGACTTCGCCATAGGACCATTCGAGAATCTTCTCGGGTGAAGCAAGGCTAATACGAATGGCATCAAAGTTGTTGACTTCCAAGATAAACCTCCTTGTCGAGGCGGGAAAAAGTGCAGGTAAAACGTAGCTGCCAAGATGGCAGGATGGACAGGGAGAGCATGTTGCCCTCCAGTCTCAGGGCCCGGATTAGCGGCGGCGCCCCGTCATGGAACCAGGTAGCTTCAGGCTGAATCCCAAACTGGGAAGCTCTGAGGCATCTTCTTTGGAAAGCTGGATGCTTTCATCATTTTCGTTGAAGACCTCAACATCCAGTGCCAACGATTGCAGTTCCTTGACCAGTACCTTGAAGGATTCGGGCACGCCCGGGGGCTGGATGGGTTCACCCTTGACAATGGATTCATAGGTGCGCACACGCCCGATGACATCATCCGATTTAACGGTGAGAACCTCTTGCAACATGTAAGCGACACCATACGCTTCCAGAGCCCACACCTCCATCTCGCCGAAGCGCTGGCCGCCAAATTGCGCCTTACCACCCAGTGGTTGCTGCGTAACCAGGCTATACGGGCCAATGGAGCGGGCGTGGACTTTATCTTCGACCAGGTGATGCAATTTGAGCATGTAAACATCCCCCACGGTCACGTGCTGTTCAAAGGGCTCGCCGGTGCGACCATCATAAACCTTGACCTTGCCGGTAATGGGTGTGGGCCAATCAATCTGACGGGAAAGAGCATCGGCAGCGGCACGCAATTCGGCGCTATCGCTAACCTGCGGCTCGACGCCATAATGTCGCATCCACTCAATCAGCGCCACATCGATGACTTTGCTATCCGCAGCATCTTTGGCATCCATGCTGCGCTGATCATCTTCGTAAACCATCAGGTCGGCAGAGACATAGCCGCGTGCTTGCAGCCAGTGCTCCAGCACCATGCGCCGGGCATAAACACGGTCGCGGAAGATGCGCTCGAAATCCACATCATCATCAGCCAGATAAACATCGCTGATGTAGACGAAGCGAATGTCATCGTCATCCTCAAACTCGCCAGCCTCTTCACCTAATTCCTGCACCCAGGCAAATGCGGCTGCGGTCACATCGTTCCAGGCTTTGTCGATAAGCCAGGCCCGAGCCAGCTCCGCTTCGATTTGCCACTCTGAAGCGCCATCGAAAACAGTGGTCTCAACACGAAAACCGAGTTTGGTGGCGGCCCAGCCCAGATGCGTTTCCAGTACCTGGCCGATGTTCATACGGGCGGGAACGCCCAGCGGGTTGAGAATGATGTCTACCGGCGTGCCGTCAGGCAGGAAGGGCATGTCGGCATCAGAAACGATGCGGGAGACCACGCCCTTGTTGCCATGACGCCCGGCCATTTTATCGCCCACAGTCAGACGACGGCGCTGGGCAATGCTAACCCGCACCATGCTCTCTACGCCTGCAGGCAAATCGCGGTTGTCATCTCGGGTAAAAACTTTGATGTCAACGACTTTACCGCGCTCGCCATGTGGCAGGCGCAAGGAGGAATCTTTGACTTCGCGAGCCTTTTCGCCAAAGATGGCCCGCAGCAGTTTTTCTTCCGGGGTGAGTTCAGTTTCACCTTTTGGCGAAATTTTGCCCACCAGAATGTCGCCCGGCTTCACTTCGGCGCCAATGCGGATAATGCCATGCTCATCCAGATTCTTCAACGCTTCTTCGCCCACGTTGGGAATATCGCGGGTGATTTCTTCCGGGCCCAGCTTGGTATCTCGGGCCTCGACCTCATATTTTTCAATGTGGATGGAGCTGTAGGCATCTTCACGAATCAGGCGCTCGGAAATTAGGATGGCATCTTCGTAGTTGCCGCCATCCCAAGCTAAAAAGGCGACAGTCACATTGCGGCCCAGGGCCAGCTCACCATTTTCGGTGGATGAGGAGTCAGCCAGCACTTGCCCGGCCAGCACTTCATCCCCCTTGTAAACCACAGGCTGATGATTGATGCAGGTGGATTGATTGGAGCGGGAGTATTTGCGCAGCTCATAAATCTGCTGTTCACCCTCAGCATCCTGAATAATGATGCGTTCGGAGGTTACGCTGATGACCTTACCCGCTTTTTTAGCAATGAGCACATGGCCCGAATCCACCGCTGCCGGATATTCCATGCCTGTGCCCACGGTCGGCGCTTGCGGAATCATCAACGGCACAGCTTGCCGCTGCATGTTCGAGCCCATCAGTGCGCGGTTGGCGTCGTCATGCTCCAGGAAGGGAATCAGCGCAGTGGAAACAGATACAATTTGATGCGGCGAAACATCCATGTATTGCACGCTGCGAGGATCTTCCATCATAAAATTCTGATGCCGGCGCACCGAGATGCGTTTGAGCTTGAAACGGCCATCTTCATAAAGTGGTGTCGAGGCCTGGGCAATGGTGTAAGGGGCTTCTTCATCAGCACTCATGTAGGTGATTTCATCGGTTGCCACCGGCTCGATGAGCAAACGGGGTAGCACTTCGCTGAATTCAGCCAATTGGATGGCCAAATCCTCATCGATACGTGTGCCCTCGGCAGCCAAAATTTCTCCAGTTTCAGGATGCTTGACCGCTTTATCCAGCACAAGGCCCACACTTTTTTCGGGATCATTGACAACATCGTGAATCACCTTGCGGTAGGGGGTTTCGATGAACCCAAATTCGTTGATGCGGGCAAAGGTAGCCAATGAACCAATCAGGCCGATGTTCGGGCCTTCGGGCGTCTCGATGGGGCAGATGCGGCCATAGTGCGAATGGTGAACATCACGCACATCAAAACCGGCACGCTCACGACGCAAGCCGCCCGGGCCCAACGCCGAAAGACGCCGCTTGTTGGTCAGCTCAGAAAGAGGATTGGTTTGATCCATGAACTGACTAAGCTGCGAACCGCCAAAGAACTCGCGTACCGCAGCCACCACAGGCCGAATGTTGATGAGTGACAGCGGGCTCACCTGGTCGGCATCGCGAATGCTCATACGCTCGCGCACGGTGCGCTCCATGCGCAACAGGCCCACGCGTAGCTGATTTTGCAGCAACTCGCCTACCGTCTTCACGCGGCGATTGCCCAAATGATCAATGTCATCAGGCTCATCGACACCATTGTTGATGCGAATAACCTGGCGGATGACCTTCAGAATATCCTCGCGGCTCAACAGGCGATGATCCAGCGGCAAATCAACCCCCAGGCGGCGATTCAATTTGTAGCGCCCTACCCGGCCCAAATCGTAACGGCGCGGATCAAAAAGCAATCGGTCGAGATGATTCTTGGCATTCTCCAGCGTAGGAGGATCCACCGGGCGCAAACGGCGATAAAAGTCAATCAAAGCCTCATCGGGCGTGCGTTTGTTGGGGTCCTCCTTTTCGATGGTGCTAAGAATAAAGGGATGCTCGCTGTTGGTGTCATCCTCTTCAAACAGCGCCAGCAATTCTTCATCCGTGCCATAACCCAACGAACGCAGCAAAATGGTCACGGGCAACTTGCGTTTACGATCCACCTTGACAGAAATCAAATCGCGCTTGCTGGTCTCAAACTCCAGCCAGGCGCCGCGATAAGGAATAATCTTGGCAGAGCACAACCGCCGCCCCGTCTGGCGATCCTCATCAGCCATAAAATAAGCGCCTGGCGAGCGAATAAGCTGGCTCACCACCACCCGTTCTGCACCATTATAAATAAAGGTAGCATTCTCGGTCATCTTGGGAAAATCCCCCATGAAGACCTCTTGCTCCTGGATTTCGCCAGTTTCGCGATTAATCAGCTTTACCTGCACATAAAGCGGCATGTTATAGGTAGATTCACGATCGCGGCATTCCTTCACCGAGAAAGAGGGCTCACCAAAGC
Source organism: uncultured Caldilineales bacterium (assembly GCA_964565065.1). Classification (GTDB taxonomy): domain Bacteria; phylum Chloroflexota; class Anaerolineae; order J102; family J102; genus M2005. The sequence goes on along the minus strand of CAZMDD010000039.1, from coordinate 11,859 downwards.
GATAATCCCCAAAATGCAGCTCAAGATTTTTGTTGTAGGAAACAATGGGGGTAATTTCCTCAAATAATTGCTTTAGGGCTTCATCCTGAAACCACTGATAAGAATTGAGCTGAACAGAAATAAGTTGAGGAAGAGGCATCACCGGATCCAGTCGTGCGTAAGACTTGCGGTGTACCATCAAATTCGGCGTTCTGGTCGCTAGCATGGGCACTAAAACTCCTTGATAAAATGTGTCATTCGAGTGGACGCCCTATAAGGTGCAACTCGACTTTTTAGCTTGCCACGAGACGATAAACATAAATTTGCCAGGAATCGGTTTACGTTTGACATCTTTTTCAGAGGGAATCAATTCATCGAAACCCCCGCAATTCCGTCCCCCTGCCAAAACAGCCTCTACACGCGCAATGAGCCCACCAAAATGAATAGTGGGCATGGTCTTTCGGGGCATTAGCCAGTCGTGGATAATGCTTATCGAAGATGAAACATGTAATAAATTGTGAAGCGCCCGAGGCAGTAGTAGGAGCAAGGCGGTTTTGTTTTTGGGCAGAATGGGCTTTTTTTTCTATTTCGACGCGAATAGAGAGTTTAGCACAAAATAGCATCCTTGTCAAGTGCCAAATGCAAAAGTTCCGGCACTTCCCCATAAAAACCCCTCCCCATCACCAGCCGGGCGGGGCTTTCATCAAATTCTCATCTTGCGGTGACAAGCACGCTCTACTACGATGATAATCATACACAATGACGCCCAAGTTGGCAAGTTTACGCCATCAGCTATGAAAGACAAGATGGTCAAATTGTTTGCCATGCGTTAAAATGGTGCCAACGCATGCTAAATGCGTCATTCATCATCATCTGCACGGAGCACTTGTGACACGTCTTTTCATCATCGGCCTGGGAGGTTTTCTCGGAGCCATTTCCCGCTACCTGGTGGCTGGCTGGGCCCAAGACATCAGCCGCTCGACACATTTCCCTTACGGCACCTTAGCCGTGAACATTTTGGGCAGTTTTTTGCTCGGCTTTCTGGTACGCTACGCCTTTGTGCATCATGTTTTCAGCCCCGAAACCCGCTTGCTGATTTTTGTTGGTTTTCTGGGGGCATTTACGACATTCTCCACATTTAGCAACGAAAGCTTTAATCTAATGGCTGACGGAGCCACAGGCCCGGCCCTGATGAACATCGCCAGCAATGTTCTCCTCGGCTTAGGAGCGGTCTGGCTGGGCCAATCACTGGCTCTCATCCTCGGGAGGTAGAGACATGGACTTTGAAAAGAATGGCTGCCTGTTGCGCATCTTCATCGGTGAAAGCGACCGCGTTCACGGACGCCCGCTTTATGAATGGCTGGTAAACAAAGCCAAGGAACAGGAGCTGGCCGGGGCCACTGTGTTGCGCGGCATGATGGGCTTTGGCAAAAACAGCCGAATCGCAACATCCCGCATCCTGCGCCTTTCTTCTGATATGCCTGTGGTGGTAGAGATTATCGACACACGAGACCGGCTGGAGGCATATCTGGACTCAGTAGGCGATGCCATCGACGAAGGGCTGGCCACCTTTGAAAAGGCGGATGTGGTGTTTTATCGGGGAAAGAAAAAAGGCCCTGGTGCATGACCAGAGCCTGTGGCGCCCCCAAGGGGATTCGAACCCCTGTCTTCAGCTTGAAAGGCTGACATCCTAGTCCCCTAGACGATGGGGGCCCGTTCAACAAGGCCAATTCTAGCAAAAATCAGGACAGATGGCAAATCTGACCGCGGAAGCAATGGGCCGCAGAAAGCAGACAATGACCACGCCGTCAACATCCTACACCAACCGCTCATGCCAGAGGAAGCAGCACAGGATTCAACAAGCGCTGCAACAGCAAGGCCGAAATACGTAACATGGTGCGATCATCACCGCCGCCGCCAAACAGGGGATGATATTGGAAAACTGTCTGCGCCATGAGCACGGTGTGGGCCCGCACATGCCCGATGGGTGGCACACCGCCTACCGGATACCCCAGTTCCGCCAAAACCTGCTGCGGCGTGGCCAGCTTGACGCGCCGCTTGCCCACGCCAAAATAATCGGCCAGCACGCGCGTGGGCACGGGCGCAACGCCATGCGAGATGACCACCACCGGCTCATCTCGCACAAAAAAGAGTAAGGTCTTGAGGATTTGCTCTACCTGCACGCCCAAAGCCAGCGCAGCAGCAGGCACAGTGGGCGTCTCACCAATATCGGTGATGAGCTGGGCATCGAGCTGATGCGCCTGAATAAATTGGGCCAGATGAGCTGGTGTTTGCATGGTGTCAGGGTTGAATGCGAATGGGTGGTGGGATGATGCTGTTCAGGTCAGCCACGCCCGGACGATAATCGGGCGCAGCGGCAATGATGCGCAAAGCCTCGCCCGCGGCCGCGTAGGCCAATGCGGCCGCGGGCGAGGGGGCTTGCCCCGCGGCCGCCTGATAACTGGCGACAAAATCGGCGGGCAGATGCTGCGGCTGAGGCGCTGCCCACGGCAGATCGCTTGCCTCTTGCTGCACCGCAGCCTCTCGGGCCACAGGTCCCGCTGCCAACAAATAAGCATTCTTTTCCTGCAACAATGCAGCCAACGTCAGAGGATTCCCTAACCAGATGCCAGGGCCAGTTAATGGCACATCCCAAACAGCCGTTGCGCCCCCATGGGCCAGGACGACCTCATAATCATGGCCTGTGCCAGCATAGGCCAAAATATTGGGAGCCACAGACGCCTTTACCGGCCCCAGCAACAGCGCCGGAATACCTGTTTGCGCCAAATCGGCAGCATTGAACGCCATGGCAGTGTGCCCCTGGGGCGGGCCCAAAATCACCCGCACCGCGTCATCTCGGGCCAACTGCGCGGGCAAATGCGCAGCCAGCGCAGGATTGCCATCATCATTCAGGGCCACCAACTCGATTTTGGGCTGAGCTGTGCTTTCATTCCATTGTCGAATCTGCAAACGTACACCGTGCAGCACTTCATAGCCCAATGCGCGCGAAGGCCCCTCAAAAGGCGCCACCAAGCCAATCTTCACCACTTGCGGACTGCGCACATCCTGACAGCCAGCCAGCAAGCCAGCCATGGCAGCCAGAAGCAGCCCAAAAATGAGCCTATTGATTGGTCTGAACGTTGAGCTCATGCTGTGCGCCCGTCTCCGAGAAGACATGCCCGCCATCGCCCGAGGCCACAAAATAACAGTAATTACTCTGCGCCGGATAAATGGCCCCCTTGATGGAAGCAAGACTGGGATTGGCTATGGGGCCCGGCGGCAGGCCAGGATAAAGATAGGTGTTGTAAGGAGAGTTGATTTTGAGATACTCCTCTACATCGGCTACGGTGGGCCACCAAGTTTCTTGCTCAGGATTGTAGCCCATGGCATATTGCACCGTGGGGTCTGCTGCCAGATAACCAAAAACCTCTTTTTCGCAGATGGGTCCCAGACGGTTGATGTAGGTGGAGGCAATCACCGCGCGCTCATCGTCCCGGGCCGCCTCTCGCTCTACAATAGAAGCCAAAATCAGCACTTGCTGGAAGGAACGCCCGCTGGCCGCGATGGCATCCCGATCCTTCTGCTCGATTTTGCTTTCAAGATTCTCGAACATCTGCCCCAAAATAGCTGCAGGCGTGGCATTTACCGGAAAACGATAGGTGTCGGGGAAGAGATAGCCCTCGAAGGACGCGCCCGGGGGTTTATCTTGCAACAATGGATACGCCTTCAACCCCAACAAGGCCGTATCCCCTGTGCGTACCGCAGCCATGAACTCGGTGGCATCCACCAAACCTGCCTCTTCCAACACCAACGCAATCTCTTCGGCCCGCTTCCCCTCGGGAATGCGCACCAAGATGTCATCGCGGCGGGCCTGCTGCAAAGCTTCGGCAATTTGCGGCACGGTCATGGCGGGCGAAAGTTGAAAATCGCCCGCTTCCAGCTTTTGTTCGAGATTGTTTAGCCGCAGATAAAGTCGAAACAGGCTGGCATCCCGAATCAGGCCCGCATTTTGCAAACGCTCTGAGATGCTGCGCCCGGTTTCGCCCAACGCCACCCGAAAATCAACCTGCTGACCAGCAGCATCCACCGGTTCATAAATCGCAGCCCGATTCATGTTCAGATAAAATTGCAACGCCTGCGTCTCGAAATTATCAGGATTCAGGTCTTTCCACAGGGCATTGGTATGACGCACCAGGCCCGTTTTAGCCGTTTCCTGCTGATAAGCCATCAACTGCGATTGTGTCCAGCCGCGAGCCAGCAACGCCATGATGCCCAATGTGGCCAGCACACCGACAAAAAGCAGAAAACGGGGAAAGGTTTTGACAAAGAAATGGTACATAATGGGTAGAGAGCCTTGCTACTTTTCCTGGTTACCACTAAGGTAGCCCGGCCAGAAACCACTAAGACACAAAGCCACAAAGGCACGAAGAAAGAAAAAGTTTTGAAATGCTTGGTGTTCTTAGTGTCTTGGTGCCTTTGTGGTGATTGAAGTCGGGGACGTTAGTCGTTACTTTTCCTGAACTAAACCATCATCCAAAAAGGCTTGCAGAATAGCTGCGGCGGCAATGGCATCATTGGCCTGGGCCCGGGCCTTTTTACGCGGGCGCTGTGCCAAAATCTGATCAGCCACAAAGGAGCTAAGACGCTCATCATAAAAGCGCAGAGGCATATTCAGGCGGCGGCGCAGGCGTTCGGCATATTTACGGATACGTTTGGCTTGCGGCCCCTCGCTGCCATCCATATTCAAGGGCAGCCCGGCCAGCAGTTCATCAGCCTCAACCTCTGCCGCAACCTGGGCAATGGCCGCAAAATCCTGATTTTTGCTGCCGCGGGTCAGCACACGCAAAGGTCGTGCCAGACGAGCAACATCATTGCCCGCAGCCAAACCAATGCGCTTGTCGCCAATATCAAGCGCCAGCCAGGTAGTCATTTAAGTAGCTGTACAGTTGAAACTTGAGATGCGCAGGCACACCGGCACCCACCAACTTTGTGCAGCAAAGACGCTTGCTAATGGTCATCAGCTTTGCAGCAAATCGGTCAGACCCTTGATGACAGAGCCCTCGCCGGTAGATTTTCCGCCCTGACTGGGGGCATGATGCAAAATCCGATCAGCCAGACGAGAGAAAGGCAGCGATTGCAGCCAGACTCGGCCAGTGCCCTGCAATGTGGCAAAGAAGAGCCCTTCACCGCCAAAGAACATCGATTTCAGGCCGCCGACGCGCTGAATATCATAGTGGATGGTACTTTCGAAAGCAACGATGCAGCCGGTATCCACCAACAGCTTTTCACCATTCAGACGTTTTTCCACCACCATGCCACCGGCGTGAATGAAAACATTGCCATCGCCGCGCAACTTTTGCAAAATAAAACCTTCGCCGCCGAACAATCCGGCGCCCAGTTTTTTCTGGAAGGCTATGCTAATCTCTGTGCCCAGCGCCGCACATAAAAAGGCATCTTTCTGGCAAATTAGTTCGCCATTGGCTTCATCCAGGTCAATGGCCATAATTTTGCCGGGGTAAGGCCCGCCAAAAGCCACATGCCGCTTGATCCCAGTGCGATTGGTGAAGTGTGTGAGGAAAAGGGATTCGCCGGTGATGGCTCGCTTGGCCAGATTGCCCAATGCGCCAAAAAGTCCGGCATTGGGATTCGAGCCGTCGCCCATTTTGGCTTCGAAGCTGATGCCATCTTCCAAATACATCATGGCGCCCGCTTCGGCAATCACCGTTTCTTGCGGGTCCAGTTCAATTTCGACGAATTGCAGGTCATCGCCAAAAACTTTGTAACCGATTTCGTGGCTATGTTTCATGGAATTGATAATCCTTTTAAGGGGTGATGCTATGAAGGGTGTTGCGTCCTCTCCCTCATCCACTTATGTGCATTCGCTCACGGGAGAGGGGCAGGAGGCAGTTCAAGGATGATTCGTTGCCGGGAACAAGTTTCCTGGTCGGATCTTGTTACGACTAAGGTAGCCCGGCTAGGAACCACTAAAACACGAAGCTATAAAGGCTCAAAGAAAGAAAACGTTTTGAAATGCTTGGTGTTCTTAGTGTCTTGGTGTCTTGTGGTGATTGAAGTCGGATACGTTAGTCGTTACCGAATCTCACTCATTCTAATCAATACCGGGCATTCTCACAAGTGCGCAGAGATGAAAGATGGGGGATGGGCTACGGGCTCGCGGGCAGATGAATGCTGGGAATGGTCTTGAGTGTCAGTGCTACCGGACGCTGCAATCGCTGCGCAAGCCCCATCTGCATGTCGGCAGCCTGCTCCATTGAAATCGGTTCCTGCGCTTCAATCTCGATGTCAAGATTCAGAAGCTGGCCCTGTTCCTGATAGTGCCATGTGCGCAGTTTGATGGCGCTGCGGGTGCGCAATTCGGCCTGCATTTCTGTTTCGATGGCCCGTTTAATCTGCAATTGCCGCACCTGGCGAGCGGTGACCAGCGCCAGCGGAATGCTCACCGCTAAAATCAGCAGCAGGGTGATTTGCCAGCCGCGGGCAAAAAGGCGCATGCGATCCCGGCGGGGGATGCCAGGCATAAAGTTCATGGAGAGGAAGATGAAGCTGCTCATGCCCACAATGCCCACAAGATTGGTCACAAACAGCAGTCCCGCGCCCAGGGCCACAGACCATTGGCCCAAGGCCAGCGCCATGCCTGTGGTGGCGATGGGGGGAATCAATGCTACGGCAATGGCTACGCCGGGCAAGGAGGATGAAACATTTTTGCGGGCCAACGCGTAGGCCCCGGCAGCGCCCGCGGCCAGCGCTACCCCTAAATCCAACAAGTTCGGCGAGGAACGGGCCAACATCTCATGGGTAAGTGTATCAAAGGGGATGAGCAGCTCCATCAAAAAGCTGACCAGCAGGGTGGCTGCCACGCCCGCGGCAGTGGTGCGGGCCCCCAGTTTGAGCAGCCGGGCATCGCCCAGCACAATGCCCAGGCCCATGGCCACGATGGCGCTCATCAGAGGGGCGATGAGCATGGCGCCAATGATGACTGCCGGTGCGTTCAACATCAGGCCCAGGGTGGCGATGGCGGTGGAGAGGGCAATCATGGTGAAAAAGTCGTGCGATTGACGGGCGTTGCGCCGAGCTTCACGATAAACTGCAATTTTCTCTGATTCGGTGGCGTTGGGCGTCAGCCGCAACACCGCATCCAGCGCCCGACGATACAGGGTGATGCGCCTGGGTAGCGGGCGCTTGATGATGAGTACAGGTACGCGAGCTTGGGCTGCAATTTTTTCCGGGATTTCGCCAAAACGAAGCCGATGCAGCACGCCTTCCTCTGATGCGCCCAGAATGACCACATCGGCATGGGTGGGGGCAGCCATTTTGAGAATGCCGGCAACGGGAGTGCGGGCCTTGACGACTTGTAACTGCACCGCGTCCCAGGGTACTTGCAGCGATTCCAGTGCGGTGCGAGTACGGGCCTCCAGCGCGGCACGGGCCTCATCCACCTGCTGCGGCGTGGCATCCAGCGCAACCACAGTGAGCATGATTATTTTGCTGCCATACGCCCGATGAAAATCCTCGGCCAGCCGGAATCCCACCTGCACGTTGGGGCCGCCTGCGCTGGGAATCAGCACCCGATGCGGTGGCGGCGCGGCTTGTTCGCCCCGCCACACCACCAAATCGCAGGGCACATCCAGCAGCAACTCTTGCAGCGTGAGTGCGGTGTCGTACTCATTTTCTCGACTCCGACGCCAACTCAGCGCCAGCAATGCCGGTTTGAATTCAGAAACAGCGTCGCGGATGCCACCGGCTATGCTGTGGGCCTCACGGCGATGAATTTGTACGGTAACACCGGTAGTTTCAAATTCCCGGGCTGCTTCGTTGAGCCAGTGGCTTTCTTCAGATGCATCATCCTGGCAGGTGCTGTCGTGGGTGGCGTGTATGGGACAGATGTGCAGTAGGATGACCTGGGCCTGTTCGCTGCGGGCCACCGGTAAGATAAAGGTGGCCAGAATGTCTGATTCAGCGGCGCTGGCCAGGTGAACAAGGATGGTTTTCATGAAGGGTGACGGGTGTGAACGCGTTGAATTTCTTCGGTTTTGCCGTTGGCGTAGATGCGAAAGTGACGAATGAAGCGATGGGGAATCTCAAAGGTGAAGCGGGAAGGGTTGCGGATAAACCCATCGCCGCGGTCATTGGTAGAAAAGAGATAGACTGCTTGCTGGGCCCGGGTCAGGCCAACAAAGAAGACGCGGCGCTCTTCATCCAGTTTCTTTTTATCCTTCAGGCTGCGCCAGATGGGCAGGTTTTCCTGCTCGACGCCCACGATGATGACCACCGGAAATTCTGCGCCTTTGGCATTGTGCAGGGTCATCATGGTGATGGCGTCGTCGCGGCGCTCGTGGCTAAAAACATCCAGGTTGGTGAGCAGGGCCTGATAATCCAAGAAGGCGCGCAGGGTGTGTTCTTGGCCATAATCCCGGAAGCTCTGCACATGTTTGAGGAAGCGGGTTTGCAAATCGTTCCAGGCGTCATCTTCGGGGGTGACCGAAAGCGGACGCTGCTCCAGTTGCCGGGCCAGTTCCATGGCGAACAGGCTCTGTTCTGCGGGCAAATCGGCCAGGCACGCGTCCAGCAGGTGTGCGGCTGCGGGCGCGGGCATCATGCGCGCGGCTGCGTCCAGCAAAAGCTCACGTTCGAGGCTTTTGGGCGCGGGGGAGGCTAGCAGACTCAGGGCCAGCAGGGGCAGATAGTCGCTCAGGGCCTCTTGTTCCTTTTCGAGCAGCAGATACTCGGTGAGCAGGTAGAAGAGGTCGGCGGTAATTTTGAGGTCATCCAGGGCGCGGTGGCGGATGGGGCCCCGATGAAGGTTGAGCTCGTTGCTGAGATGTTCCAGGGTGTAGCGGCGCTGGCCGGGCAGCAGGCGACGGGCCAGGGGCAGGGTGTCGATGAAAAGGGGATAGAAGCCCGTGCCCAGATGTTGGCCACAGGCTTTATCGATGAAGCGGTTATCGAAATGGGCGATGTTGTGCCCGATGAGGGTGTCATCGCCGATGTAGTCCAAGAAGTCGGGCAGTACGTTGGCCAGGTCGGGCGCATTGGCGACATGGACATCACGAATGCCATGCACACGGGTGGCAGCTTTGGGAATTTTTTTGCGCTGCGGGCGAATCAGGGTGCGGTAGGGAGGCTCTGCGGTGCGGCCGTTTTCGTAGGCCCATGCGCCGATTTCGATGATTTCATCCCAGCGCAGGCTGGTTCCGGTGGTTTCGATGTCGTAGGCGACAAAGCGGCCCGCGGCCAAATTTTCGTAGCTAATCAGCAGTTGTTGGGCCCAGCGCCAGGCCCAAATGCTGTAAGCGCTGGCCGGGCCAGCAGGATGCGGGGGAATAAGCCAATGGCTGGCCCGCGCGTGTTGCTGATCTCCAAAGAAGATGACCAGTGCCTGCTCAGGTGGCTGAGCGGAGTCATGGGTATCGGGTTCGATGCCCAAATAGGTTTGCAAGACCTGGCTAAAGATGAAGCTGGCAATGCGCCCATCCAGGGAGTTATCGTGACGAATGGCCAGGGGCTGGCCCGCGGCCAAGGTCTGTTTGATGCGCGAGATGGCCTCGGGCGTGCGGGTGGCATCCATGAAACGGGCCAGGGTGTCTTGCTGCTGGTTGCGCCATGGTGAGCGCAGGGCCGACAGGTGGATGAAGGTGTTTTGCACAGCTTCGGTGACATCGGTTTCCATGCCGGGCAGCTTGTGCGCGGCCAGGTGCATCATGCGCCGCAGGTGATGTCGGGTGAGGGGGCTGATTTCGGGAAAGTTGTCGATTTGCTGCATCAGCGCCACCAAATTGCTCTGACGGGCCTGGGCCAGCCGTTTGAGCTGCACCATGGTCAGCTCGTCGATTTGATGCACGGGGTAGTTGAGGGCTCGGGTCAGTTCCTGCTCGGTGAGGGCCCGGGCCAGTTGCAGATATCGAATGATTTCGCGGCCCTGCCGGCGCTCGAAGATATTTTTGGGGCGCACTCGCTGCACCGGAAGTCCCGCTTGCAGCAGGCTTTGCTCTACGGGCCCGGCCAGACGATGCGTGCGGTAGAGGATGGCGATGTCGCCCGGTTTGTAGCCGCGCTGCTGGATGAGTCGCTGAATGAGTGTCACCAGCCATTGTTGCTCTTGTGCGATGTCGCGAAAGATGTAGTGGTAGATGGGGGCTTGGTTGTCTGCAATCTGGCTCTGTAAGAAGCCCGATTCAGCCTCCCATTGCTGACCACGATGCTTTTTGCTGCCGTGTGTCACCAGGGATTGGGCTCCGTACAGAATTCTGGGTGGGCAACGGTAGCTGAACAGCAGTTGGATGATGGTGGGGTTGTAGCGCTGTTTGAATTTATCGACAAAATCGGGACTGGAACCACGCCAGCCGTAGATGGTTTGTCTGGGGTCGGCCACCGCGGTAAGGCTGGCCACGGGGGGAGCCAGCAGGGTGATGAGTTCATACTGGGCCTGATTGATGTCCTGGTATTCATCGATTAAAATGTGGCGCAGCGTGGCCCGATAAAAATCCCGCACCTGTTCATTCTCGCGTAGGAGCAGCACGGCAAAACGCAGCAAGTCATCAAAATCCAGCATGTGCTGTTCTCGTAAGGTTTTTTCGTAAACCTGGATGACGGCGGCTACCTCCGGCTCCACGCTGTCAGAAATCTCGCGGGGGTTTTGCAGGTGGGTTTTGCGCTTGCTGATTTGGGCGATGATGTCGCCAGGGGTGTGCAGTTCGCTGCTCAGGTTGAGCTGGCGCAGATGCTGGATTATCTGCTGCCGCTGCGCTTCGTCATCCAAAATGGTGAAGTTGGTGGCAATGTTGATATGATGGCCAAACTTGCGCAGCATACGCATGGCCGCGGCATGAAAGGTATGAATCCAAACATGTTCCGCTTGCTCGCCCAACAGGGTATTCAGTCGCTCCCGCATCTCTTCGGCGGCACGGTTGGTAAAGGTGATGGCCAGGATGTTCTCGGGCGCTTCCCCCTTCTCGGCAATCAACCAGGCAATGCGGTGCGTGATGATACGGGTTTTCCCACTCCCGGGCCCTGCCATCACCAACAGGGGTGCGGCCCTAAAGGTGACAGCTTCTCGTTGTTTGTCGTTCAAATCTTGCAAATAGGCTTGCTTCGCCATAACGATTCCATGCACAGGGCCAAAACTGAGGAAGAGGACAGAAGCAGAGGTCAAGATAAGCGTACGCTGCTTTTATGTCTTCTTGATGCTGCTATCCAATACGCAAGTCTATCATTATTCCCGGACATGCTGCAAGGTTGCGCCCGATGGCAGTGGTGACGCATGGTGCCCTGAGTTGTTTCAAGTGTATGTTCGGCGCTGTTGAGTCGTTGCTGCTATTCTAGTCTTCCGCTTGCCACGCCTGCAATTTTTCTTTCCAGCTTTCGGGGTGTTTGGCATGCAGTTCGATGGCCCGGGCCAGCTCGTGGATGGCTTCTTCTCGTTGTCCCATCTCTTTGAGCGCGTGCGCTTTGTAATAATGTGTGTAGCTGTCTCCCGGCTTGAGGCGCAACGATTGGTCGAAGTAAGTCAGGGCTTTTTCAGGTTGTCCCGCACTGCGGGCGGTAAGGCCCAGATGGTAAGGAGGTCGATAATCATCGGGGAAGTGCTCTTGCGCCCGCTGGAACCAGCTTGCAGCTTCGTCATGTAATCCCTGCGCCCGAGCGACTTCGCCCCGGTTTAAGTACGCGTCCAGTTTATCGGGATAGCGGGCTACCAAGTCTTCGAAGATGGCTGCTGCTTCGGGCCATTGATGTAGGTAGCGCCGCATTAGCCCTTCGCGCGCTAGCAAGCGGTAGTCATCGGGGGGTTGGGCCTGTTGTGCGCCCTGATGGTAGATGGCGGCTGCTTGCTCCCAATCTTTTTCTTTCTCTGCCAGGTGTCCC
>CAZMDD010000038.1:0-37782 GCA_964565065.1 uncultured Caldilineales bacterium | reverse complement strand
TCTTTGTGCCTTGGCGGTTCGCTTTGGATAGCTGCAGCAAAGCGCTTGTTGTCTTACTGCTGGCGAAACATCAGTCAACAATAACCATGACCCTGGTTTGTACCACAGGCTGATAAAGCTGCCACGGTTTTTCAATCTCGTTGGGATAAACCATCATCAGCGGCTGAATAGCTTGTTGCGTGCCCAATAGCAGGCTGCCCGCTTGCCCTTGCCGCCACCAAAATGCACCATCCTGCGCCTGAAAGCTGAGCAGTGCCTGGGTGGCGTTTTGTGTTTGTGTCAGACGCGGGCCTTCGGGGTCCCAACCCGCGGCAATCAACCCCTGCATTACCAGAGCTGTGGAATCGACATTGCTTTCAGTATCGCCGTAAATGCCGCTGAGCTCCCAGCCACCATCGTCATTTTGCATGGCCATGAGCCGGGCAATGCACTGGTTCACCTGAGGAGCATCCCCATAGCCCGCGCCTGCCAGAGCATTTAGCATGAGTCCCGAGGTATCGGTATCGCTAACGGTTCCGCCCACGGGCCAGCCCCAGCAACCATCATCATGTTGCTCAGCCAGCACTGCTGCAATAGCCTGAGCTGGAACGGGTTGTTGTGCTTCGTTCAGGGCGATGAGCGCCAAACTGTTGCGAAAGAGATTATTGGCTGCGTACAGGCCAGTTTGCGGGTCATACTGCGCTTGCAGCCGGGCCAGGAGGTCGTAGCCGCCAAAATTGTGCGGGTTTTGATTGGCAGCCTGGGCGGCCCGTAATACTTTGGCCAGACGCCCGGTATCGTTGCGGGCTAGATAATCTGGTAGATCCAGTTTACAGCGTTGTAGCAAGCTGGTCTGTTCTGGTGTCCAGCTCGGGCCATCGGGGTCATCGCCGGCCAGCGCTACCACGCGGGCCATATCGCAACTGCCGCCCAGGCCGCCAATGGCGCCATTGGGTTGTTGTTGGGTATGCAGCCAGGCCAGCGCCCGCGCCACCGCGGCCTCGCGTAAGGCGCGCGTGCTGTTGCGTTCGCGGGGGCGGGCCCGGGCCGGAAGCGTTGTAAACAAAAGGATGAAGATGAGTAGAGGAATGCTTTTTTTGATGATTTTCATAGCCTTGAATGCGTTCCCAAAAGCATCAACGCCGGAGGCAATTGGGATGAAGTCATTAAAATTCGATACCTGGTTGAGCACTAATGCCTTGCGTTTTGTAGGGATGTTTGATTTCGCACATCTCGGTGACCAGATCGGCATATGCCACCAGCTCGGGCGGAGCCTGACGCCCGGTAATGATGATGTGCAGCATCGGGGGCTTGTGCTCTTGTAGCCAGTCCAGCACCTCTTGCACATCCAACCAACCGAAATGCAGGGGATAGGTGAACTCATCCAGCAGGAGCACATCATAGTTGGTGCTAAGAATATGCTGCTGTGTTAGCTCCCAGCCATGCCGAGCCAGTGCTGCACTTTCATCCAAATCTCGGCTTCTCCAGGTCCAGCCATCGCCGGTGGTTATCCAATGAATACCCATTTTTTCAGCCGCGCGGATTTCACCATAGCGGGCCGTGCTGCTTTTTAAGAATTGGATGACCCCCACACGCATGCCTCGACCCCAGGCACGCATAACAATGCCCAGCGCCGCGGTGGTTTTGCCCTTGCCATTGCCAGTATGCACGATAACCAGGCCTTTCTTGGGGGGGGATTGTCGTCGTTTTGTTTTTATTTTGTCAGGTGTCATAAGAGTGGATGTGAGTGAGAAAGTATGGTGAGTGATGATGAAAACGCCCCTGTCCTTTTTGGCAGGGGCGCAAATGCTGGGCATCGGCACCTGTCCGCGCAGGTGGGCAAATGATAGCAGCGGGTGTTCTGGCTTGAACCGAGGTTCTTACAGTTGCGGGACAGCGCCGGATTTGCACCGGACTTCCCCCGGCATCGATAAAGATGCGTTGCTAATGGGTATCAATTTTTCTGGCGTGGCTAACGCCTTTCTTCTTTTTTTTCGTGTCTTAGTGGCCTTGGTGCTTTTTGGGAAGATAGTGGTGAATCGTTGTCATTCGTTGGAGACAACAAGCTATCGTGCCGGAACAGACACCACTAGCCGCGGGCAATGCGTTCCAGCCCTTGAGTATCCAGGATGATGGTACGTCCTTTGTAGTTTTTTGTCAAACCACTTTTGCGCAATCGGCTCATCACGCGGATGGCAGTTTCTACAGTGGTTCCGGTCATCTCGGCAATATCCTGGCGAGTGAGATGAATATCAATCATCACGCCCTGGCCTGTGGGAGCGGGCACGCCGCCCAGCTCTTTCAGACGCAGCAAGGCCCGAGCGATGCGCTGATCCACTCGATCTACGGCCAAGCTGCGCACCAAATCATGCGAAAGCCGTAACCGTCGGTTCAGCTCTAAAATCACCTCAAACGAAACCTCCGGGTAACGATGAATAATATCCAGCAGGTCGTTGCGGATGATGGTGATGACCGCGGTGTCTTCCAGCGTAACCGCAGTCATCGAATAAGGCCGTCCATCGAAAATGGCCATTTCGCCGATGAGTTGCTCCGAGCCCAGCACTGTTACCACCACATCGCGACCCTGATCTGTGTGTCGTACCAGTTTGACCCGTCCACTCCAGATGATGTATAGCGCTTCGGGAGGGTCGCCCTGGAAAAAGAGATAGGAGTCGGCAGGATAACAATGACCATGCAGATAGTGCACCACATCGTTCCAATCACTATCGGAGAGCGATTTGAACAGCGGCGTGGTGCGAACAGCCTGCATCATCTCCCATTTCATTTCCTCCAAACGGGCGTTGGAGCGGGTCGAACCAGTCTTTTTCATAACGTGAGATGCGAGTTTTATGAGCGCGTGTAGGCTACATCGGTTTGCCTCTGTAGCTTAGCGTTATTTTAGCATAAAATGATCAGAGCGGCTATCTTTTTTATGGCCGATAGCTGTCGATTGTTTCTTGAACGGCACACCGCGCTCGGCCTGTCTCTCTTTCTTTCTTGTCGCGGGTAGATTATAATTGGAGCCACATGTAACGATTCACATCCATCCCGGTGCTTTTGTAGAAAAAAGTGTTACGACTAAGGTAGTCCGGCTAGAAATTACTAAGACACGAAGCCACAAAGGCACAAAGAAAGAAAAAGTTTTGAAATGCTTGGTGTTCTTAGTGTTTTTGTGCCTTTGTGGTGATTGAAGTCAGGTACGTTAACTAATTTCTGAAAAGTTACTTAACATTCGTCAATTAGCTCTGTGACGACGCCAAGACAAAAATGGACGAAAGGACGAACGTGGAGGAAATAAAATCGTCCACATTCGTCTAATTGGGTCCATCTTCGTCATAGAAAAATGACAAGCTCGCAATTTGGAATTAGGAAACTTATTGCAAACTACTTAGTCGTTACAAAAACGTTATACCACAGCGCACGCCTCATTTTTCATGCCTGCCAACCCCGTTCTTACCCTGTTCGTCGGAACAATCCTGTTTTTATTGCTAGGGCTGCTCTTTTGGCCCGATAGCGGTCTTTACGCGCGTTGGCTGCGAGCGCGACGCACATCTGCCCGCATCATGCGTGAGGATGCGCTGAAGCGCGTGTACGCCCGCGAGTTGGCCGGGCAGCCCCTGGGTTTGGCCGCACTGGCTGGCGAGTTGGGCATCTCGGTAGACGCTGCCGCACAGTTGATGGCAGAAATGCTGGATTTGCAGCTCATCGAAATGCAGGGAGAGCATTTTGAGCTCAGCGGGCGTGGGCGCGAGCTGGCTGTTCACATGCTGCGCGCCCATCGTCTGTTGGAGAAATTTTTGCATGATCACACCGGTTATCGCGAAGAGGAATGGCATGCCCGGGCCGAAGAGCAGGAGCATTTTCTGGGCCCGGACGAGGTCGCAGCACTGGATGCCCGCTTGGGGCATCCGCGCTTCGACCCTCATGGCGATCCCATTCCCACTCCCGCAGGTGAGGTCGTGCTGCCAAAATCGCTGCCTCTTTCCCATCTCGAACCAGGTGATATTGCCCGCATCGAACATCTTGATGATCAACCTGAAGTTATCTATGCCCAACTGGTAGCCGAGGGCCTGCACCGGGGCATGGAGGTGTTGGTGCTGGAAAAGGATGCTCAGCGCATCCGATTTTTGGCCCACGGAAAGGAGCATGTGCTGGCGCCTGTGCTGGCCGCAAATCTCTTCCTGCTGCCTTGCCCTCAGACCGCGGCCACCGAGGCTATGCAGGCGCCCGGTGTGCCTTTGTCGTCGCTGACACCGGGCCACGAGGCAGAAGTCACCCAGCTTTCACGAACCATGCGACCCGCGGTGCGCCATCGCCTGATGGATTTGGGTGTGCTGCCCGGCGTCAAGGTGCGGGCCGAGTTTGTCAGTCCTGTCGGCGAACCTGTGGCCTACATGATTCGGGGCGCGCTCATCGCCCTGCGCAAAGAGCAATCCAGCCAGATTTTTGTGCAGCCTCTTAACGCCCAACCTGGCAATTCATCTCCCGCCCCATGAGTCCGACCACACTCTCTCACACATCGTCGCCAACACCGGCCAAGTGCGCAACCTGCCCGGTGCATAATTTGGCGCATCTGCAAAAACTGGGTGTCGATATGAGCGCCTGGGACTTTGTTATCGCCCTGGCCGGGAATCCCAACACAGGCAAAAGCACCACCTTTAACGCACTCACAGGTCTCAAACAGCATACTGGCAACTGGCCTGGCAAAACTGTTACTCGGGCCGAGGGCGGGTTCGAGTATGGCGGCCAGCGCTACAAAATCGTCGATTTACCGGGAACTTACTCCTTGCTGGCCACCAGCCCCGATGAAGAGGTCGCCCGAGATTTCATCCTCTTTGGGCAGCCCGATGTTACCGTGGTCGTGGTCGATGCCACTCGTTTGGAACGCAACCTTAATCTCACGCTGCAAGTTCTGCAAATTACCCCGCGAGTGGTGGTGGCGCTGAACCTCATGGATGAGGCTCGGCGCAAGGGCATCCTCGTCGATGATCGGCGTCTGGCCCGGGATTTGGGAGTGCCTGTGGTGGCCACCTCGGCTCGGCAAGGTGAGGGCATGGATGCGTTGTTACAGGCCATTGCCGATGTGGCTTTAGCGCGGGCGCAGGGCAAGCCGCCACACATCACCCTGCGCACCCCCGAAATTCAGCAAAGCTTGCAAGCGCTCATCCCCCTCATCACCCAGGCTTTTCCGCAGTTGCCCAATGCCCAGTGGGTGGCTCTGCGTTTGTTGGATGGCGATGAGGCCATTCTGGCAGCCTTGCGCTCGGGCGAGCTGGGCAGTTTGCAAAAGGGGGTGGTGGCTGAAGATTTGCTGCCAGATAATGCCCGCGCGGATTCTGAACCACGCCCACAGCTCTCGCCCCAACAAAAGGTGCTGGTTGATGCGTTGTTGGCGCGCGCTTCGCAACTGCGTTGGCAGATTGGCGGCGATTTTCATGAGCAAATCATCGAGGATGTGTACGCCGAGGCTGCACGCATTGCCGAGCGGGCAGTGACATGGCCCGGCGATTCCCAGCGTTTCGATCTGGACCGGGCCATCGACCATGTGGTTACCAGTCGAATTTGGGGCTTTCCCATTATGCTGGGGCTCTTTTCCCTCATCTTCTGGCTCACCATCACCGGAGCCAATTACCCCTCGCAATGGCTGAGCAAGCTGCTCATCGGCCAAATTTACCCCTGGCTCAAGCAGGGGATGACGCTGCTGGGCGCACCCGGTTGGCTCGATGGTCTGTTGGTGGATGGAGCCTATTTGGCCACAGCCTGGGTGGTTAGCGTCATGCTGCCTCCCATGGCCATTTTTTTCCCACTGTTTACACTGCTGGAAGATTTTGGCTATTTGCCCCGGTTGGCGTTTAACCTGGATGAGCTTTTCCGCAAATCGGGGGCGCATGGCAAGCAATCCCTTAGCATGATGATGGGGTTTGGCTGCAATGCCGCGGGCGTCATCTCCACTCGCATCATCGATAGCCCCCGCGAGCGCCTGATTGCCATCATCACCAATAACTTTGCGCTGTGCAATGGCCGATGGCCCACGCAAATCCTCATTGCCTCCCTGTTCATTGGTGCGCTGGTTCCTCGCTACTTGGCGGGCGTGGTTTCTGCTGCGGCAGTGATGGGCGTGGCCTTGCTGGGGATTTTACTCACCTTTGTCACCTCTTACTTCTTGTCCCGCACAGTGCTGCGGGGCGAGGTGTCTACCTTTAGTCTCGAGCTTCCTCCCTACCGCCCGCCCCGCATCTGGCAGACGCTTTACACCTCTTTCATCGATCGCACCTTGCAAGTGCTGTGGCGAGCCATTCTCTTTGCTGCGCCCGCCGGCTTGGTCATCTGGCTGCTGGCCAATGTGCAGGTGCTGGGTCAGCCCATTGCTGCCCATGTGGTTCACTGGCTAGACCCCATCGGTCTGCTCATGGGGTTGAATGGCGTCATTTTGCTGGCTTATGTGGTGGCCATCCCTGCCAACGAAATCGTTATTCCCACCATTCTCATGCTCACCGTGTTGACCACAGGACTGACTCTGGGGCAAGATACCAGCTCCCGGACGATTTTTGAGCTTAGCTCGCCGCAAGAATTAATGGCTGTTTTTCGGGCGGGCGGCTGGACGCTGCTCACAGCGGTCAATCTTATGCTGTTCAGTCTGATTCATAATCCGTGTAGCACCACGTTGTACACCATCTACAAAGAAACAGGCAGCCGCAGGTGGACTACGGTGGCAGCGCTTTTGCCGTTAGGCATGGGTTTTGTGGTCACCTTCTTTGTGGCGCAAATTTGGCGCGTGCTGGCGTTGCTGTTTTAAGGTTTGCCGGGAGATGAAGCTCTTTGCGACATAAAAATGCCCCGAGAGCGTTGCGCTTTCGGGGCGGAGGGGTGCGAGGAGGATTATTGGCCCGGGTCGTACTTGCATTTTTTGCCCTGCACGCCATTCATGTGTACGCACAGCATGATGTAAGCGGGGCGCCAGAAGGTTTGACCGGGCGGGCTGGGATCCATGATTGCCCAGTAGTATTGCTCATCCTGCCGTGTCCACTGCGAATCGGGCATGTAGATGAGGGACATGATGCCCACCCAGGGCCAGTGCTGCTCGGCCCACTGATAGGCCCGTACCAGGTAATCGCCCTGCTTGAAAGCATCGATGCCCGCTCCGGCGGCGTGCCAATAGTAGGGGCTATCCGGGCGATCATCCCAGGTCCAGCCAAATTCCAGGATGGCGATTTTTTTATCGGCATCGCCGTAGCGTTCCATTAGCTGGCGGATGTCTTCGGCGTGGCGAAAACTGTAGGTGCGCAGGCGCTCGGGCGCACTGGGATCGCCATTGTAGTTGCGAGGATTCGAGGCAACATCAGCCGGATCAGTTTCGGGGGGCAGGGCGTAGCCGGCGGCGTGAATGCCTAGCATGTCAAAGTAGCCATCGCTGTTGCCGCCCATGGCCTCGTACATCTGGGTGTAGAATTTCACATCGTACATGGCCTCAGCTTGATCGGCAGTGGTGGGGGCCATGCCCGCGGTGATGACAATGGCATTGGGGTCAGCCGCTTTGATGGCCGCGTAGGCTTTTTTTAGCAGCATGGCGTAGCCAGCCGGGTCAACAGGTTTGCCCCCCCATTCCCGCATCAGGTTGGGCTCGTTCCAAATTTGATAAGCCTGAATGCGGCCGCGGTAACGGCCGGCCAGGTCTCCGGCAAAGCGGGCGAAAGCATCGGCGTTTTCGGGGGGCTGGCCAGCCCAAAAATCACGGTCGCTGGGCGAAAGGCGCACCAGTAACTTGAGGTTGTGTTGCTCTACCTGCGAAACCACGCGGTCGGCGATGCTCCAATCGTAGATGCCCGGCCCTTCACCCTCGATATCTTGCCAGGCAAACCATTGCTTGACCCAGCCAAAACCGGCATCGGCCATGAGTCCCAGGTCGCGGTCTGCGGTTTCGGGCCGCCACCACAAAAAGGCCTGTGCTGCGTAATCGGGCGATTTGACCTGTGTCGGATGATTGGCAGGGGGCGCTGGCGTTACCGCGGGGGCTGATGGTTGCGGTGTGGCGCTGGCTGCCGAAGTTTTGCCGGCGATAGCAGGGGGATTTGTGGCTGTCAGCTTGGCTTGCGCCTTTTGCACGGTTGGCGTAGGTTGTGCCGTGGCAGCCGCCTGCGTGACGGCCACGAGGGTGGGGGTTTTGGTGGGGGTGGGCATGGGCGTTTCGCTATGGCCGCATCCTGCCAGCAGCAACGCCAGCAAGCCCACCAGAAGCATTGCTAAGAGGGTTGTTTTTTTCATTTTATCCATAGCATCGAGGGACGACTGTCAGGCCGTCCCTCGTCGTGTTGGTTATTTGGGCATTGCTTGCAAGGCGTTGTAGGTTTGTGTGGGCCTGCCACTTGCATCCACGATGCTCCATTGCATGAGCTCGGTTCCCGGATTGGTCATAGAGAAATTCAGATTCCAGAGGATGGCCGTGCCCACATAGCCGGTGCTCTTCATCCATTGATAGAATTCCACTGTCCAGCGGGCCTGCTCATCGCGGCTGGTGTCGTTGGCATAGCCATAGGCGCTATTGACCGCTGGCCCGACTGCCCAGCCGAACTCGGTGGGCCACAGGCGCTTGTTGGTGTCACCATATTTCAGCATCACATTGCGTGATTGTTCCACTGTAGAGCGAGCCGACCAGGAATGATGTGGGCTATCGCAGGGGCCGCGGAAGCTGGCGCCTGTTTGATTGATGTAATCGCAAGCCTGCTGCCAGGTGAGATTCGGTGGTACGTTGTAGCCGCTGGGGTGAATGCCGATGGCGTCGGAGTATTGTTTGAGGCCGTGCTGGTACATGCCTTCGAGATATTGCTGATCATCGATGGCCAGCGCTCCTACGTTGCCCGCGGGGGTCAGGGCGCCACTAACCACAATCATCTGCGGGCACGCGGCTTTGATTGCGGTGTAGCCGGCAGCAAGTAATTGCATGTAGCGGGCCGGATCCAGCGGTTCGTTGCCCCATTCGTAGTGAAGATTTTGCTCATTCCATACCTCGATGGCTTGGACTTTGCCACAGTAGCGGGCTGCATATTTTCCCAGGAAGTCGGCAAAGGTGGCAGGATTGGCTGGGGGCCCCTCTACCGACAAGTCGGCACCGGGGCCGCGGGCCCAATCGGGCGCCTTGACGATGGATGCCAGGATATGAATGCCTTGACCGGCAAAGAGGTTGATGGCGTTATCCTGACCGCCCCAACCAATGTTACCCTGGCTGCCTTCCATCCCTTTCCAGGGTACTTGCCATTTGACCCAGTTGAAGCCCATGCCTTTGATGGCATTGGCTGCATAGCCCAGGTCTGCACCGCCATAGGGCTGAATCTGAATACCATAGCCAAAGCTGCCAGCGCCCGCGGGCAAGGCATGGCCTCCGCCGCCACCCGAGGTCGTTTTACGGGCCGGGGGTTTGGGAATATCTTTGGCAACGGCAATGGTTTGCGTATCGCCCTGGGTGCGCACACGGCTGCTGATAATCCAAACAGGTTTGCCATCCTTGCCTTCGAGCTGCCACCAGTTGCCTGCATCATTCTTGCCAATGATTTTGAGCTGTTCGCCCTGTTTCAACATGCCAACACGGGGATAGTTAGTTCCCGGGCCCTGGCGCAGGTTGGTATCGCCGGTGGCAATGGCTACGGCGTAGGGCAGTGGCGTGGGTGTGGGAGAGGCTTCGGGCGTGGGGGTGGCTTGGGGCGTGGGCGTGGGCACAGGCGTGAAGGTGGCTACTGCTACTTGCACCGCGCCTTGCTTGCTTATCACTTCGTTGCCCTCTTTGATTTCGGCACTGATGCTGTACGTGTCGGGCGCTTCGGGAAGAACGAGTTGCACTGCCTGCGAAAGGGGCGCTTGTTGTTCTTGTACCACATTGCCCTGCGAATCGGTAGCTTTCCAGTCCACCACCAGCGTGCCTTCAGGCGTGCTAGGGATCTGATTGGCTACATACTGTTCCAACACATTCCAGATTTTAGGATCATAATCACCGACTTCTTCGGCATTGGTCACCACGCCCGCTAAATTGTATTTGCTGGCAATGCCAAGCTTGGTAGTCAGGCTGGCAGCATTTTCGATGAAGACGAGGCGTTCCTCACCCGATTGTCCCCGATAACGATACCAGTTGAGCCCTTTTTCGGTATCTGTTTGCAGGGGGCTGGCAACGATGGCACTCTGAAGTTGCGCATTGACCGCTGAGCCGGGCTCTACCACATCGCTATCGGTGGCGACTTGCCCCATGATGGGCGCAATTGCATCCTGGAAGCTACGTGGGATGAAGTAGTTACCCGCCTGCTCGGTGGCATGAGCCGGAACAGCCATTAGTAATTTGTAGCGATTAACCTGGCCCACAGCCCAACTGAGCAGACTTTCTGCCTGGCCATTGGGCACATAGGCCACAGGATTTTCGAATGTCGGCAGTACCACGCCGTCACTGGCCGCGCCCAGAGCTGTCCAGTCATAACCGAAGGTTTCCCACGCTTCATTCGAAAGCTGCAACGGTCTATCCATGAACAGAATGAGTTCTTTGCCATCTTTGTGCAGGCGTGTCGCCAGTTCATCGACAAAAGCGGAGAAGGTTCCCCGCAACATGGGGTCAGCGCCGCGATAATCCAAAGCAACGCCGTTGTAGTTCTTTGTGGCAACGAATTCTGCCAACGTGTTGATCTGCACCGATTTCAGACCGGCGTCGGTGATGGTGTTGGCCAGTAAATCGGTGCGGGGCACTTCGCCTGGCTTGTAATTGCGCACCAGCATGAAGGCTTTGCCATTGATGCTGTCGGCAGGGATGAGATTTTCGGCACCATCGAAACTGCCGTCGCCCCGCAGCATGAGCGCATTGGAGAAGATGAGACTGACTGCACTGCTGGCTTGCACAGGCAGCGTTTTGCCCGCAGGAAGAATCGCTCCTACTGTGGTGGGCACAATGGGCGTTGTCTGGAAGATGGCAACGTCGTGCGGCACAAAGTTCACATCACATTCGATGGCATCCTCTTCCGGTAACAGCTTGTGAGGCATCCATTCCCAGGTTTCACCATTCCAGTTGTAAACATCCAATGTTTCGTAGGGCAGCGAATCGTTGGGAATCGGCAGCGTGAGCGTGCTGTGCGAGGGAATATCGCCACGCACCCGAATCTGGTAGATGGGGCTTTTGGGGCGCAGTCCCGGATATTCTGCCAGCTTGGCCCAGGCTTTGCGCTGCTCTGCCGGAACATCTTTGCCCGCTTCCAGTTGCTCGCGGGGGATAACAGAAAGCTTGGCCTTGGTTTTGCCGGTCAAGCCATCGGCCGGAAAGATGATTTTTGTGCCGTCAGAGTTGGTAATCATGCCCGATTCTGCGGTGATGGTATCGTAACCGAAGGATTGCACTCTATCTAAAAGGGCCACCGGCGGCAGCAGCAAAATCAACAGAATCAGCAGGGGAATGATGATAAAGTTGAAGAGCTTGCTGGTGGTGGGACTTTCGAGAATGCGTCCGATGCGGTCGAGTGTAGGTGAACTATTTTGCATAGGACTGTTTTATCTCCTTGAGACAAAGTCACCCGTCTCCGACGCTAAAGCATGGCGTCCTGTTGTGGGGGGAGGCGGGCGGTTCTTGGGGATTCTTATTTTTAGGCGGTAAAGTCGAGTGTTTAGATGGGAGGAGGTATCAAAATGAAATTTTAGCACAGCCCTTGCGCGCGTCCAAACTGCGCCACATGAAATAGGGCGCTGCATGGCGACGTGGCAGTTTCCCGCTCTTTGGTTTATCCTTTTCCCAGTGAATTCCAGAATGTGGTTGGGTTAGTATTTTTTTACGATGGGGCTGTAGGAGGTGGGGGAGCGGGCCATGATAAACTGGCGGGCTTCGCGGATGTGGCGCACGCTGTTGGTGTCGATGCGGGCAAAGGCGTAGCCGGTGGTGATGTCGTCGCCATCCTCCTCCATGCGGGCCAGCACGCTGCCATCGGGCCCGAGAATAACACTATCGCCCAGAAATGTGCGGCTGGGTTCTTCACCCACGCGGTTGGCTGCCAGCACAAAGAGGCTGTTTTCGATGGCTCGGGCCGCGGTCAAGGCTCGCCATTCAGCCTGGTGCTGCTGCTCGTAGGCCGCGGGCAGGCAGATAATCTCTGCACCCAGCAGGGTTAGCGCCCGCGCGGCTTCGGGAAAAGCCAAATCAGAGCCAATCATAACGCCCAGCACGCCCAACTCGGTGTCGAAGATGGAGAAGCGGTAGCCAGGCCGAAAGCTGAGCTTTTCTTCGCCCAGCAGATGAATTTTGCGGTATTCGCCCACCAGGTTGCCGTCCGGCCCGATGACCACCGCGGCATTGTAGATGGTGGTTTCGATTTTTGCCTTGGTGGGCATGCCAAAAATAAGATGCACGCTGAAATCGGCGGCTTTGCGGGCCAGAATGTTGAATTGATGCCCCGCGGGCAGGCGTTCAGCCATGTAATTGAAGCCCATGCCATTTTCGACCCCGGTGGTGGCCAGCTCAGGAAAAACGATGATGTCGGGATGTTGTTGGCGGCAGATTTGTTCGGTCAGGGCTGCCATTTCGCTGAGATTGGCCGCGATGTCACCTAAAACGGGGTTGGTTTGAGCAACGGCAACGGTAAATTCGGGCATGAGACTCTCCTGATGACGATAAAAAGGGGAACTTATGTTCTTATTATCGGCATCGCGATTGCATTTGTCAAGTTTTGGCGTGAGGCGTGAGGGCATCATTGGGGATTTGAGGCGGGCCGACGCAGGTCAGGCCAGAAAGGCAGCCATCGCAACGCTTGCCAGCGATTCGGCGCCCCTTTGCCCTCTGTGTTAAACACCTGGCCATTTGTCTGGCCGGGTGACTTGACTCCTGAAAATTGGCTTACAGGCCCGGCCCGTGCTACCATTTGAGCCGGGATTGTTTCGTAGAAATCCCTTCCTTTTGTTACGACTAAGGTAGCCCGGCTAGAAACCACTAAGACACGAAGCCACAAAGGCACAAAGACAGAAAAAGTTTTGAAATGCTTGGTGTTCTTCGTGTCTTTGTGCCTTTGTGGTGATTGAAGTCAGGTACGTTAGTCGTTACCATTTATCTCTCATAAACAAAAAACAATGACCTCATCCACCTTACCCAAACCCACCCAACGTGTTTGGATTATCGGTCTGGACGGCGTGCCCTGGACACTGCTGCAACCGTGGATCGATGCCGGACATTTGCCCACGCTGGCCCGCATTCAACAGCAAGGCGCCTGGGGCGAGCTACGCTCCTCCATGCAGTTTCTAACCGCAGTAGCCTGGACTACCTTTCTCACCGGTCTGAATCCGGGCAAACATGGCATTTTTGATTTTGCCCGCCGCATCCCCGGCACATACAAACAGGAGCTTACCAATGCTTCGGTACGCTCCGGGCGCAGCTTGTGGCGTGTGCTTTCAGATGCCGGGCGCAGGGTAGGCGTGGTGAATGTGCCCATGACCTTCCCGCCTGAACAGGTCAACGGCTTTCTCATCTCGGGCCTGGATACGCCAGGCCTGGATTCGGCCTACACCTGGCCGCCCGAGCTGAAATCAGAAGTCAACGATGTGCATTTCATTGCTGTCAGCACCGTGGGAAAATCGCACGCCCAGTATCTAAAAGAGACCCTGGAAGGCATTGATCGACGTTTCGAGCTGTTGTGGCGCACGCTAAACCGTGAACCGCTGGATTTTTACATGTGGGTCGAGATGGAAACTGACGCCATCCAGCATTGTTCGTGGCACATGATGGCGGATGAAAGTCTGCCTAATCATGATGCGATTTTGCAGGTTTATCAGCGCATCGATCAGCACCTGGCCCGGTTCATCGACGAATTGCCCGAAGATGTGACCATGATTATGATGTCGGACCATGGCGCCGGGCCCATCGTGCATACCATCTATCTGGATCGCTGGCTGGCGCAGCGGGGATGGTTTCATTATCGCCAGGGTAAAGAACTCACCCTATCTGATCGGGGACGCCGTGTGGCCCGCAAGGTGCTGATGAACAGCTTTTATCTGGCCCAGCGCTTTTTGCCGGTAGGCGTTAAAGGCTTTTTGAAGCGTTTTACCGGCGCTCATGCCGCGGTAGAAACCTTTATGGAGCAGGCCGAGATTGATTGGAGCCGCACCAAAGCCTATTCGGTGGGGAATCTGGGGAACATCAATCTCAATATCAAAGGGCGTGACCCGGAAGGTGTTATCGAGCCGGACCAGGTGGAAGCCTTTATCGATGAGCTTACCGCGGCCTTGTATACGCTTAAAGACCCGGACACTGGCGAGCGTATGATTGCCCAGGTTTTGCGCCGGGAAGAGGTTTACACCGGGCCACTCATCGACCGGGCTCCCGATTTGCTCATTCGTTGGGTAGATGATAAATATCTGGCCGTGAAAGATTATGATGCCAATCCTACCGGCCCCATTTTTGGAACTAAGCAGAAATTCGGGCGGCATGGTGCGGCGTATGCCCTGGATCAAACGGGCACGCACATCATCGAGGGCATGGTCATGCTTTATGGCAAGGGAGTCAGGCCCGGGGTGCAATTGCATGGCGCCGAGCTGTTGGATTTAGCGCCCACGGTGCTGCATCTGCTGGATACACCTATTCCCAAAGCAATGGATGGCAAGCCTTTGCTGGATGCCTTTGTGCCCGAGATTGCCGAAAAACCGGTCATCTACGAAGAAGAGGATGGCGACAACTTTGATGGTGCAGGCAATACGTTGAGCGAGGAGGAGGAGCGAGCCATTCGTGAACGCTTGCAGGGATTAGGCTACGTCGCGTAACATGGCATCGGCAACACCCCGCCCCGCTACATCGCCCCAGGCATTGCCTCCGGCCAGTTGCGATCTTTCGGTAATCATCGTCAACTGGAATGCCCTGGCCTATTTGCCCGCGGCGCTTCAATCGCTTTACGCGGCCCGCGGGCATTTGGATATGGAGGTGCTGTTGGTGGATAATGCGTCGGCGGATGACTCGGTGGCGTGGGTGCGGGCACATTATCCTCAGGTCATCATCATCGCCAACGAGCACAATTTGGGCTTTGCCGCGGGCAATAATCAGGGCATTGCCCGGGCCCGAGGCCGCTACATTCTGCTCCTGAATCCCGATACAGAGATACCGCCTGAAACGCTGGAGCAGTTTATTGCCTTTATGGATGCTCAGCCGCGGGTGGGCGTGGCTGGCCCGCGACTGCAAGGCCCCAGCGGCAAGATTCAGGGGGGCGCTGCCGGACATGATCCCTCTTTCATCACCATTTTCAATTTTGCCACCTTCCTCTATCGTCTCTTTCCCCGATATTTTCCCGGCTTGTGGTTGCCCCGCTCCCTTTATCAAACCGGAGAGCCTATTCCTGTGGATTGGGTTTCGGGCGCGTGTATGGTGCTGCGTCGCGAAGCGGTGGCACAAGTGGGGATGATGAATGAACGATATTTTATGTATTCGGAGGATGTGGAGTTGTGCCGGCGCATAAGGGCTGCCGGTTGGCAGGCCATTTGTCTCCCTGGCATTCATGTTACCCATCACATTGGAGGAAGTTCCCGGCAATTGGGCCCGGAATTTTACGCCCACAATATCGACTCGCTGGATTTGGATTTGCGTACTCGGCATCATGCTTTTGCGGTAGCGCTGATGCACCTGATTGCTGCTTTGGGTTATGCCTTGCGCATGATTTATTACGAAGGGCGTTATCGGCGCAGCCAATTTCCCATCTTTCGGGAGCTGAGCCTGTTGTGGCGGGCCTGCCTTAAAACCAGCCTGATTCGCATGTTCCGTCCTGCCCGCAGCCTTCGATCATCGCCATGAGTACCCGCACAGTTGCCCGTAACACCTTGTTTCTGAGCGCGGCGCAGGGCATCCGCATTGTGCTGGCCTTTGCCCTGATTTTATACATCGCCAATAGCTACGGGCCCACCTGGCAGGGTAAATTCAGCATCTTGCTGGCTTTTTTGAACATTTTTCAGGTAATGGCCACCTTTGGGCTGCCTCGGCTCATCACCCGCAACGTAGCCCGCGATTACAGCATGAGCAATGGTTATTATTGGGCCGGTTTGACTGCCCAGGGTCTGACCACTCTGGCGATGATGGTGGTGATGGCGGGCGTGGTTGCGATTATGCCCTATCCTCCCGAAACGCAATGGATGTTGTGGGTAGCGGTGCTGGCCTTGCCTTTGTTCACCCTCTATTCTCTGGCCGGCGCTTTATTGCGGGCAGTAGAAAAAATGCAATATCTGGTTTATGCCGAGGTTTTTAGTGCGGTGGCGCAATTGCTCACCGCCATTTTGTTGCTTTCGCGAGGGGGCGGCGTGATTGTGCTGGCTGTGATTCGTGTTGCGGGCATTGGTTTGGCTGCGTTCATGGTGAGCATTGCCGTG
This sequence comes from uncultured Caldilineales bacterium, assembly GCA_964565065.1. Taxonomy (GTDB): domain Bacteria; phylum Chloroflexota; class Anaerolineae; order J102; family J102; genus M2005. The sequence continues at coordinate 21,459 of CAZMDD010000038.1, read as the reverse complement.
TTGCATTTGCATCTGGTGCAGCGTCCTCGCTGGCAGTGGCAGTTTTCGCGCCGTTTGCTGCGAGAATCGCTGAGCTTTTTTGGCATGGCTGGTTTCGATGCCTTAACCCAGCGTCTGGATGTGCTGATTTTGTCGGTGGTAGCGGGCGAAGCTGCTACGGGCGTCTACGATGCCGCGTTTCAGCTCATCAAGGTGGTGATGACCCTGGTGCTTTCCTTTACCGATGCGGTTTACCCTGCGATTTCGCGGCTGTTTGCCCATGATCGGCCAGCCTTTACCGCGGCGTTACGAAACTATCTTCAGTGGGGGGTGATGGCGTTGTTGCCTGTGGCAGCAGGGCTCACGCTGCTGGCCCGATTCATCATTCGACTTTTGTATCGTCGTGCCGATTATCAGGCTGCGGGGCCGGTGTTGCAAGTGTTGGCCTGGACGCTGCTGGTTTATTTCGTGTACATCTTCCTTTCGCGGGCGCTGATGGCCGCCAACCGGGAGCGTGTTGCGTTTTGGGTAACAGCGGGCATGGTGGCTGCGGGGGCGTTGTTGTTGGCGGCGGGTGTGCAAGGTTGGGGGCCGGTGGGAGCTGCTGCCGGGCTATTGGTGATGTATGGTTTGGGGGCGCTGCTAACAGGCCGTTTGATTGCCCGGGCATGGTAGAGGCTCTACAGTTCTCTGATTATAGCGCTCCTCGAAACGGATAAGGCATTATTGCACCCAATGTGCAACTTTTTATGACGCATCAACGGGCTTATCAAACATTTTCCGTAACTACTTAACGTACCCGACTTCAATCACCACAAAGGCACTAAGACACTAAGAACACCAAGCATTTCAAAGCTTTTTCTTTTCTTCGTGTCTTCGTGGTTTCTAGCCGGGCTACCTTAGTAGTAACCGCACATCAGGTATTATTGCGTAATGTTCCTCAGGTCTCATCACTGTTGCTGGCGGGTTGTAAAAATTGTGGGCCCACAGGTTGCAGGGGCTGGCCCGGTGGCAACCAATAAAAGTTCATAGCCTTACCTCCGCCGCGCTGGAAGTAATCAATCTCGATGTCGTGCGGGCCTGCATTCAGATAATGATGAAGTTCCAGGGTGTTGGGCTGGTCGGGAACCAGGGCCTCGCCCAAGAGAACCCCATCCAGCAGCAAGCGCACGCCATCATCCGCCTCCAAACGCAAAAGATAGTCGCCCGATTGCGGGGCCAGCAATTGGCCTGTCCAGCGTACACTAAAAGGTCCGGGCACAGGACGCTGTTCGGGCCAGGCAAAGAGCAGGAAGGGGTCGACACGTCGCAAGAAAGGCTTCCCTTGCCAGGTCTCACCGTGGAAATACTCGGCCAGCAGGCCGTGACCAGCGTTCTCTTGCCCTGCGGCAGCCGCCACATCCTCCGCTGGGATGCTTACCCGAAAATACATGGGATCATTCAGACGATTCATCACCACCTGTCCGCGGGCATGGGGATAAAATGACAGGAAGTAATCCAAAAGATATTGATACTCCAAATCCAGCAAAAAGGTTGCGCCCCGACCTTCATCGGGTAGCGGTAAATCACTGGCTGGCTCAGCAACTGCGTAACCAGGTGCTGCCAGGCCACCTCCCAGCCGGGCAAAGGGTGAATAGAAAAATGGTCCCAGTTTCACGCCCACCGGATGCGTGGGCCGATAAGTTAAAAAGCGTACGGGCGAAAAATAATAAAGTCGGGGGCTCAAGAAAAGCTGCTCTGTATCTCGTCGGGCCAGCACATCTTGGGCTACAGCATTTTCCAGCGGCGTAAAAGCCAGATACACCGCCTGAGAATGTGCTTGCTCTTGAAAATAAACCTGATAATTTATCCAGCCCGCGGCCAGCAGCGCCAGACCCATCAACAGGCCCGCTGCCCGACGCCACACCCTCCCATCGCGACCGGGCAGAGCCAATGCCCGCCACAGCCAGGCCCAGGCATCCGCAGCCAGCAACGCCACTGCAGGCGTCACTGCCAGGGTGCGATAAGCCTGCGGTGCTTCATCCAGTCGTGACAAAATGCCCCCCAGTAGCGTGATGCCCAGCCACAACAGCATCAACCCCCGCCGATGATCTCGCCAGCGCCAGAGCGCCCAGGCCGCGCCCAGTGCAAAAAGGGCGCCTGTTATCCCATCCAGCATGGGCTTGCCCGGCAAATTGTGTCGTGGATTGTGATCCCCCTCCACCCAAAACATCGCAGCATGACGCTGCACCGATTGTGTCAGCGGCTGCCAGCTATCTGCCTGTTTGATATCATTGAGAATGCTAACCTGCTGACTTCGATTTAGAAAGGTGAAGGGATTTTTGGCATAAGTGATGCCCAACGGAGCAAAAGTAGCTGCGTAAAACAGCAAAAATAGCGCCAGACCCTGCCAGTTGCGCCGCAAAAAGGCTCGTTCTACCAGTGTCCGGTAGCCCAGATAGGCAAAAATGACCAGGGCAGCCATGCGGATGGCCAAATAAGTGTACATGCCCACACCCAGCAGCACGCCCGCCAGTGCCCAATCCACCGGCGCCCGTCGCCGGGCCCCCCGCATGATAAACCACAGCGCCAGTACCTGCATCAAGGGGGGATACACCTCGTTCCAGCCCCAACGGCTCATGGTCACGTGCCAGCGATTCACTGCCAGCAAAAAACTGGCCACCAACGCGGGTCCGGGCCCGTACAACGCTCGTCCCAGAAAATAAAGTGCCAGCACCGTTAGCACGCCCGGCAGCACCGATTGCAGCTTGATCGCGGCAAAAGTGGTGCCCAGCAGCCGGAAAAACAGCGTTTGCCAATAAACAAAACCATTGGGCGTCTCGAACCAGCCTGTGCCAAACAAACTATCGGCCCGCCCCTCCAGCGTGTGCAGCGCATCCAGCGCGGCATTGGTCTCATCAATAAACAGCCCCGGCGGCATCTGATGAATGCGATGCAGGCGGAACCAAATAGCCACACTCAGCACCAGCACCAGCAACAACCCCTCCAGCCAGCCGGGCCAAGCCGTTGTTTTTTGGAGATGTGGCAGCCGCGTGAGCCCGGACAGCGTGCTGGCTCCTCCCTCTTGCTGCACCCGTGCCACGCCCAGCTTGTGCCTTCGAGACACCGCATCTACCTGCGTGGCGCGTGACGGCGGTACTTGCACCGCGCGGCCCGTTAGCAACCAGGCACCCGCCAGCATCGTTAGCACGCCCGCAGCCCACCATTTGCCCTGTGTCCACGCAAAAGGCTCATGCCAGATGCGCCACAGCGTCCAGCTCACCAGCATCACGCCGGCCCACAACAGCGCCCGCCCCAGCCAGCGCCGCCATCGAACCACATCCATCCTCGGCAGCACAGGCACAACAGGCCGCGGCCAAGCCTGCTCGGTGCGCCAAAAGCTATAGCTCCCCAGCAGCACGCCTGTCAGCGCCAGCCACCGCGCCCAGGGTTGCGCCGTTGCCTCGGGCCAGAGCCAGATACCGAAAAAGGTAAGCATTGCGGCCAATACGGCCAGAAGAGAAGTGAGCATTTTAGTGAGTTGTGAGCCGTAAAAATTTCTGAGGCCTCGTTGGCACACGCCTGCGCATCATGCGCCCGCGGGAAGCTGGCCACCGTTATTCATGCTACACCAAAAAGAGCCGCAAAGCAAGATGTCTGAGAGTCAGGGAAGCTGAAAGAACTTTGCCGCTCCCGCTCACCAGTCAGTGACATAGCAACCCTTGCTCATTGCATCAGGGGCAGATAAAGACGTTGCGGGCCGGCCTCGATGTGCAGTGGTAATGCCAAAGAGTACTGTCCGACATTGCCTTGCACATCCACCGCAGCCACACGCCAGGTGTAATGTCCTGGTGGCAGGGGCGCAGCGGGCCGGAAGTGCATCTGGGGCAAGGTGGGGGGCGCAGCAGGTGTATCAGCAACGGTACCGCGGCCATGCGTCATTTGCAACGGTGTAAAAGTCAGATGCCCGGCGGGAATCCAAAGATCGAGTTCTGGAGAAGTGAAATAGGCATTCCCATGAAAAAGGCTATTATCCACCTGGAGCTTGTAACCGGCAATGGCAAAATCTCCGGGCGCAGGCCGCTGCCAGCTAAAAACCGGACGTGGCTGCTGCAAGGGACGGGAGCCCGGGCCCAGGAGTGTTGGGGCAGCAGCTAGTCGCTGCGGAAAGGTTTGTTGGTGGAATGTTTGATAGAAAGGGCTGAGCTCGAATTGCTGGGCATCCCATAAGTTGCCCTGGTTTTTGAAGATGCCAGGGCCCCATTTGCTGGTTCGAGATTTGAACCAAAAGGATTTTGTAATGCCCTCGCTGGCAATATCTGCGTAGAGTTTGCTTAGTTTTTCGGGCGGGGTCTCTTCTGTCCAATCAATCCGATTGTTGAGTTCAGTGGCCCATAAATCGTAGTGATGATCGCCCAATGCTTCTTTGATGGCCCGAATTTTGGTCAGATGAGCACTAAAGATGTGCAGGGCCACCACATCGATATCTTCGCTTACATCCAGCTCGCCCTCCAATGCCATGAGCCGCTTGATGAATTTGTGCCCGTAAATATCAGACATGCCACCTAAAAGTAAGCGTCCGCGGGTATCGTGAGCATCGATTTGCGCTTTGGCACGCTTGAGCAGGCGGGCGTAAGTGGGTACACCATCCTTGTTGGGGGCTGAGGGTACAAACCAGAATTCCCACAGGTCAGGCTCATTCCAGATTTCCCAGTCGTGTGCCTGATTTTTGCCATACGCGCCGTAGCGCTGCACAATGGTCGCCATGAAATCGGACCAATCATCCATGTTTTGGGGCGGAATGTTGCGCGGGTAGTCGTTGTTTGTGCAATTTGCGCTAACATCGAAGCCCAACGCGGCCCAGTCGGGCGTGTAGAAAATCTCGGGCACAACGGTCATGCCGTAATTGCTGGCCAGTTGATAGGCAATGTCCACAGGTTCCCAATCGTAGCGATGGCGCTCCGGCTGTACAAAACACCACAGGGTAGCGATGCGGGCCCTGCGCACGCCCGCGGCCCAGCTTTTGCGAAAGAGTTCATCCATCAAATCTTCGCGGATAGCGCCATCGAGGCGAGGTGTGGCGGCTTCGCGCGGAAAAGTCCATTGCCAACTGGGGCCCATCATGTCCATGCCGTAGTTGGATTGCGGTGGAGGCTGTTGCAGAGGATTGTAGGGCGGCCCGCCATCGGCATAGGCTGGATGCAGCAACAGGAAGCTCACTAGCAGCAGAAACAGCAGAAGGGGTGTTTTGGAAGGCATAAGATGAATCGACCAGGAGTGTGCAGGTTTTCGAAAGTGCTGAGTAGATGCGCATTATGACAAATAGTGACGATGGTTCGCTTCCTCTCTTTTCCTCTTATCGTCCATTCCTCGCTGGGCAGGCAACAAAAGAGGAAGGCTCGCAGCCGTGGCAGTATCAAATTGCGTAACATCAGTTGGGTGTTTATTTGTACCACAACTAAAAAGAGGGATGCAACATTGGCTGCATCCCTCTTTTGGGTGGCGATGGGGTTGGGGTCAGGGGGTGAGTGAGCGGATGTAGGCAATCATGTCCAGCAGGGCTTGCTCATCCAGGGTTTGGTAGCTGGGCGGCATGAGGGGCCCGTAGTCTTTAACCAATTTGGCTTGGGGGTCAATAATGGATTCGTGCAGATAGGCTTCATCGATGGTCACGGTGCTGCCATCGGCCAGCTCGATTTCTTTGCCAAAGATGCCGTGCAGCGTGGGGGCAACCACGGTGTCTTTGTCGCCGTGGCAGGCATCACAGCCATTGGCCACAAAGATGGCCTCGCCTGCGACAGGGTCGCCAGAAGCGTTGTCGGTGCTGGCAGAATCATTGCTGCCAGTTTCAGCCGACGCTGCATCAGAAGAGGCTGCGGCGGGCCCGAGCAGGATGGTGAAGCGTGATTGCAGATAGGCGTCATCCCCCTCATCGACCTTGCGCAACATGGTTTTGAGCATGACCTGACCGCCCATCTGGCCGCAAGATTTCAGTGCCGAGTCCAGAGCGCTCTTGAGACCGTCGCGGTCACCTGCCTGGAATGCTGCCGCCGCGGTTTCCAGATGTTCTTGCACTTTGGGATTGACCTTCATGCCGGTGGCGGAAAGTGCCAGGTTGTAGATGCCTGTGGCCAGAACATCCAAATCGGCATCGCTGATTTTATCGGGCCCGTAAGCGGTCATGGCAGTTCCTTCGATGCCATCCCGCACTGTTTGCTTGACATAGTCGGCATTCAGGCCTGCCAGATTGGGGCCAATCATGCCTTCGAGATTTTGGCCATGACAGGCATTGCAGGCGTTAGCTGAGTAGATGGCCATGGCATCGGGGTTCAGCTCTTGGTCGCCAGCGCTGGCCGCGGGGGTTTGTGGTTGGGTTTCGGGCGTGGCGGTGGCTTTGGGCGCTGCGGTGGCTTTCGGTGCTGTGGTGGCTTTGGGTGCTGTGGTGGCTGCGGGCGCTGCGGTGGCTGCGGGCGCTGCCGGTTGTGTGCCGCTCAGCGAGAGAATGTAGGCTACCAGGGCCTTAATTTGTTCTTCATTCAGGTCATCGCCATAGTTTTTGGGCATGATGTCGTTGTAGCCTTCGACAACTTTGGCGCCGGTGTCAACGATGGACTCATGCAAATAGGTCTCATCTACGGTAACGGTGCTGCCATCGGCCAGGGTAATTTCTTTGCCTGCGATGCCATTCAGGGTGGGCGCCACCGGAGAGTCAGCGTCGCTGTGACAGCCGTTGCATCCGTTGGCGGCAAAGATGGCCTCACCTTCGGCTGCCAGGCCGCCAGTACCTTCCTGGCCGCCCTCAGCGGGCGTGGCGGGCTTGGCCGCTGTCTGACCTGCCAGCCACGCGTCGTAATCTGCGGCTTCCATGACGATGATTTTGCCTGCCATGTTGGTGTAGCCGGCGCCACTGTATTCCGAGGTGAAGAATGGGTACTCACCTGTCTCGTCGATTTTTAGAAGCATCGAGGTGAACTGACCATGTAGAATGGCTTGCTGCTGCTTGAGTTTGGGAATAAAGATGCTGTGGGTGCTATCTTGCGAAGTCATAATCAGACGCACCGGCTTGCCAGCAGCCATGTGAAGTTCGTCGATTTCTCCTTTGCCGTCAGGTGCGTGTTGGAATTTCCATAGCCAGTTTTTGGCTACGACAATCACATCTTCGGCAGCCTCTGGTTCAGAAACGCTTTTAAGGTACAGCGCGGAGGAGCCCAGGAAGATGGCCAGAACCAAAATGCCGATGACTGCCGACCACATCAGGGGCAAGCGCTCTTTTCCGGCGTCCGCGGGAATGACAGATTGGGTCGTTAGCGCCCGCAGAGCCAGCACGATCACCGCGGCAGCCGCCAAAAAGCCAACAGCCAGCATTAGCAGCAAGAGGATGTTGACAGAGGCAGTTATGGAGAAAACACTGCCTGCTAAAGGTAAAGTTGTGGGCATAATTCAATCACCTGGTTATTGTGCGGATTCACGAACGGGCAATCCCTGTTCGGATATCAAATCAATGGCTCGGTCGATGGGAATGTGGGCAACGCCATCAGCTTTATCTTTCCAGCCGTAGCTATTCAGTAGCTCAGCCTGCTGCGCCTGATAAGTAGCCAGGTCGGCAACGGGGTCATATTGCAATACCGGTTCCTTAAAGCTGGATGTGTCCACAGGGTAGCCTTTGATGGTGGGAGCAGCCAAGGTGCCGTCCAGGGCCACAAAGAGCAGGGCTGCTGCTACCACCAAGATGAGCCCCATGAGAATAAAGGCTTGTCCCATGTTGGCAGATTCGTATCCGGGATGGCTGGGTTTAGTGGGCATGGCTGCTCACCTCCTCGGTTGCGTCGTGAATGGGCAGACGGGAATCGTAGGATGGCAGGAAGTTGCTGCGGGTTATTTGTTGCAGGAAGATGGCCATGAACAGGCCTCCGATGGCTATCACAGCCACGACCGAAAGCCAGGGAATGGCCAATTTGCCGGGGGAGAACGCGGGCATAATCATCCAAATAAGGTCAACAAAGCGCATGAGCAAGACGAAGGCTGCAACTTTGCACAGGCGGGCCGGTGCTTTTTTGGTTCCCCGCACCAGGAGGAAGAAGAAGGGCAGGAAGAAGTGCAGGGCCACGTTGCCGATGGCTATCCATTGCCACCCACCTGCGGTTCGGGCCAGATACCAGGTGGTTTCTTCGGGCAGGTCGGCGGCCCAGATGATGAGGAATTGCGAGAAGAGCAGGTAGGCCCACAGCATGACGCTGGCCAGTAGCCAGTTGCCCAGGTCACTTACATCCAATGTTTTGACCAGGGTGTTCCACGGTTTGTATTTGATCATGCGCATGAGTACAACGATCAGGAATGCGAATCCCGATGTCATGGCGCTGACACCAAAGCTCATGCCGTAGATGGTGGAGTACCAGTGGGGCTCCAGCGACATCATCCAGTCAATCGAGGCAAAGGTGACCGTAAAGCCGAAGATGAGGATGCCGGGTGAGCTGAGATTGCGCAGTTTTTTGCGAATATTTTCGTCATCGGGCGCTTGGTCCAGTTGCGCCGACCAGTTGCGTAGCAAGGTGGCTGCACCAATCCAGATGGCAAAGTAGATGATCGCTCGCACCAGGAAGAAGGGCACATTGAGATAAGGTGCTTTGGCCTGAAGCAGGGCATCGTGTGCCACGGCATCGGCATGGGCCCAGTGATAAAGATGGGGAATGCCGACAACGATGACCAGGAAGAGCGCTGCCAGCAGAGGCAGGGTCGCCGTGGCAGCTTCGGCCAGACGTTGCACAATCACACCCCAGCGCCCGCCAATGGTGTTTTGGATTAAGAGCAGCAATAAGCCGCCCAGTGCCACTTGCATCCAGAAAACCCAGCCGATCAAATAAGAGATGAAGAAGGTTTCAGACTCCAAAAAGTAGCCAATAGCCAGTAGCACAAATCCGGCCACACCGATTAGCAGGGCGTTTTTTTGAAATGATTGCAAACGACTCAATAATTTGTCGTCAGCTTTCAGGTCGTTCATGGTTTGCTCCTTCATTGTGCAGCCTCCACTTTGCCTTGATCGGCCAGGGGCAAATCGGCGACGGAGGCGTGCTGGCTAAGCTGCAAAGCTCGAATGTAGGCGATAATAAGCCAGCGGTCACGCACCGGGATGCGATTGGCGTAGCTGGGCATTGCGCCAAAGCCTTGGTCAATGGCGTAGTAGAAGTAGCCGGGAGGGGCTTCGCGCAGGCGCTCCTGATTGAGAGATGGTGGCGCTTTGAAGCCACGTTGCACCACCATGCCATCCCCCTCGCCGGTCATGCCGTGGCAGGGGGCGCAGTAGATGTCGTAGCGTTCGTGGCCACGCTGTATGGCAGCTTTGTCAATGGCAAAAGGAAAGGTCTCGACATAAGCGCCATCTTCCATGCCGGTGTACAGAGCATCGTCCAGTTGGGCATGCCCGCGGGCCACGGTGTCTTCGATGTACGGGCGCACTGAGCTGCCATCGGCAAAAAAGGTTGTCGACTCGTAGGACTCAAAATGAGGCTGATGCCGCATATCCATGGTACAACTGGTTAAAAACAGGGCCAGACTGAAGACTGCCAGAACCAGACCTGCCTTGTAGCGATTTTTTACAGTGAGTTTGGTGTGTTGCATGGCAATCTCCCTCGCTAAGGTTTCACTTCGGTGACATCTTCAGGATTCATGCTTTCCAAAAAGGCCCGCGTTCGGTTGGCATCGAATTTGGGGTCTTGCGATTCGATGCACAGGAAAAATTTATCGCGGGAAACCTGCCGGAAATCTTCGACATTGAACACAGAATGATAGGGCATGGGAAAGCCGCTAAGGCCCAATGTGCCAAAAACGGCTGTGATTCCGGCAAAAAGGATGGTAAGCTCGAATATGATGATGATGAAAGCTGGCCAACTGTTGAATGGTCGTCCGCCAATGATGATGGGATAGGAAATCACCGAAGCGTAGTATTGCAACGCAAAGCCGGTGATGGCTCCCACAATACCGCCAATAAGCACCCAATACTGGATGGTCGGTTTGTAGTCCAGCAGCTCATCCAATCCCTCCACCGGGAAGGGGGAATAAGCTTCCATGGCTCTGTATCCCTCGTCGCGGGCGGCACGAGTGGCTGCCAGCACCTCTTCGGGAGAATTAAATTTAGCCATAAGGCCATAAAGAGATTCAGACATCATTTAATGCTCCTTGCCCCGATGCGATACGTGATGGATGAGTTCCTTCATCTCAAACATATTGATCATAGGCATACTGCGCAGGAAGAGGAAGAGCAGGGTGGCAAAGAACCCCAGCGTGCCGATGTAAAGACTCCAATCCCAGAATGTGCCGGCGTAGTGTGCCCAGGTGGCGGGCTGAAACTCGCGGTGCAAACTGGTGACAACAATGATGAAACGCTCCAGCCACATGCCAATGTTTACGCCAATGGCAATGGGGAAAAGCATCCAGGTGGTGCGCCGCACCTTTTTGAACCAAAGCAGTTGCGGCATTACCCCATTGAAGAAGATCAGCGCCCAGTAGAATGGGGCGTAGGGCCCGGTCATGCGGTTGTAGATCATAAATTTTTCGTAATGATTGCCGCTGTACCAGGCAAAGAAGACTTCCATGATGTAAGCATAAAAGACAATCAGCCCAGTGGCCAGCATAATTTTTGCCATGTTTTCAAGATGCCGGTCTGTGATGAAGTCTTCCATGTGGTAGAATTTGCGGATGGGAATGGCCAATGTGATGACCATGGCAAAACCGGAAAAGATCGCGCCCGAAACAAAGTAGGGCGGCAGGAAGGTGGTGTGCCATCCTGGAACAGAGCCCACAGCAAAATCGAAACTCACCACGCTATGCACCGAGACCACCAGGGGCGTAGCCAGGGCAGCCAACAGCAACGAGGCCCGATTGTACTGAGACCAGTGTCGGGCAGCACCCCGCCATCCCAATGCCATAATGCCGTAGATGCGCCGCACCAGCTTGTTGTCGGCCACATCGCGCAGCGTGGCAAAATCGGGAATCAGCCCCAAATACCAAAATAGCAACGAAATGGTGACATAGGTCGAAATGGCGAACACATCCCACAGCAAGGGGCTACGGAATTGCGGCCACAGCTTGAGCATGCTGGGATAAGGGAAGAGCCAGTAGGCCAGCCACGGGCGCCCGGTGTGAATGATGGGGAAAAGTCCGGCATTGGCCACGGCAAAAATGGTCATGGCTTCGGCAAAGCGGTTGATGGAGCTGCGCCACTCTTGCCGGAAGAGTAACAGGATGGCGGAAATCAGGGTTCCGGCATGGCCGATACCCACCCACCACACAAAGTTGACAATGGCAAAACCCCAGGCAACGGTGTTATTCAGGCCCCAAACGCCCACACCTTTGGCAAAGAGCACGGTCAACGAAAAGAGCATCAGCATCATAAACAAAAAGGCGATGCCAAAGCCCAGTAACCAGCCCTTGGGGGTTTTCTTGGTCAGAATAACGCCACTGACTTTATCGGTAACTGAAGCGTAGGAATGTCCCGGGGCAATGACCGGAACCTCTGCGTAATCTGTCTTGGCGGCCATAACGCTACACCTCCGCGAGTTTGGGGTTGGGATTCTTCAGCCGGGCCAGATAGGTGGTGCGAGGCTTGATGTTCAACTCGCCCAATAGCTCGTAATCCAGCGCACTGCTCTTGAGCTTGGCCACCTGGCTTTCAGGATCTTTGATGTTGCCGAAGACAATGGCTTCGGTGGGACACACCGCCTGGCAGGCTGTCTGGACTTCGCCATCACGAATGGTGCGATTTTCCTTCTTGGCGGTAATGCGGGCCTGATTGATGCGCTGCACGCAGAAGGTACATTTTTCCATGACACCACGGGAACGCACCGTAACGTTGGGGTTGCGCATCAGTTGCAGCGAGGGTTCCTGAACATCGACATATTGGAAGAAGTTGAAGTGCCGGACTTTGTAGGGGCAGTTGTTGGCACAGTAGCGTGTGCCGATGCAGCGATTGTAGACCATGTCGTTCAGGCCTTCGCGGCTGTGAACGGTGGCCGCTGCCGGACAAACGACCTCGCAGGGGGCGCCCTCGCATTGCTGGCACATGACAGGTTGCTGCACCACTTCGGGATTATCCATGTCGCCGATGAAGTAGCGGTCAATGCGCATCCATTGCATTTCGCGGCTGCGCATGACTTCGACCTTGCCTACCACCGGGATGTTGTTTTCGGCCTGGCAGGCTACTACGCAGGCGTTGCAGCCGATGCAGGCGCTCAGATCTACGCTCATGCCCCAGGCGTAGCCATCGTAGGCCATGTCAGGATACATGGTGATGTGTTCGTATTCAGTTTCTTCCTTGACGAATTCAGGATTTTTCTTGAATTCATCCAGGGTGCTGCCAATAACCAGGGGGCGCCCTTCCATCAACTGATGATCCTGGGTGCGGGCCAGAGGGTAGGTTTGACCGGTGTAGGTGATAACCAGTCCGGTATCTTGCCAGGGACGGGCGCTGTTGCGAATTTGGTAGGCGTTAAAGCCCACATCTTGTCCTACCCGACCGACGATTTGACGCCCGTAACCCAAATGTACGGTCACCGAGTTATCGGCGTGGCCGGGGGTGATGAGTACGGGCGCTTCGACCCAGTTGCCAAAATAATTCAGGCGGATGACATCGCCATCCATCAGGTTCAGGCGTTCGGCCAGGGCCGGGGCCAGCAGTGCTGCGTTATCCCAGGTGAGTTTGGTCACCGAGTTGGGAACTTCCTGCAACCAGCCGTTGTTGGCAAAGCGACCATCCCATACACTGGGTGAAGGCCTGAAAATAATTTCCATATCGGAGGATGGGATGGTGGCGGAGGTGGCCACCGAAGCCACCGAGGCTTGCACCTGCTTGGCCGCGGCTTGGCTACCCTCGACAATGCCCATGTTCAAGGTTTTGCGCCAGAATTTATCAAAATGTTCGGCGTTGGCCTGTTCTTGCCAATAAGCTTTGACCAAATCGTGGCCGTTGGGCTCACTTTCGCCCAGCAGCATGGCCACCAGCTCGATGTCGGAAAGGGAGTCGTACAGGGGCTCGATGATGGGTTGGATGAGGGTGGTGGTGCCATCGAAGGCCCGAATATCGCCCCAGCTTTCGAGAAAATGACTGCGGGGGATGTGCCACTGGGCGAGGCTTGCGGTTTCATCGATGGATGCTCCCAGATAGAGGCTGAAGGGTGTTTTTTGCAGCGCTTGGGCAAAGCCAAGGTCAGCGGGGGTGGTGTAGGCTGGATTGCCCCCCAGCATAATCACCGCTTTGGCGTCGCCGGAGCGCATGGCCTCGGTCAGGGCTTGCAAGGATTCGGTCTGGTTGATGGGGTTGGCATCAATCGGTTCGGTGTAGGTGAGGGTGTTGCCTACGTTGCCCAGGGCTTGGTTGATGGCATGTACCAGGGCGTGGACTGCGGGCGGTTGATGCTCACCGGCAATAACGATGCTTTCACCGGCGCTGGCTTGCAAATCCTCTACTAACACACGCATCCAGTTGCTGTAGTCGGCAGCCTGGCCCCCTTGCACGTCAAGCCCCAGTGTGCGGGCCAGGGCCCGGACAAAGGTTTCGATTTCGGTGGCCCGCAGCGGCAAACGATGGTCAGCCATGATGCCGGTGTTGCTCAGGGCTGCCTCGACCACATACAGCCGGTTCATGGTCATCTCATGTTCTGGCTTGTCGGCCACACGGCGACGGCGCATAAAATCTTTGGCGTAGCGCACGTTGCCAAGGCCGGTGGAAAGGAAATCGGCATCCAGCGAAAGCACTGTTTTGGCTTTATCGAAGTGGTATTGGGTCTCGACCATCTCGCCAAAGGCCAGTTCTGCTCCCAGATTCACATTTTCGCGGCCAGCGGGCTCGTAGACATGCCATTGCGCAGCCGGATATTTTTCTAAAAAGGCTCGAATCTGACTGGCCAGGGTGGGCGAAGTAATGGTTTGGGTGAGCAAATGCACCCCATCCCCTTGCCCCCAGCTTTTTTGTTCCTGACTCAGGGCTTTGCTGAAATCGGTCATTGTTTTGACCATGCCCTTTTGTTTGGGCTGCCGCGAGCGGTCGGGATCGTAAAGGTTGAGGATGGCGGCCTGGGCGAAAACATCGGTGGCTCCCAGGCTGGCCGGATGATCGGGGTTGCCCTCGATTTTGGTGGGACGGCCCTCGTGGCTTTCGACCAGAATGCCCAGGCCATAGCCTCCCAGCGGGAAGGCCGAGGCAAAGAAGAGTGGCGTTCCGGGAACGACTTCCTCGGGCGCATCTGCGTAGGGCACGATTTTTTCGGGATTGGTGGCAGTGCAGGCGGTCAGCCCGGCCAATGCCATCGAGGCTCCCATCACTTTCAGGAATGTCCGGCGACTAACGCCATCTTCCATGAATGCTGCGCCCGCGGGAAACTCCTGATGCAGAAATTCCTTAAAGCTTTCAGTTTCGGCGATTTCGTTAAAGCTTCGCCAATAAGTCTTGCCAGATTTTCCGGCCAGACGCTTCCGCAGGTCGGCAATGTTAAGTCGATCTTTGTCCATAGTCACCTTCTCGATTAGGTGAGTAGCCATAAAAAGCGGCTGATGATAAAGGCAGGATTAACGATGGCAAATAGAACAATCTGCCAGGTTGAAATGTTCGGGATTCATGTCGATGTGATAGGTTTCGACCAATTCAGCCTGCAAAGCTTGGCGTGCAGCTTTGTCTTGGGGGGGCTGATAGCCCATGGAGAAAATTTCATCCTTGGGGCGCAAGACTTCAGCCCGGTTGCGATGGCAATTCAGACACCATTCCATGGAGAGATTTTCCTGGCGGCGTGTCAGGCCCATGGTGTCGATGCGCCCGTGGCATTCTTCGCAGCCTACTCCTTTGTTCACATGAATGCTATGATCGAAGTAGACGTAATCGGGCAGGCTGTTCACCCGATTCCAGGCGATGGGGGTGTGGGTGTCGGCACTCTCTTTGACGGGCGCAATGGCGCTGCTATCGGCCCAGACTTGCGAATGGCAGCCCATGCAAATATCGGTGGAGGGAACACCGGCAAAACCGCTGCGTTCTACATTCACATGGCAAAAGCGGCAATCCAGCCCCAAATCACCTACATGATGGTCGTGACTGAAGAGCACCGGTTGGGCCCGGGCCACATGATCCACCCGCATGTATGGGGAACGCACAAACAGATAAAGGATAGCCCCGGCCAGAATAACGCCCAAAAGGGTCACCAGCACCAGTACTTTGGCTATCAGATTAATAGATGGATGAAAAATTTGTGACATAGTTTCCTCGTAAGTTGCCAGGAGACAGGGCGATTATTTCAACATCTCAGAACTGAAATTTTGCGGGGGTGGCGGCGAAGTGGTGCGCCACTCCAACCCTTCGGTTTCCCAGGGATTGTTGTCACTATCCTTGCCGCCAAGGATGGCGAAAAGGAAGTAGAGCCCGGGCAAGGCAAATCCCAAAGCGATGAGCAGGCTGCTGGTACTGGCCAGTTGGTTGAGCATCTGCCAGCCAGCGGGATAAGCCACCACACGGGTGCGCATTCCCTGTAATCCCAGCAGCAAACCGGGCAGCAGCAGGCCCAAAATGCCAAAAATCATGCTCCAGGCGCTGATTTTGGCCCAAAATTCGGAATACTGTTTGCCCGTGGCTTTGGGCCACCAAAAATGAATCGCAGCCAAAAAGGCCATGGTTACCACGCCCAACATCAAAAAATGAAAGTTTGCTGATTCAAACTGCGTATTCAGCAGCGCCTGGGCGGTCAGCGGCGAATAAAGCGCCAGACTGCTGGCCCAGTAAAGTGCCAACGACATCAAAACGCCATACGCAAAAACCATGGCAGCATTGCCCGAGGTTTTACCTTGTCGCAAGGTATTGAACAGGCTCAGAATAATCACAGCCAGAGGCACCGCACCAAGATAAGCCAGCAGCGAGAAGAACAGATTCAGCAAAGACCATTGTGCGCCGGTAAAGAGATGAATACCCCAACTGAGAGATGTGAGTACTGCCAAGCCCATCATGGAGTGCCTCACGCCGGTGCGCCCGAACAGTGGCCGGCGAGCGAACGTGGCTACAATGTCGGCAACAATGCCAATGGCGGGCAGCATGAGCATGTAGATGGTGGTGTGAGCGTAAATCCAAAAACTGTGTACCAACAATTGTTGTGTCACATCCAGATTATAGCTGACATAGCCCAACGACATTTCGCGGAAAGTCGCAGTAAGAATAATCCACACCAACATGAATAGCGCTCCCACCAGCATCGCTTTGCTGGCCACATAGAACCCCCAAACAGTCATGGGCAGTTTTTCGAGTCGCATGCCCCTGATGCGACGCTTTTGAACGGTGGCAAAAATGTTGTAGGCCATCAGAGCCATGCCAACGCTCACCAAAAGCAGCAGGGTCAGGCCGGGCAAGATGCGGGCATCGGTGAATTGTGTGCTGTAAGGTGCGAAGAAGTTCCATCCGGCATCGGAGCCGCCATAGGTGATTTCGGCCACTGCAACACTGCTGCCCACGGCATAAAGATAAAAGGAAAGCAGGTTCAGGCGGGGATGCGCCATATTTTCTGCCCCCAGCATCAGTGGCAGCAAAAAGTTAGCCAAGACCCCCAGCATGGCGGGCAAGATGAAGAGAAAAACCATGGCCCCGCCATGTACCGTAAAAAGCCGGGCGTAGAGGTCTTGCAAGAGCTCCTGTTGCGGCGTAACAAGCTCGTATCGTAAAAGCAAGGCTGCGGCTCCGCCCAGTGCAGCAAAACCTGAAGCCACCAACAAATACAAAAGGGCAATTCGTTTGTGGTCGGTGGTAAACAGCCAGGATTTAAGCGTGTAGCTGGTGTTGAAATAAGTTGCTTTTGGTTCTGCAGAAAGTCCTGCAGAGGGAGCGCCTGTCATATGTCACTCCTTATTGCTGAGAAGAAAAAAATATAAACTTGAACTGCGCCCGAAACGAGCAGTGGACGCACCAAACCATTATCTTAATGATACCTAAAAATAGCGCTATGCAAAATGTCCAAACAGGGGCAAAACACTATCCATTTGGCGTACGCTGTTTCGTAACCAATGCTGAACAGACCTGTTTAAGCGCGTGGATTATTTTTTAATGAATTTAAAATGAGTCTTGTAGAGGATTACAACTCATCAGACGAAGGTGGACGAAGCGAACCATCGTCTATCTTCGTCAATCTTCGTCCATGTTCGTCTGAATGCCCAGCGCTTTTCTCAAGTTTCAAATGTGCAGCTACTTAAGATATTTGGGGAGTCTGCTTAGTTTGCGGGTGTGGATGTGGGGGGAGGCACGTTTTCGCCCTGTGTGCCGGTAAGAGAATCCAGTAGGGAGCGGGCCTGGTGTTTGCCCTCTTCATCCTTTGAAAGGGTGAGATAGATAGCCAAGTCGGTGGCTGCCGCCTTTTTGTCATCCAATTCGATGTAAGCCACCGCCCGATTGAAGTAGGGGGCAGGTGCATTGGGATTGATGCTGATGCACTTATTGAAATCTTCCAGAGCACCCTCTTTGTCTTCCTGCATCATGCGCAGCACGCCACGATTGAAGTAGGCCGCAGTCAGTCCGGGACTCAACTCGATGGCGGTATTCAAATCATCCTCCGCTTCGCTGTACATTTTCAATCCCATCAGGGCCCGGGCCCGATTCACATAGGTTGTTGGATTTTTGGGGTCCAGTTGCAGGGCTTTGTTGAAATCTTCGGCTGCTTTGGCAGGCCGGGTCAGCATGAGATAAGCTGTGCCGCGAGCCGCGTAGGCCTGCGGAAAATGCCCATCCTCTTCGATTGCCTTGCTAAAGTCCTCCACAGCTTCGTTGATTTTCCCATCTTCGATATAAACCAATCCCCGATAATAATGTGGGATGGACGCACCTTCGGGATTGGCGGCAATGGCCACCGAGAAGGCTTCCAGCGAGCCATCGATATCGCCCTGCTTGGCCTTGTCCAGCGCCAACTTGGTGAAATCATCCATGGGTAAGTCAGCGCCTTGGGGCGTGGGAGCGGGTTGCACAGTGGGTTTAGCCGAAGCTGAGGCATTGGGCTGTGTGTCCGATTTGCCAAAAGCTGGCAAGTGCATTAGCGCAAACCAGACACCAACGGCAACAATCAGGGCTGCGCCCGCAGCAATCAGCCAGCGCCACCAATGGGTTGTTTTCTTTGCGAGATTTGTTGAGTTCATAAGAATAAGAGAGGGTGATAAGGAACTGTTGTAGCAAAAAACAGGCAGAGGCCTGGGCAGTTACGGTGATAAGGAAATTGAAAAATGAGGGCGTGATTTTGCGACGCTTGACCGTAGCCCAGAGACAAAAGGCTAACTGTCGCCATCTGCGGGCATGATGCGCACAAGCATGCACCTGTCGCATAAAAACGGTCTATTGTTACAGCGGGCAAGGATGGCACAGGTGTCCAGACATCGATGACACCTGGACACCTGCAAGGATACAACAATGAACCGACCCGGGCCAGCGGTGCGAACGCCTGCGCGAGCCAGTTCAGGAATTATTCGGTCTTACTTGGATTTCTTCAGGGCAAAGGCAACGCCGCCGCCTACAACCAGGCCGACCAGCGCGGCCAAAATCATGGCCATGGTGCTGGAGCCACCTTTTTCGGGGGCGGGAGCCTGTTCCACGTTGGCTGCTGCTTTGGCTTTTTCGAGCTCTGCTTCCAGGCTCTTCTTTTCCATCTGCGCAGCATCGGCTGTGGCTTGGGCTTCTTTGGCCTTACTTTCGGCAGCTTTCAGCTCAGACTCTGAGGCTTCCAGCTTCTTGATGGCCTCTTCGTACTTGGCAACAGCTTCTTCATCACCTGAGGCGACAGCATCATGCACCAATTGGTTCAGCATGTTGATGTGCTCTTCGCTGGTGGTGATTTTACCATACTTGGCAATGACTGCGTCGGTCCAGAAGGCGGAATCCACCATGTTCTGATGACAACCCATGCACAGGCCCGCGCGCTCCATGCGGGTGCGCTGGTCTTCGTTCAGCGGGCCAGATGCGGGCCAGTGTGAACCAACAGTCATCATCTGCTTGCCAGTCTCAGGGTCGACAATCTGCGCCAGATCCATGGGCAGGTCTTCGATGGGTTGAATCTGGTACTGGGCATTGCTGGAGAGCACGTTGCCCTCGACATCCACCAAATCCACCACCAGACCCTTGTCGTAGCCGGTCAGGTACTGCCCGCCGCCAACGCCGTAGCCCAGAGCTTTGGGATCATTATGGCAGGATTCGCAGGTGCGGGCATGACGCCCGGAGGTGTGCGGCTGCACCGGCGACATATCCATGCCGCGCTGCCCCTCTTCGCCCGCTCCCTCGGTAAAGGGATCGGTGCGGGCGATTTGGTTGTGAACCAGGTTCGTGCCATCGGGCCCGACCACAGTGAAGATGACCTGGCAGCCAGGAATGAGCGGTGTGACCCGTCCCTCGCCATTGACGCCGAGAATGGGATTTTCCCAGCGCAGGTAGGAGCGTCCCTCTTTGGCTTTGCCGGGCGATTTGATGGTCATGTCGTTGAGACCGTTGGCCAGATGCGCATTACCACGAGCAACCCAGTCGTTATCCGATTTATCTTCGGAATAATCCATGGTGACATGGCAACCATAGCACTGGGGAGCCCAGTCGGCATGGCAGGTGTAGCACTCCATGTTCTCCATGTGAGCGCCCACCGAATCCATGGCCACTTCGGCATCCTTGCTCTTCCAGGTTCCGTCCATCTTGATTTGCTTGAGCAGCGGAACTTTGAAGTCCAGTCCATTGGCCGAATGCACGATAACCTCTTTGCCATCTTTGACCACGTTCTCGAAGGGATTGCCGCGAGTGGTCAGCAAGAAACCATCTTTGGGGTCGTACTCAGTACCAAAGTAGGTCTTGTTATCGGGCTGTTCCATGCCCAGACCCCGCTCGCCATCCATCGGTTTGTTCAGCAATTCCTCGCCGTAACCCAGGGGCAGCTCCCAGGGGAACTGGTCAGGTGTGCCGTGGCAGTCAGCACATTCGATTTCGACCTGAGCCAGCGTCGTGCCGGGCATGTTGCCATCGCCGTGCATTTCGATGCTGGTGTGGCAATCCTGGCACAACATACCCCCTTCGGGATTCTCGGGCCGACTTTCCATGGAGTGATGCAGGTCATCCTTGATGTAGAGGTATTTTTTGGTGTGCAGCTTGGGCTGTCCCATACCTGTTTCATCAAAGGGTGTGCCATAGGGGAACTCCATGATGCCCTCGTAACTAACGCCGATGCGCTTGCCGCGGTTGTGGCAGGAGTTGCAGGTTTCTACGGGAATGCCGGAGTAGGTGATGTCGTTGACAGTAACTTTGGCATCGCGAGTGGCTTGGATGCTGTGAACCAGCACATGGCCCGGCTCATCCTTGGGGATGGTGGGATCGCCGCCCTCGTAGTAGCCTTCGTTGCTGTAAGGGATGTGGCAAGAGGAGCAACCGGTGCCGCGCCAGTCACCACGTTTGGTGCGAGGCTGTACGCCCACGTGGCAGCGTTGGCACTGCTGTCGCTGGTAGGTGAAACCAGCTTTAGCCGGGTCCTGAACAATTTCTTCCACCGTGGGATTGGGCATTTCATCCACATGGGTGGGGAACTGGTCAGGATACTGGGAGATGACCTCTTTCATGTACGCTTTGTAGGCATCGGTTCCGGCAGAGGGAACTTGACCGTCAGCGTCATCCAGGGTGTAGTTGGCATACTTGACCTTTTGGTCTTCGTCGCCAGGAATCACACCCCAGGCATGAAGATTACCCTGAATCTTGCCCGCTTCGGTGTTCATCAGCGAAAGCATCAGGCGCTCGGTGTAGCCGGGATGGCATTTGCCGCAGGTTTTATCCGCAACCCAAATGCTGCCGGGGTCAGGATAAAAATCTCCTGCGTGGGCGGCATCCGCGTTATCAGTAATGGAAGCGTCGCCGCCGTGGCAGGCGGTGCATTCACCCATGGCCTGAATCTGCTGATACATCAACGTGTCAGGATGGCGAATATCTTCGATGCCATTATGACAAGCGACACACCCCTCGTGGTCGCCCTGCTGATGTGGTGTATGGGTCGGGCCTTCGGCAAAAGCAACGCTGGTGAGCGTCATTGCCAGCATGACCACCAATACCAACAGTATAAGTTGTTTACGTTTCACTTAATTCCTCCATTAGGGTTTCTATTTCCTAAGGAATGGTGGTTCAGAACGAGCATTGTGTGGTGTGGAGAAAGTAGTAACATCGTAACGCGATAAACCTCCTTTTTGAGCGACAGGGAATGTAAGACCGGTAACGCTTTTAAGCTACCTTTCATTATACGATTTCCTGAGAGCAAAAAAATCACCCCGCAGGATGATTTTTCATCTTGCATTCATGTTTGGGCGGAGGGCGAGGGACGATGGAGGCGCGGCCCCGGCGGGGCTTCGCAACGGTAGCCCGTGGCTTCAGCCGCGGGCGTAGGCGGACACGTGAGGCGCGCACACGGGCGCATGATGTGCGCGCAAGCTGGCACAACCTTCAACCAGCAAACCTTGAACCTGAAATCCTAGACCCGCGGTCAACCCGCCGAG
>CAZMDD010000037.1:0-33839 GCA_964565065.1 uncultured Caldilineales bacterium | reverse complement strand
TAACGTACCCGACTTCAATCACCACAAAGGCGCAAAGACACTAAGAACACCAAGAATTTCAAAGCTTTTTCTTTTCTTCGTGCCTTTGTGGCTTCGTGTCTTCGTGGTTTCTAGCCGGGCTACCTTAGTAGTAACAATTTTCAGTAACAGGTGACATCATGATTATTATAATGAAACCCAATTCCACTGCAGCCGAGATCGGTGCGGTGATTGCACAAGTTCAAAAAGCCGGCGCTTCGCCACATCCCATCTATGGCGAGGAACGCACCGTTGTGGCGGTGGTTGGCGAAACGCGTCGCATCAATCCTAATGAGTTCATGAAGATGCCTGGCGTGGAGCGCTTGACCACCATCAGTGCACCATTCAAGTTGGCCAGCCGTGAATCTCATCCCGATGATACTACTTTTCAGGTTGGAGGGTATCCTATTGGCGGCCCGGAAATCATCATCATGGCCGGACCATGTTCTGTGGAAAGTCGCAGCCAATTGTTGGAGACAGCGCACGCTGTCAAAGAGGCGGGCGCACACATTTTGCGCGGCGGGGCTTTCAAACCGCGCTCCTCTCCCTATTCTTTTCAGGGATTGGGACTAAAGGGGTTGGAAATTCTGGCCGAAGCTCGAGAGCGCTACAACATGCCTATCATTACCGAGGTGATGACGCCTGACGCCGTGGCCATGATTGCAGAATATGCTGATATTTTGCAGATTGGAGCGCGCAACATGCAGAATTTTGGTCTCCTGCATGCGGTGGGACGCGTGCAGCGTCCGGTACTTCTCAAACGAGGCATGATGAATAGCATGGAGGAATTGTTGATGTCTGCCGAATATGTTCTTTCTGGCGGCAATTATCAGGTGATGTTGTGTGAGCGAGGCATTCGCACTTTTGAGAAATACACCCGCAACACGTTCGATCTCAATGCAGTGCCTATCCTTAAGCAATTGAGCCATCTTCCGGTAATTGCCGATCCTAGCCATGCTACCGGACGTTGGGATGCGGTGACGCCCATGGCCCGAGCCGCCATTGCTGCGGGCGCCGATGGCATTATTGTGGAGGTTCATCCACGTCCTGAAGAGGCGCTCTCTGATGGCCCGCAAAGCTTGAAGCCTGAGCGCTTTGTTGAGTTGGTGCAACAAGTGAAACGAATTGCCGAGGCGATGGATCGCACCGTGCCTGAACCAGAACCGGCGTCAGCATACTCCTGAACGCACCCAATACTATCCTTTGCCTTCTTGCAGATATTACGCCATCCAAATTTTCTTCCATGAACCCAATATGCAACTTTTCCTTGACGCATTCAGGAAAATCAACGCCTGTTTGCCGGCAAAGTGACGATAATGGATGAACCTGGGCTTGCCTGGACGAACATCGCGTATGGTGTCGTTCCTCTTTTATTAGACTGTGGGAAGGCCCTTCCATTTAGCAAGACGCGGAAAAGTCGCACATGATGTTTTTGTAAGTTTTGATGTGATCGAGCGATCTCAGTCTCGCTACCCTTTTTTGTGAATACGAAGGAGTAAATTGCCATGATTGTCGTTATGAAGCCTTCCGCCACTAAAGATGAATTGCAAAATGTTCTCAAACGCGTCGATGCATTAGGTTTGGAGGCCCATCTTTCTTCAGGTGAATCACATACGATTATTGGATTGGTGGGAGAAACCGGGCGCATAAGCCGTAACGCCTTTGAGGTGATGCCAGGCGTCGAACGCGTGGTGCGGGTGGCAGAGCCTTTTAAGCTGGCCAATCGTGAGTTTCATCCTCAAAATACCATCATCGAAGTCGGTGATGTGGTGATCGGTGGGAATCAGATTGTGGTTATGGCGGGGCCCTGTTCGGTCGAGAGTCGTAGTCAGTTATTAGAAACCGCCCATGCTGTCAAAGAAGCGGGCGCACATATTTTGCGTGGGGGCGCTTTCAAACCTCGCTCTTCCCCATATTCCTTCCAAGGGTTGGGCGAAGAGGGACTAAAATACCTGGCTGAGGCTCGCGAACTGTACAATATGCCCATCATTACCGAAGTGATGGCTCCTGATGAGGTCGAACTGGTCGCCAGTTATGCAGATATTTTGCAAATCGGCGCCCGCAACATGCAAAACTACAGGCTGTTGCAAGCCGTAGGCAAAGTGGATCGGCCAGTGTTTTTGAAACGCGGCCTCAGCGGAACCATCCAGGAATTACTTATGTCTGCTGAGTATGTGCTGGCGAATGGGAATCCCAATGTGATGCTGGTGGAGCGAGGGATACGCACATATGAGACCTACACCCGCAACACCTTTGATATTAACGCCATTCCTGCGCTAAAACATCTGAGTCACCTTCCCGTCATTGGCGATCCCAGTCATGGCACTGGAAAATGGCGTTTGGTTGCCCCGGTAGCCAAGGCCGCCATTGCTGCGGGCGCCGATGGCCTGATGATTGAAGTGCATCCGCGACCTGCAGAAGCCTTCTCCGATGGCGCCCAATCATTGAAACCCAAGCGGTTTCATGCACTGATGGAGTCCCTGCGCGCCTTGGCCGCAGCTTTGGGACGAAGTCTGTAAGTGATGTTACTCTGAGCTTTTATCGATCCACCAATTTCCCATTACTACCTCTCAACAATGAGCACACCATTACACCTTCGAGACGCCCATGTTGTTATTGTCGGCATGGGCCTGATGGGGGCTTCGCTTGGTTATGATCTGCGGGGATATTGCCGCAAAGTAACCGGAATTGTGCGTCGTCCCGAAGCGATTGACTCAACCCTGGCCAGTGGTTGCGTGGACGACGTTACAATGGATATTCGGGCCGCCATCTCAGTAGCGGATGTGGTGGTTTTGGCTACGCCAGTACGCACCATCTTGCGCCAGATTAACGACCTGGGGCCACTAATGAAGCCTGGTTGTGTGCTACTCGATATGGGAAGCACAAAAGAGCGCATCTGTCAAGCCATGGACAACTTGCCCGAGGATATTCAACCGGTGGGCGGACACCCCATGTGCGGCAAAGAAAAAGCTGGAATAGAAGCCGCAGAACCGGGCTTATATTATGGATGCACCTTTGTCCTTTGCCCCCTGCCCCGCACATCAGACCAGGCTCTGGCCTTGATTCACGAAATGGTGGCGCATATCCACGCCCACCCAATGCTCCTCGAACCGCAACGCCACGATCGTTTGGTGGCCGCCATCAGTCACCTTCCCTACCTGGGGGCGTCCGCGCTGGTGTGGCATGTCATGAACGTCGCTGCAAGCGATCCCCTTGTGTGGGAGGTTGCAGCCACTGGCTTTCGAGATAGCACCCGGGTGGCCGCATCCGATGTGCAAATGTTGTTGGATATTCTACTAACAAACAGAGAATCTGTGTTAGAGGCAGTGGATAACTACATCAATCTATTAGCATCATTTCAAGATGCGTTGCTGCAAAACAATGAGGAAAATCTGGCAAAACAGCTGGAGGGTATTGCCAAAGCGCGGCGAAATTGGATGTTGGGAGCCAAAACCCATTGACAGAGCTACCGCCGCGTGCTATTCTAGTCAAAAGTCCAACTCGCATAGCAATCAACTATGGCTGACCTGCAATTTAAACTCACCGATGAAATCTGGGAAGAAATGGTGATGCTCGAGGGCGCGCCTGTAACGGCTATCGTCGTTTGGGATCGCTCCCTGGTAGATGAAGCCATGACCGAAGCTGTGACAAATAACAATCGCACCTTCGTCGATTTGGACATCTATCTTGCCAATCAAACCAAGCTAGAGCTATATGGGGCTTCGGTGTCGATCGATGAAAACTTGGGGCCCATCACCGGGCTGGATGACATTGGCGAGACCCTGGCCAGGCACACAAAAGATGGCGCTTTTATCGATGAAATCGCCTCGGGCGAAGATGAGATGCTTGTGCTTATCTTGAACAACGAAAACCAACATCCCTTACTGATCGGAGTATCCGCCTGGTTGGAGGATGTGTGGGATCATTTGCCCGATGAGGCGGTTTGAGCGATATTGATCTCCTACGAGCATAGATTTGTCTGATGTGATAGAACGTTTTTGATCATACTATTCATCAGTATTTTTTCATTGCCAAAGCCGAGAGGCATTACTTCGGAGGAAAAAGATGTATCAACATGTCGTAATTGTTGGCAACCTGGGACGCGATCCGGAAATGCGCTATACCCCTAGCGGTGTGCCTGTTACAACATTTTCTGTTGCAGTTAGCAGAAAATGGAAAGGACAAGATGGTGAACTGCATGAAAAAACCACCTGGTTTCGCGTGACGGCCTGGCGCAAGTTGGCGGAGTTGTGTAATCAATATCTTTCAAAGGGGCGGCAGGTGCTGGTCGAAGGAGAAGTCGAAGCCAGCGCCTGGATGGGGCAAGATGGCGAACCCAGGGCAACGTTGGAACTGACTGCACAGAACGTTCGATTTTTGGGCTCTCGCAGTGGCGATATGGGCGGCGGCGAAGCCGCCGCTGGCGGCGCAGCCCTGCCAGAAGAGGATCTTCCATTCTGATGCAGGAATGTTGTGCAACCTGACCCGGACAAGCCGGAACTAAGACAACATCTCACGCCAAGCCGCCAAGCCGCAAAGAAACACAATCCTTCTTAGCATCCTTTGCGACTTGGCGTGAGATCATTTATTAGTTCTGTGGGCTAAAATCTCACAAATAAGGTGCTAAGTGTGTTGTGGGCCAGAAACATGAGTGAGTTACTATCCCCTCAAAGATGAGTGGGTGTTTGGATGAGGGATGCATCGCTTAATGTCCCGATGTGTTTCCGCACCAATCGGTTTGCCTCCTGCGCCGTTGATGAGACGCCCCGACGCACTTCGTCAACAGATATCCTAAAAAGGGCGATATCAGATAGCCCCGCTCTCTGCCATCGTCCGATGTTATCATTTGAAATTCGAGCACAATCACGCAGGAAACTGAACGTGAAGCTGTAAATCAAAATCTTCTATTTGTTCTTGAATTGCATCGCCATCTCTCTGGTTAAATTGAGATATAAATCGCCATAAAATTGACTGGGTTCGATATAAGTACCTTCGACCCATTCATTGAAGCTGTTAACCCAAATCAAATTGGGATTACTTTTCATGGCCGCGTTAAAAGTCGCCCGGTATGTGTTGCCATTGTCTCGGGGTTTGACAAAGGGTTGGCTGGGCGCTCGTACGTCGGGGCGACACCCTGCATTTCGGTCATCCCAACCTGGGCTAATGGTGGCAACCCACAATTTATTCGCACCATATGCGCGTGTGCGAGCAGCCCAGGCTGGCGCTTTAACGTAGTCGTTG
This sequence comes from uncultured Caldilineales bacterium, assembly GCA_964565065.1. Taxonomy (GTDB): domain Bacteria; phylum Chloroflexota; class Anaerolineae; order J102; family J102; genus M2005. The sequence continues at coordinate 28,580 of CAZMDD010000037.1, read as the reverse complement.
GGATAGGCGGCATGAAAGACTTTGTAGACCCATAGGCCATCAAACACAGTCAAGAAACTTGGGTCCAATCCTTCTGCGATCCAGATGGTGGCGTGATTAGGATCGATTTGCGATCGGAGATTAGCCCAAGCGCCCTGCGCCGATTGGCTCCCCGCACGGGGAATGCGATAAACATCGGTGAAGAAGATGACCGGACGACCATTGATATGCAGGAAGTTCGGATTGTTGGCGTATGTATTGATTAAATAGCGAATAGCATCGCGCGTGTTAGCCTGAGTGGCTCCCGGCCAGATGTGCCTCAAAAAGATGACCGTGCTATAGAACGGCCTGCCTGTTGATTGTCTTAAGAGCGTCGCCAGATTTCTGTCGGTGCGATCCCCCGGCCCAACCCATTGTAAGGTGAAACCATCGATTCCCGCGCCCATTGCCATGTCGACATGCCTGGCGGTGGCGGCTGGATCATCAGAATGATAGCGCTGCAACGGGTGATCACCTGCGCTGATATTGCAAGCATCCCAACTGCTATCATCGAACCAGGCAAAATAATTCGCCAACACCAGAGGCGGCGTGTTGCCCGGATTGCCGGCCGGAGCAGCAAGATGGATTGTGGCTCGACTTGAAGTTGCGGGATTTGGCGTGGGGGTGGGCGGAGGCGTACGTTCGGGAAGACTTTTGAGATAATCGAAATCGCTCAAAAGTTCAGTAAACAACCAGCCTTGCTGTCCTGAGGGAGTGGCTCCAAACACCCATTCATTCGTATGATTCCTCGCCTCAGGAATGAATGTCGTCCCTTGTGGTAAAGCGGTGATGAGATCGTAGCCTGCACCAGGTCCACGGCGCAGGTTCGCCAGTTCGACAATGACCTGGGGCGGGCCTGGCGTGGGCGTCGGTGGCGGCGTGATCACAGCAATACTCGCACCTTGTTCTGGCTCCAGCAAATCGCGATGTATCCATCCCTCTTGACCCTCCTGGGAGCGTACCATGATCCACGCTTCATCGGTGGTTTGGCCTATGAGCTCGACTGTTTCTCCAGCAGCGATAATGGTCAGGACATCAAAATCGTTCCCTGGCCCGCTTCGTAAGTTCACCAATTCTGCTGTAATTTGCGCCACATATGTCGGGATGGGGGTGGGCGTGGGAGTGGGCGTGCTGGTAGGCGTGGGGGTAATGGTGGGTGTGGGAGTAAACGTAGGAAGATCTGGCAACGCAAAAGGGGGCTTTGGCGTTGGCGCAAGATCCAGCGCTTCGCGGCTGACAAATGTGGGTGTCGCCGTAGGCGTGGGCGCTCCGGCAACCTTTTCGGGACGCGTTCCAAGATAGCTGAGCAGCAAAAGAATGGCGAGCAGCGCCAGTGCGATGAGAATTGAGCTACAAGAATTCAGACGTTGTTGAACCCGGTTACGAGGCATAGGATACACGTATGATTGGGAATGTCAGAGGAAGAGCGGAAGCTCATTTTAGCACATCCCGCCCGATACGCTATACATCCGAGGGGCGTTCAGTTGTGTTTCAAAATGAGGGCGTTTTTTCACGTTTCTGGTCAACTTAAGTTAGGGCGCATAAGCGCCTTTGCAGATTTGTGTCAGACGACCTGGCAACCTGACACAAATTCCATGTTCACGTTACTACTAAGGTAGCCCGGCTAGAAACCACGAAGACAGGAAGCCACAAAGGCACGAAGAAAAGAAAAAGCTTTGAAATTCTTGGTGTTCTTAGTGTCTTTGCGCCTTTGTGGTGATTGAAGTCGGATACGTTAGTCGTTACAAAGAAACAAGGTTTGCCTCGCAGCGCTGGCTGCATCATTGCATCATGCTTCATGCAAAATAACCAGTGCCAGGCCCGACTCCAGGCTGATGTGGGCTTCGGATGCCATCAGCTCATTGCTGATGCCGCGACTTTCGCCCAGACGCAGGGTGGCCCGCTGCAATGGCCAGCGCAGCCCGCGGTAGGTCAGGCCTGTAACTTCGGGCGTCAGAGCCAACACCGAGAGGGTGTCGCCCGGTTGGCCATGAATCAGACGCGCATCACGTACCACCCAGGCCTGTTCAGCGCCCGCCACCAGGGTGATGTTCAGCTCGGCAAACTCAGGGCGGGCCAAAAGCAGCACATTGCCCAGCATCTGATCCAAGCGCCCGCCCAGCGCGCCCAGCAAGATGACCGCCTGGGGCTGCATAGCTCGGGCCGCTCGCAAGGCCAGCTCCAGGTCGGTATCATCCTTATCCCGCGGAAAAGCTCGAATCTCGCTGCCAGCCGCACGTAAAACAGCCAGCGTGGCCACGTCCAGACTATCCAAATCGCCGATAACCAAATCGGGTGTCAGGCCCAAAGCCAGAGCATGGGCCGCGCCGCCATCTGCGCCCAGAATAAAATCATCCGGGTGAATGAGCGCTCGGGCCCGGGCGGGATGCGGGCAGTGACCGTTGGCAAAAAGAATGATGCGCATGAGGAGAATGGCGAGGCGATGTGAGCGGGTCTGGCATTAGACTGGGGGGACAACAAAAAACCACTCACCGGGCAGGTAAGTGGTCGTATGAAGCAAAAAATGCTCTCGATCCCTACGCCGGCATTATCCGGATCAGGTCAGGGGTCGGTGACGAGTCAGTCACCCTCTCAGCCAGGTTTCTCCCAGCTCCCCCGAGATTTGTGGTTGCTGTCATTATAAGCCCCGCAGGCTCAATTGTCAATAGTTTATAAATCGGGGGACGCGTTTCAAAATTGGGGCAGGCATGGTAAAACCCGCCGGATTCGCAATCCGGCTCAAGAGCGGGGCTCCCCAGGGCGGATTCGTCATCCGCCCGGCCAAAAAATAAAAGCGCCCCCAAACTGAAACGCACCCCAAATCGGGCATTGGGCGTGAGATCAACTCACAGCACCATGGGCGCCCGATATTCGCCAAAGACCTGGCGCAATACATTGGTAATTTCGCCCAGAGTGGCGTAGGCTTCGACCGCCTCGATAAAGAGGGGCATAAGTGGGGCGTCGGGCGTGCGGGCAGCAGTTTCGATACGGGACAAAATGGCATCCACCCGGGCCTGATTGCGTCGGGCCCGAACTTGCTGCACCTGCTCGATTTGTGCGGCCTGCACCGCTTCATCCACTCGCAACAACTCTGGCATGGGCGCTTCTTCCACGGCAAATTTGTTGACACCTACCACAACTTGCTCGCCCGCCTCGATGGCCAATTGCGCCCGGTACGCACTCTCCTGAATTTCGTGCTGCATGTAGCCCGCTTCGATGGCCCGCACTGCGCCTCCCATGGCCTCGATGCGCTGGATGTAGTCCCAGGCCCGGGACTCGATTTCATCGGTAAGCTTCTCGATGGCGTAAGATCCACCCAGCGGGTCCACTGTATCGCCCACGCCCGCTTCGTAGGCCAGAATCTGCTGTGTGCGCAGCGCAATTTGCACCGCTTTTTCGGTGGGCAGCGCCAAGGCTTCATCCATGCTATTGGTGTGCAAACTTTGCGTGCCCCCCAGCGCCGCGGCCAGGGCCTGCACCGTGACACGGATGATGTTGATTTCGGGCTGCTGCGCAGTGAGGGTAGACCCCGCGGTTTGGGTATGGAACCGTAATTTCCACGAGCGCGGCTTCTTGGCTCCGAACACTTCGCGCATGATGCGCGCCCACAGGCGACGGGCTGCGCGGAACTTGGCCACCTCTTCCAAAAAATAATTGTGTGCGTTGAAGAAGAAGGAAAGCTGGCGGGCGAACACATCAATATCCAGACCAGCATCCAGCGCTGCCCGCACGTAGGCCATGCCATCGGCCAGGGTAAAAGCCACTTCTTGCACCGCGTCGCTGCCTGCCTCGCGGATATGATACCCGCTGATGCTGATGGTGTTCCATTTGGGAACCTCTTGTGCACAAAAAGCGAACAGATCGGTAATCAGGCGCATGGAGGCCTGGGGCGGGAAGACATAGGTGCCCCGGGCCATGTATTCTTTGAGGATGTCATTTTGTACTGTGCCCCGCAAGTTATTCACGGGCACACCCTGTTTGCGGGCCACACCTATCACCATGGCCAACAAGATGGGGGCAGTGGCGTTGATGGTCATGGAGACCGAAACTTTGTTTAGTGGGATGCCATCCAGCAGGGTTTCCATGTCGGCCAGAGAGGAGATGGCCACTCCGACTTTGCCTACTTCGCCCAGGGCCATGGGGTCATCCGCGTCGTAGCCGATTTGCGTGGGCAGGTCAAAGGCCACCGAAAGCCCGGTTTGCCCCTGTTCGATGAGGTATTTGTAGCGGCGATTGCTCTCGGCCGCGGTGCCGAACCCCGCGTACTGGCGCATAGTCCAGAAGCGCCCGCGATACATGGTGGGCTGCACCCCGCGGGTGAAGGGAAACTCGCCCGGCAAGCCCAATTTATCCAGATAATCCTTCTCAGCACCTGCCTCGGGCAAAAAAGCGCGTTCCAGCGGGATACGAGAGGGGGTTTCAAAGGCCTGTTTGCGTTCGGGAAAGCGTTGCAGTACAGGGTTCAGAACCAGCTCTTCCCAGCGGGCCAGGGCATCGATGAGTTGTGGTTGAGGATTAGACATGGCGCACCTTTGCGTAGTCGAGAGTGGAGGATCAGTTTATAGGCCATTGTGCCCCAATTCTCCCTTGGCAGCCAAATTTCAGAACATCGCCATGCCGCTATGAAGCCTTTTTCGTTCAATCAGCCATCCGCGCCGGGCGCCCAACCTCCAAACCGTGAACCTCTGGCCAACCCTACTTTCGGGCCCGGCGCAGCAGGACATCGATGACCGTGAGGCCGTGATTGTGCGCATAAGTGTGCAAACCCAAAACATCGTCACGCCAGGTGGGTTGCAACGCTTCCAGCGCCCGCTCCTGATAGACCGTTTCAGTAAGCGTGATAATTTCGTTGAATTGGATGCTGCGTCCGTAGCCGCGGGCACTGTTTTGCGATGGCCGAATCCATCGCCCCCCCTGCTGGAAAATGGGGCCAGCCGGGCGGGCATGACGCACATCTGCCACGATGGGATTTTGCGGATGCGGCGTCCATCGGGTGGTAGCAAAATCATCAGCAAAGAAGAGATAAAGCTCATTATTGAGCGATGCGCCCGCAGTGGTGCTGAACGTGGCAAAAAGCCACCATTTGCCTGCATGATGCAGCAAGGTCGCATCCGCGGCCCGCACATCCTGCATCAGGTGCATTTTGAATTGCCACTGATGCGGAAATGCCACACACTGATAAAGATCAATGGTGCGATTCGCTCCCGACTCAGGAATCATGTAATGCTGATTTTGCCATGTAAAAACAAATGGATATGAAAGATGCCACGGTTTTTCAAGAATGACACGTGGGGCTAATGCTGCTTGGCTCGGGCCCAACTCTATGACAGCCAGCCGCCCCTTGTCGCTGGCATATTCATAATCTTCAAACAAAATAGCATAACGCCCATCTTGCACCAGGATGTGCGGGTCGGCCCAGTAGCGATGAATGGGGGGGGTGAGTTCGGTAAAAGATGCAAAATTGGTGCTGGGTGTAGACTCGAACCGATAGTTGAGAACCCACTGCTCTTTGAATCGCCAGTCATGTAATTTACGGCGCAGGACGCGGGCCGGAAGCTGTAGCAACAATTGCAGCAGATGATACCAGCGAGGCTGCCGGATAGGTGGCGGCGCGGGCATAGCTGTTGCCGCTGCCAAAAAAACATCGGAACCCAAAGACTGCAAACGCGCCAGTTCGCGAGCCAAAAAACTACTTTGTGTCCACAAATGAAGCTGGTAGTTCATGGCAGAGGAAAAGGGATAGGTGGCCACCCAGGTGCGATGCAGGCATTGACGCTGCCCCGGCTGGGGCCCCAACTTGACAAGTCCGATAGCAGTAGTTTCATGATTTTGCAGGACTTCCCAAAAACCGGGTGGTGTTCCGGGCCCGGTGGTTTCTGCCCCGAAATGCCAGACCCACAGGCCCAAACGGGCTACCGAAAGTAACATTTCGGGCGATGGGCCCGGCGACAATTGCACCAACACATCCAACGCCTGGGCCCGAAGCTGCTCAGCGGGCAGGATAGGTGTGGTGGGCAGCAGCGTTCTGAGTGATTGTCGGGCGCAGGGATCGGGCCGCGTGGTAAAAATTTTGCCATCGAGTCGGCTGAAAAGCGCGAAACTGCGCGAGGAGGCGGGCGAAACAAGCGTCTCATCCAGCACCACCAGGGCAATGCTTAGCCGCGGCAAGGCCAGCACCTGCTGAATGGCCCGATATTGCCATGCGGGCACCTCCCAGCTCGATAACAGCAGACCGATGCGCAAAGAATCAGACATGGCTAATTTGATGGTACAGCGTCAGCGTTTTGGCCAGCACGGCATCGATTTTGTATTGCTGTGCCGCCTGAACAGTTTGCTGCCGCCAGGCCCGCAGCTCGTGCGGCTTGCCCAGAGTTCGCTTCAGAGCTGCGGCCAGAGCAGAGACATTTTCCGGCTGAACCAGCAAGCCGGTGCGTTGGTGTGCCACCATCCAGGGCACGCCCCCCACGCGAGTGGCAATCACCGGACATCCCGCGGCCATGGCCTCTTCGATGACCACAGGCGCGGTTTCCTGACGTGCGGGCAGGATAACACAACTGGCCCGACTGTACTCCTCCATCAACGCCTGCGGCTGAAGGCTGCCCAAAAAGTGAACACGTTGCGCCAATTGATGTTTTTGCACAATGCTTTGGCAGCGCTGCACAAAATCAGGAAAAGATGTGGTTTCGCCAGCGATGCGCAGGCTTGCTTTTGGAAATTGGTGGGCAATCTGGGCAAATGCCTGCAAGATGAGATCGGTACCTTTGCGGGGAATGACCCGCGCGGGAACCAGCAGGCGCTCAGGTTCAGGTTGCTGCACAATTCTAAAAAAGCGGTCATCCACCGGATTGGGAATATCTGTCCATTGCAGATGGGGATAGCGGGCAAATGCCTGACGGATGTAGGGACTGATGGCGATGAGATGTTGGGCCCGCTGCAAAAGCTTTTTTTCGACATAGGCATCATATTGCCAAGCCAACCATGCCTTAAAATTACGGGCGCTGCTGCGTTTGGCCTCCTCATAAACCACCCCATGCGCAGTGATGACTGCAGGAAAGCCGCTATCCAGCGCTGCGTTGGCATAATAAGCGGTTCCGTGGGCGTGGATGATGTCGGGATGAACAGTGTGGGCCAGGGTCACCAGTTTATGCCGAATCTTACCATGCCAGCGGCTGCGGGGCCTGGGCGGGATGAGCAGTCGATGGTGGATGATGTTGCCACGGGTCTCCACGACCTCGGGCCCGAATGATGATGCCGAAGCCACGATGACCTGGGTATCGGGGCGTTGGGCCATGCCCTGAGCCAGGGTGTGCACCACAGCCATGATGCCGCCAGAAATTTTCTCGCCCCGGCGCGGATAAGGGCCAAAAAGCAAAATACGCATGATTTATTTGGGTTTTGCCATAGCCCGCTGCTCGATGACAGCCATGAGAAAAGCCAGCAACAGGGCCAGCAACAAACTGGCAAAGATGCCTACCACCAATAGTTGTTTGAGATTACGAGGTAGCGGGCTCTGGGGCAGGCGAGGAGGATTTTCGATTTTGAGATAGCCGGTGCTGGCTCCCTGCGCCACTTTAAGATGCCCTTCGTTGGCTTTATCCAGCAAAAATTCATAAGAACCCTGCGCATCAGTCACCACACCTACCAGGGTGTTGTATTCATCTTGCAGACCCAGCAGGTAGATGATTTGTTGCTGGCGTTCATCTAGAATGCGTTCGTAATCGGCGATGGCGGCCTGATGTCCGGCAAGCAGTGCTTTTTGCTCCTGAGCCTTGCTTTGTAGCGCTTGCGCCCGGCTTGCCAATGCCTCGATTTGACGCATCGAAGCTGCAGCGTCCGCGGGCGTGACCACCAGGGTTGTGTTGGTGATGGGAGCTGTGGCGGAGATGATGGTGGCCCCGTTGATGCTGGAACGGCGTTCATCGGCCCGGCGCTGCGCCTCGTTGGCCTGTGCTTGATAGCTGTCGGCCAGGGCTTGGGCCCGCATGGCCTCGGTGCGCAGCCGATCCCGCTCTGCTTCCAGGCTGCGCTGCACATCCTGGGCCGCGGCAATCTCTCGTGGTAAATCGCTGATTTCATGCTCAAGCTGGAATTTTTGCAAGGCTTCGCGGGCTGCGGTCAGTGTTTGGCGCTGCGCGGTCACTTGCTCATCCAAAAACTGAATCGTGACTTCTGCCGGATTTACACGCATCTGTCGCAGGGCATCGATGGCGTTCTGTGTGAGTGTGCTCACCACATCCCGGGCCTGCTCCGGGGTGTTCATGCGCACCGAGATGGTAATAAATTCGCCCACATGCTGGGTGTTTAGACGTTCCAGCAGTTCTGCCGCAGAGATGTTGAGGTTGAGGTCGGCGATGGTTTTCCAGGCCACCGAGGAGCGACGAATCACGTCATAAAAATCATCGTGTACCGATTGAATTTGCTGGGCGGTGGTAAGGGTGGGTGTGCGCGAAAAGAGCGAAACCTGCAACGGGTCGCCAGGAATAATTTGCAGGCGTTCATAAGCCATGTATTCAGGCTCGCTGGTGCCGCTGATGATGAAAATGGCAACGCTGGTGATGATGGGCAGCAGCAAAAAGAGCCACCATCGTTTGGCGATGATGCTCAGGTAGCTGAATGAGTTGCGTGAGTCGGTCATGGTTGTGTATCCTGAAAAATGTCTCGCAGCAGGGTGTCGGAACGCTGTGCCTTGTGCGGGCGCGCATTATGCGCACCCGAGGAAGCCGCTGATGATGCTGGAAAGGGTATCAACGCGGTGTTCCCAGGTGTTTTGGCTGGCCAGGGCTTGCCGTTGGGCCCGAGCTGCGGGGGTATCCTCTGTCAACGCCCGCTGAATGGCCTGGATGAAGGTGGTTTCATTATCGGCGATGGCCAGCACATTGCCTAAATGCTGCACTGCAGGAATGTCGGTGGCAACTACCGGGCGTCCGGTGGCCAAATACTCATAAAGTTTTAGGGGGCTGATGTTGCGGGCCCAGTCGTTGTGTGCATAGGGCATCAGGCAAACGTGACTGGCGTGCATGTACGCGGGAAGCTGTGACACAGGCTTGGCGCCCAAAAGATGCACATTGGGCAAGGCTTGCAGCGCATCCAGAGCATGAGCCCGCTTGAATTGCACAGGCCCCACCAGTACCACGTGCCAATCCGGGCGCACACGGGCTACTGCGGTCAGCAGGGCAACATCCAGCTTTTCGTTGATGGCGCCCACATAGCTGATGCGTGGGCCGGGGATGGCTGCAATGTCTGCAGGCAGTTGCCGGGGCGGAGCTGCAAAGGTGTGATAATCTGCGGCGTTGGGAACGTAGAAGGTGTTTTCGTTGTAGCGCTGTTTTTCGGAAAGCAGGGTGGCAGAGCTGACAAATGCCACATCTGCTTGGGTCAAAAGGTGTCGTTCCAGCGCCCGAATGCGCTGCCGATGCTGTTCTGCCTGCGGTGTGTCATCTAAAACATAGGCGGCGTAGTCATCCACTGCGTGATAGATGACCAGTTTTTCGTGCAAGTGCCCAATCATCTCGCCCAGGTCGTAACGAAAGACCCAGAGGATGGGATTTTGCATGTGCAAGCGGGCCAAGATGCGCCGCAGTTGCCATCGGCGCAGGGTAAATCCAAGCTGACGAATGGGGGTTTTGCCGGCAATGGGCCAGGCGTTGGCGCTGCGGTACACCCACAGGTTGGGCATGGGTTGATGAAAGGTGCTTTTGAAAAGCGCCCGCGGGCCTGTTTCTCGCACAGCTTGCAGCACCGGGCGCAGGTAAGGGGTGGGTTCGACGAAGAGGATTTTGTTTTGCCGGGCCAGGCGGGTCATAATCTGATGACGATTGCGCCAGAGATGATGCCAGCTTGGATCGGGCGAAAAGCAAACGATATTTTGACCGGAAAGCATGAAAAGTAATTGGCAAATGGCTAATTGATTGACAAAACTGAATAGGGAGTATCTGTCAAAGATGGACTACTCGATGGAGGATGCGCCCATATTCTACAATACCCTAACAACATGATTAAAGCCAAGTTCTACCAGGTTGGATTAGCGGCATTACCAAACGGTGAAATCGGGCCCTGGCGTCCGTTGGATTGAAGACGTACCTGCGCCCGCCTGGAAACCACTAAGACAGGAAGCCACAAAGGCACGAAGAAAAGAAAAAGCTTTGAAATGCTTGGTGTTCTTAGTGTCTTTGTGCCTTTGTGGTGATTGAAGTCGGGTACGTTAGTCGTTACGCTTTTTTCAAATTACACCATTCCGGCAAAGAGTGCTACACTTTAGCCATGATGAAATTGACTTGGCAACCAGTCACCTTGCAACTCAAAACGGTTTTTCGTATTGCCCACGGGGCCAGCTCTCAGCGCCACAATGTTTTGGTGCAGGTGGAGGATGGCCTGGGCGAGGCCGCAGCGGTCTCCTATCATGGCGAAACGCCCGAACGCATCATGGATTGGCTCGCATCGGTGCAACTTGATGGCGATGCGCTGCATTTGGCCCATCTGTTGGCACAAATTCCCGCGGGTTCGCGAGCGGGGCGGGCCGCCATCGATATGGCCTTGCATGACCTCTGGGGCAAGACGCTGGGACAGCCACTTTATCGCCTTTTGGGGCTTCATCCTGCCGATGCACCGCCAACTTCCTTTACCATTGCCATGGATGCGCCCGAGCTGATGGCTGAACGCGCGGCGGCCTCTGGTATGCCCATCATCAAAATCAAGGTGGGCGGCCAGCAGGATGAAGCTATGGTGCGGGCTATTCGTAACGCCACCAGCGCCCGCCTGCAAGTAGATGCCAACGGCGGCTGGACGCGCGACCAGGCTGCAGCTATCATTCCTCGTCTGGCCCAGTTCGATTTGCAAATTGTAGAGCAACCGCTACCTGCAGGAGACATCGAAGGACTGCGATGGTTGCGGGCGCAACAATTCGGCGTTCCCATCTTTGCCGATGAAGCCATCAAAACGCCCGCCGATGTGCTGGCTCATGCCGGGGCTGTGGATGGTGTAGTCATCAAATTGGCCAAAAGTGGCGGTATCCGCCCCGCTTTGGAGATGATTACTCTGGCCCGGGCATTGGATATGCAGGTGATGATTGGCTGCATGGTAGAAACATCGGTGGCCGTGACAGCCGCCGCACACCTCGCGCCCCTGTGCGATTTTGCCGACTTGGATGGGCCCTTGCTCATTGCCAATGACCCCTACACCGGCTTACGCTATCACAACGCCCGGCTGCTTCTGCCCGATGCGCCCGGCTTGGGCGTCGCGGCTACAATCGCAAACGAATAAACAGCCACGGGGCCAGGCCCGAGACCACCCAGCCCACCAGCGCATAACGCAGCATCCGCAACACTTGTGCCAACAGGGAAGGCATATCGCCCAGGGCATCGAACAGGAGCTTGGGTAGCACGTAAAAAACAGCCAGCACCAGCAACCCTGCCAGCAAACGCAACAAACGTCGCCACCACGGGCCCGAGGGCAAAAAGTGTAGTTTCTTGACATCCCACACCAGCCCCGCCGCCATGCCCAGGAACAATCCGGCAAATTGCGCTGCGCCCGAAGCGGGCCACTGGCGCGGTATTCCTCCGGCAGGATGCAGGAACAACATCAGCAGGGCCGCGCCCAGGGCCAAAGCCAGCAAAAAGGAGGTGCGCCTGAGCGCCAACCCGGGCGCCCAGCGGGGAACCAGCAACACGACCCAAAAAGCAATCATCAGGCCCAGCAACCACCCGCCCACCACATCCACCGGGTAATGCACGCCCAGATAAAGCCGGGAAAGCCCGATGAAAAAAATGAGCAACGCGGCCACAATCCAAAACCATGTACGCCGTACCACTGCTCCCAGCGTGCCCCAAACAGCCATAGCTGTGGCTGCATGCCCGCTGACAAAGCTGGGTGATGTCTCATGCCACAAAACAGCAACCTTTGCAGCATCGGGCCGGGGCGTGTTGGTGAGCCATTTGCTCAAATTCATGCCATAGCCTGCAAAAATTAACGCCAATGCGACCATAATGCCCCAGCGCTTGGAAATTGACCAATAGAGCAGCGGCAACAACAACAAGAAAAAATACTCCGTTCCCAAATAGCTAAAAAAGCGCATGATGGCAGTAAGCGCATCATTCTGAAAACTTTGCAGCCAAATCAAAAAGGGGATGCCTGCATTTTCCATCATCTGAATCCAGTGAACCATCATAGCCTCCAGGCGAGATTGAGCAGGTGATGATATGAAAGTTGAAATGTAACGGTTTATCGTTATCCAGAGCGCGTCACAAAGAGCACAAGGGCACGAAGAAAAAAAAGGAAAGAAACGCTCAAGAAAATCTGTGCCATCTGTGTCATCTGTGGTTACCATGACGACAAATCCATCTTTGCCGTTGGTCGAGATACACAGGCGCTTTTCTCAAGTTTCCAATACACATCTACTCAAAGGTCGAACGAGCGGTGATGATACGCATCATAAATGCTAATGGCCCCAACCAGCAAACACCCGGCAGAGAGCCAGGACAACATCGCAGTAAAGCCCACGATATCGGCCAAGGTGGCGGTAATCATCAGCGGGGCCAAGCCAAAAAGAGAGATGAGCATAAACTGCACCGTAAAAACACGGCCTCGCAGCGCCTCGGGCGTAAGGCGCTGCAAAGTGGTTTGAGCCAAGGTGTAGATGACATAAAGTCCAAATCCCAGCGGCACAATCGCCATTGCCATAAAGAGCATGCTAAGAACTACGCTTCGCCCGGAGGCTGCTCCCGGCACATTGTTGGCCATAAAATCATAGCTGATGAAGGAAAGCAAGCCGAACGAAAGGGACGCCAGCATCAACATAACTGATTGCGTCCACTGGGTAGAGCATTGCCTTTCCACTCGCCCGATGAGAAAGATGGCCAAAATCATGCCAACGCCCGCGGGCGCAAAGACGATGACTGCATCCTCGGGCGCAAGCCCCAGCACCCGGGCACTGTAACCGGGCGCAATCATGGCCAAAATCAGCATCAGCGCCGAAACCAGCGTTAGTTGGATAATCGAAAGCGCAATGGGCCGATTATGAATCACGAAATCCCACCCGGCCCGCAACTCCTGCACCACGTACTTCATCGAACGCTCCTCTTTCTGCAAAGCCACCCCGCGATCCTGCGGTAATTTAAGCACAAAGAAAAACGCCAAAAGATAAAAAACGCCCATCAATCCAAACGCCCCCGAAAGTCCGAAAAGCTTTACTGCCGCCGGTGCCAAAATAAGCAACCCCAGCAACTGCGCCAACGCCGGCGTAAAATTGAACAATGAATTTGCGGAAACCAACACCTCATCCTCCACCAACAAAGGCAACTTTGCCAGCACCGCCGGATTATAAAAGGACCCCACCGCCGCCCCCAAAAAAGTGATGCCGTACACTGTCAGCAATAACGTGGTGGGCAAATGAACCAAGCCACGCAAAATAAAAATGTAACTAATTGCCAGCAGCGCCCGCAAAACATTGGAAAAAACAATAATCCACTTCTTAGGAAAACGATCGACCATCGCCCCCGAGAAAAAAGAAAACAACACTGGCGGCAAACTAAACGCAGCAATCATCAAACCAATTTGAAAACTTTGCCCGGTAAGCCGCTCGATAAGCACCAATTGCACAAAATGAATACCATTTTGCGCGGTCAATGCCAGCAATTGCGCCAGCCACATGCGTCGAAAAGCGGGCAAACGCAGTACAGGTTTATAATCGGAAAAAGCTGTGTTCATGGCAAGCTGACCCGCACCAAGCCCCAGCAGCCCTTAACCAGATGTTTTGGGAGCGCTTTCAATACTTTTGACCATGCGTCGAAACTTATCGCGGGGAACAAACAAACGGCGCTGGCAAGTGGTGCACTGGACGCCAATATCGGCTCCTGTGCGAAACACGCGCCAATGCCAGCCGCCGCAAGGATGTTGCTTTTTGAATTTGGCAATATCGCCAACATTGATGTCGAAAAAATCCATAAGCTTTGTGATAAAAATTGGGCTGCAACAAGAAACCAGGTTGGGAATTATACCAGAAATACAACATTTTGAGTATCGAGCGACAAGAATCGCACCACCCGCCCATTTTTAACCTGCATTCAGCACAGCCAGCGTCTGACGGGCAATCTCCAACTCTTCGTTGGTGGGGATAACCAAAATCTGTACCTGACTTTGGGGCGCGTGGATGGCGCGGATGCCCGGGGCCCGCGCCTCGTTCTTCGCTTCATCCAGCACAATGCCCAGATGCGCCAGGCCCGCACAACTGCGGCTGCGCACCAGCGCCGAATTTTCCCCCACGCCAGCGGTGAACACCAACGCATCGATGGGGCCCAGTGCAGCCAAATAAGCGCCAATATACTTTTTGATGCGATACGTGTAAATCTCCAGCGCTAACTCGGCATTGGCATCGCCCTGAGCAGCCCGCGCCTCGACATCGCGTAAATCGCTGCTGCCCGCCACCCCCAGCAGACCAGAGCGTTTATTCAGCAGCGCATCAATCTCGTCGATGCTCATCTTCAAGCGCCTTGCCAGATAAAAAATGATAGCGGGGTCCAAGTCACCGCTGCGAGTGCCCATCATCAACCCTGGCAAAGGTGTAAATCCCAGCGAAGTATCCATCGACTGCCCATTTTTGATGGCAGCCATGCTGGCGCCATTGCCCAAATGTGCGCTGATGAGCGTGGTTTCTGCCATCGGCTTGCCCAAAAAAGCCGCTGTCTGTCCGGCAACAAAAAGATGCGATGTGCCATGAAATCCATACACACGCACGCCATGCTCCTGATAAAGCTCGTTGGGAATTGCATAACGATACGCCCGCGGCGGCAATGTTTGATGAAATGCCGTATCAAATACTGCCACCTGCGTGGCCTGTTCGAAAATCTGTTGCGCCACCAAAATACCCTGCAAATTGGCCGGATTATGCAGCGGTGCATAAGGAATCAGCGCCCGAATGACTGCCAACACGGCATCATCGATGACCACCGTGCGACTAAAGCGCTCGCCGCCATGCACCACCCGATGCCCCACCGCCTCGATTTCTTCGGGATGTTGGATGACCGCAATGCCCGGTTCGGTGAGCAGCGCAGCCACCAGCGCCAGCCCTCTCTGATGATCGGGCACAGCTTGCACCCGTACCACCTCCTGCGCCGAGCCCGCGGGCGCAAAAACCTCATGCCGCACCCGGCTGCCCTCCAGTCCGATGCGTTCCACCAGCCCCGAACAAAGCAGCGCATCCGCAGCAGCATCGAAAAGTTTGTATTTGATGGATGAACTGCCAGAATTGATAACGAGAATCTTCATAATGTGTCAAGAACTTCCTGAAAAATAATTTTGAAAAATGAGTGAGCAGAAGGCGAAAGATCTCAGCAAAAGCATCTCTCGCACAGGTGCATGATGGCGGGCGTGCAGAAAAACGCAGCACATGGCTCCATTATCGCCAACAATAGCTGATTTGAAAAATGCCAGCCCTGCAACAAGCAACGCCGCAATTCGTCCCCTCTTGTCCCATCTGCTAAAATAACGTGACTTCGCAAGCAACAAAGAGCGCTAAGGACTTTCCCTTTTCATCTCCTTCGAGCCTGCGTGGCAAGGTTGGATGTCACCACCTGTATCGTTACAAACATTTTTCGTAACGACTAACGTACCCGACTTCAATCACCACAAAGGCACAAAGACACGAAGAACACCAAGCATTTCAAACTTTTTTCTTTCTTTGTGCCTTTGTGGCTTCGTGTCTTAGTGGTTTCTAGCCGGGCTACCTTAGTCGTAACCATTTTTCTCAACTGGCGTGCTGACCACGCCCCAAAAATTCATCACTGAGTTACTTCCATGAACAAAAGAATTCCTGTTGGCATCATTGGCGCTACGGGCGCAGTCGGCCAACGCTTCATCTCCCTCCTGGCTGATCACCCCTGGTTCGAAATCACCGACCTTCTGGCTTCCTCACGCTCTGCCGGAAAGCGTTATGGCGATGTAACCAATTGGATTTTGGCAGACCCCATGCCCGCCCGCATTGCCGATATGGTGGTGCAACAAGCGGATGCCGGTGAGGCCCGGGCCCGTGTCCTCTTCTCGGCCCTGCCCGCATCTGACGCCCGCTCACTAGAGCCCTTATTTGCCTCCCATGGCCATTACATCTTCTCCAACGCCTCTGCCTTCCGCATGACCGAAGATGTGCCATTGGTCATCACCGAAGTCAATCCCGACCACCTGAACATGCTGCCCATCCAGCAGCGCCGCAGCGGATGGGATGGGTTTATCGTGTGCAACGCTAACTGCACCACCACTCATCTGGTGGGTGCATTGCATCCTTTGCACCTGGCATTTGGCATCGACAAGGTTTTTGTGGCCACCTTGCAGGCCGCTTCGGGCGCTGGCTACCCCGGCATCCCCTCGCTGGATCTCATCGACAATGTGGTTCCCCACAGCTTTGGCGAAGAAGAAAAGGTCGAAACCGAGCCTCGCAAAATTATGGGCGATTTCGTAGATGGCCGTTTCAACTTTGCCGACATGACGCTGACCGCACACTGTCATCGGGTAGCCGTACTGGATGGTCATACCGAAGCGGTGTCGGTGGCATTGCGCCAAAAAGCCAGCCGCGAGGATGTCATCGAAGCCTTTCGCAGCTATCGCCGACTGCCGCAGGAATTAGGTTTGCCCAGTGCGCCCGATCCCGCAGTGATACTGGTTGATGGTATGCACCGCCCGCAGCCGCGACTGGATCGCATGGCAGGGCAGGGCATGGCCACCATCGTGGGCCGAATTCGCCCTTGCAATTTGTTGGATTGGCGTTTTTCTTTGCTGGGCCACAACACCATTCGCGGTGCGGCTGGCGGTTCCATCCTTAATGCCGAACTGATGGCGCATTGGGGGCGATTGGACTAGCGTAATCCCATTTGGCGAATCTGGGCTGTCTTTCTGCTTTCCACCTGCCCGCGCCTCATGTGTCCGCGTGCGCGCCCAACCACCTTCGCCCGCGGCTGAAGCCACGGGCTACCGTTGCAAAGCCCCGCTGGGGCTGCCCCCTCCCCGGCCCTCCCCCGCCCGCTCATGCACGTTCGCTCGCGGGGGAGGTTGCCATCCGCGGGCAGCGCTTCGTAGTCAATCGCCAGCTCCTCCGTCAAAAAAAACGTGTCCCGGCGAGTCTGCGACTCGGCGGGTTGCCCGCCCGCTCGCACATCATGCGCCCGCGTGCGCGCCACCTGCACCGGCACGCTCATCCAACCATTTCTGACGATTCGCTGACCGGGCAATTTTGCCGCTGGATGTTTTGAGCAGCCATTTGGGTTCCACCAGAGTCACATAGCTGACTGTCACGGTACTTTTGCGGGCCACGGCCTGTCGAATCGCCTTGCCAATGAGCTGCCGCTCCGCCCGAGTCGTCACATCCACCTCAGCCACCACCGCAATCAACTCTGTGCCCTCCCGCTCATCAGGTACGCCAAACACCACAGCCCGGCCCGGATGCACCCCTGGCACGTCATTGACGATGGCCTCGATATCTTGCGGATACACATTCTTCCCGGCATTGATAATCAAATCCTTTTTGCGTCCCACAATAAAAAGCTCACCCTCAGCCATGTAGCCCATGTCGCCCGTCTTGTACCAACCATCTACAAAAGGCTGCAAATCAGGACGACGATAATAATTTTCCAGCATACAATCGCTGCGGATAGCAATCTCGCCCACATGACGCGAGGGCAACCTGCGCCCGTGCTGGTCCAGCACCCTGATTTGGGTGTGGGGGATGGGCCATCCACACGACAGCACCGGGGTGGCAGAAGCCTCTCCCACGGCCTGTTGCGCCACCCCCAAACGTGCCAACGCCTCGCCATCAACCCTATCCAGGCGCGGCACCTGGCCCGGCGCAGTCTGCGTGACAGCAAAGGTGTTTTCAGCCATGGCATAACTCACGGCCAGCATCGATTCCCGCACTCCCAACGAAGCAAAACGCTGCAAAAAGAGCTGATGACTTTCGTGGCGGGCAGGCTCCGAGCAGTTGATAAACATACGCATGGTATCCAAACGCACCTCCGCTACATCGCGTTGGCGCACGCGACGGGCCAGATGATGATATGCAAAGTTGGGCTGCCAGACCAGTGTGCCGCCATGCTGATGAATGGCCCTAAAAAGCAGTGCCGGATGCTTGACCCAATCGAATGGCGACAGCAAAACCAGCGGAATGCCCTGCACCAGTGGCTGCATGAATCCGGCAATCAGCCCCATATCATGATACAACGGCAGCCAGCTCACAACCACATCGTGGGCATTCAGAGCAATGGCCCGGGCATAATTGGCCAACTGATTCAATATCGCCCTATGGCTAAGGGCCACGCCCTTTTGTAAACCTGTGGTGCCGCTGGAATGCTGCAAAAAGGCCACCTCATGGGGAGCCGGGTCATGCGGCACAAATGGCTGAGCATCGGCATCGGCGCTAAGGCGGGCCAATTGCGTGCTGCCTACCACCGGACAAGTAGCAGTGGCTGCCAGCACTGGCGCAAAAGCATCGCTGGTAAAAATAAGACGCACACCTGAGCGGGCCACCAGCGTATTCATCTGCGCCATGTACACATCCCGATCCAGCTTCTCGGTGAGTGTTGGGAACATCGAGGGAATGGCCCCCATCAGCAGCGCACCCCAAAATGCGTAAATGCTTTCTAAATTTTGTGTGTGGGCAATGATGACCAACTCGCCCGCGCCCACGCCCAGGCGCGTCAGGCCCGCGGCGTAGGCTTGCGCCCGCGTCCGAAAGCGGGCCCGCGACACCACCTGCGGCGGCGCATCGCTGCGCACAAAGATAATTGCGGGCGCAGCATCGCACCCCGATTGCAGCACAGCCGCATCCAGCAAGGTCGAGAAGGTGTGGCGCGTGTCAGGCGTAAGCATGATGAAGCATCGCAATGTGTACGATTGATCGTTTTAGCCGCGCAGGACGCGGGCCACCATCTGCGTCAGCGTGTCCATCTTGTCCACAGTCAAATCGGGGTCAGGGATGTAAACGCCAAACGCTTGCTCGACAAAAACGGCAAAATCGGCCAAGGCAAAAGAATCCATGAGCCCCCCCGTTACAATCCCTTCATCATCAGCCAAAACATAATCGGGATCACGAATAAGCTCAGTAACAATGTAGGCACGAATGCGTTCCCGCACCGTGGCTTTATCTAGTTCAGGCATAAAAATTCTCGCTGCAGAGTGATAAAAAAAACGGAAGCCACCCCAAAAAGGCGGACTTCCGCTGGCAAAAGTCGGGGCGAGAGGACTTGAACCTCCGACCTCACGGACCCGAACCGTGCGCGCTACCGGACTGCGCCACGCCCCGACGGCAGAGGGCATTATACTGAAAAGGGCGCGCTTTGGCAACTCAGCCACAGGTTTTCATCCCCGATGACGGCCAGAAGCAGCATGCGAACTGCAATTTATACTTGCGCAAGCCGCCCCCGCTCAGCATACGCCATCAATCTCCACCGAATCGTTACTGAACCCTCTTGCTTTTTATGTTGATGATGCGTGTTTTAGGAAGCGCTTGTTGCAGGGTGGCGATGGAAATGCGTCGTCCGCGCAAGGGTTGGGCACGTCCCGGAAGGTGAACGGGTTGGGGTTTGATGTAGCGGGCATGACTTTGAAGCCAGCGCCGAAAGGCCTGCGTGGGCAATGCGTAGCATTTGTTATCGGGCCCATGATGGTAGAGCCACCAGCGGGCCTGCGTGTGGCTGAGGCTGGCTTCGGGCAGTTGTTGTGCAGAGCGCCCGTCGAGGACGAAGACGCTGTTAGGGGCAGGCATCAGGGTGGGAATGACGCGCAGGGTCAGGGTTTGCGCGGTGCCCGCATCTCTCTGAATTTGCCACAAAATATCGATGCCCCGACGCTGCATGGCCCGGCTATTGCCCGCCTGGCGTAGCTGAATGGTTTGCGGGCGCCGGTGCAGCCATGAATAGAGGGTGTCGATGGCGGCCTGGCGGTGTTGTTGCCAGGTGATGGCTGCAGGTGGCGATGGCGCTCGTTGCGGGTAGCAGAGCTGGCCCGCGCACATCATCCACTGGATGGGGCCATGTGGCGAGCGGCTGACAAGGTTGGCGATTTGCCCCGGGCGCACCGGCTGGCCCGCGTTATCTCCGTGCCCCGCGCTAACATGGCTGTGTAAGGCATCCAGCAGGGCTGCTTCGGCGGGGATGGGCGTGGTCGCGGGCGCTCCCGCGGCTACGATGTGTCCTTGGTGAACCAGCACAACGCCCGGCGTCAGTTGTCGGGCAGCCAGGGTAAGACTGCCGCAAAGTATGACGACCGGACGTTGGGGAGCTTCCATGGGAAGTGTTTTCTGCTTTAGGGTGTAACCGAGACGTTCATCTCCAGAGGAACTACCTGCCACCAACTGTTGCCCGGTTTCAGGGGGATGGGCGTGCCATCCGCGGCGACCATTTGCAGGGGTTGTCCCCGTCCGGCCCGAATCCAGGTTCCTTCGATGACTTTGCCGTCGCGGAAGATTTTGAGCGGGCCCTGGCCCCAGAGTTGAATTTCGATGGAGCAGTTGCTGCAATTTGCTCCCATGCGCTCAGTGCCATGTTCCAGAATAAGCGTTTTGGCGTGTTGGGCGTAGAGGAGAACGATGTTGTTGGCAGTTAGTTGTGCGCCTGTGCCTTTATCGATGTGCGGTTGAGCGTTGAGCCAACGCAACCATTGGCCGCTGGCGCTGTCGTAGGCCCAGCGCACAGGAAAGGTGGGATAGGGAATATCGATGGCGCTGGCCGGGGGGGCTTGCTCTGGCGCAGTCTCGCCAAAGACCCAGCCGCCCGGCGGATTGGGTGCTGTGTTCCAGCCATGGCTGCTGCTGTAAGCCCACAATGTGTTGGTGTCGGCAAAGAGGTTGTCGGGCACTTTGATGTTGGGATCCCGGAAGAACGCAGTGGGATTTAGTGCCGCCTCCAGGGCTTGCCCTTTGAGGTCTTCGGTGTGGTAGATTTTTTGGCGCACAGGTTCCACCGCGCCAGAGAAGCAAAGTAGTGCATCGAAAATATCGGGCAGTTCCAGGTCGATGAGGCGGGCGCTGCGAATGGATCCAACACGATTGGGCGTTTTGCTTTGGTAGATGACCGTGTAGCGTGTCTGGTTGAATTCGACTCTGCTTTCTACCACGATATCGGCCTGGCTGAGCCCGGTTTGGGGAATGACGCTTTTTTGGTTGGCAACTTTGATGGCCAGCGGGCGGCGTTGCAGCACTGTCGGGTCATCAGGTTTGAGACCGGTCAGAAAGGAGATGTCGGTATCGGTTTTGGGATCGATGTAGCTGGGTGCTGTGGGCGTGGGGGTAGGAGGGATAGGTGTGGGGGTGGCTGTGGCCGCGGGCGTGGGTGTTGCGGTGGGAGGCAGTGGTGTTGCTGTGGGCACTGGTGTGGGGGGGATGGGCGTTTTGGTGGGCGTGGGCGGAGGTGTTTCACTTCCGCCGCAGCCCCCAAGCAGTAGCGCCAGCAAAAGTGCAAGCAGCAGACTGGTGTGAAGCAGATGTTTGCGGGAGGGTGGTGGCATCATGGCTCTTTTTGGGCGGTGTGGTGATGGGGTGAGGA
Organism: uncultured Caldilineales bacterium; assembly: GCA_964565065.1. Classification (GTDB taxonomy): domain Bacteria; phylum Chloroflexota; class Anaerolineae; order J102; family J102; genus M2005. The sequence continues at coordinate 7,047 of CAZMDD010000037.1, read as the reverse complement.
TAGAAGGGGCAGTATCAGGGACGCCAGTCGCCAAAGCGATCTTCGCCCGGGCTGTTGGTCAGTTGTCGCATGTCTGAACCATCGCTGTTGACCATGAACAGATCCCATTCGGTTTGCAGGCGGCGGCTGATGATGAGGGTCTCGCCATTCAGTGCCCAGATGGGATTGGAGTCGTTGCTGGCAGCAGTGGTGATGCGAGTGGCATTGTTGCCATCAGCGTCGATGATGTAAATATCGCGGTTGGCGTTGCGGCGGCTGGAAAGGGCGATGTGGCTGCCATCGGGCGACCAGCGGGGGAAGAAGTCATCGTCCGGGTTGGTGGTAAGCTGTTGGGGCTGGCAGGCTTCGAAATCCCCCTGCCCCGAAAGCCGTGATTCCAGACACTCGGCCACATTCACCTTCCAGATGTCCCAATGTCCGCTGCGGTCGCTGGAAAAAACCAACCATTGGCCATCGGCTGACCAATCGGGGTAGGTGTAAAAGTAGTTATCCTGCATCAGGTTGATGGGGTCAGTTTTGCCATCCATGAACAAAATGTAAATCTGATAGTTGCCATCTCGTTCGCTGGTAAAGGCAATTTTCTGGCCGTCGGGTGACCAGCTTGCGCCCCATTCGTGCGTTCCGGGCCAATCCAGCAAGCGCTGACGGTCGCTGCCATCGCTGTTGATGACGAAGATGTCGTTGTAGGGGCGGTCTTCGTTGCTGCTGAACACAATTTTGCTGCCATCGGGCGCCCAGCGCGGTTCGACATCTGCCGCCGCGCTTTGGGTCAATTGCCGCGGCGTGTCCGGCTGGGCTAAGTCCATCACCCATAAATCAAAGTTGCCGCTGCGGGTGCTGGCAAAAACCAATTGGCCCGAGGTAGGCTCAGCCGGCGAGATTGTTTCAGGTTCAGGAAGCTGCGGCGTGGGCAGGGGTGAGTTGCCCGGTTGGGCGGCTGCTGGTTCGGGCGTGGCTGTGGGGACGGGCTCGGGCGTGGCTGTGGGGACCGGTTTGGTTTCCGGGGTGGCGGTGGCCACCGCACGTTGGGTGGGTGCGGGCGTGGGCGCAGTCTCGTTATCGCCGCTAAAAACCGCGCAGCCAGCCAAAATCCAGGCAACCAGCGCCAAGCTTAACAAGATGAAGCGTCGGGCCCGAATGCGGCCAAACATGGCGCCACCCAGCAGGCCGATGCCAGTTACGAAAAGTATGGATGAAATGAGTAGTGTTGTCATGGGAATGCACCTGTAGGTGAGCGGGCGAAGTGATGAAGGAGGCTTCGCCTGCGGCAATTATAGAAGATTCTGGAAGGGGTAGCAAGCTGTTGTGATAATGTTGCCCACGAGATGACTCCATGCTACACTTTTTAATGACTGGACGATGGTTGTTCCGGTCAACAACTTGTTGCTTTAACAAGGCAATCATTGTTGCTTGCCCCGTCCGTTTTTACGAATACGACGGGGCTTTGTCTATCGACCGGTCATTCGTCAAAAAGTAGCCTCCGACTCAAGTTGCAATAATCCCCTCCGTAGTTCATTTCAAATTCATATCATCAACCATTTAACCATTTTTCATGCTTACTCTCAAATTTGGCGGGACATCGGTGGGCAATGCCGATGCCATCGCTCAAACAGTTTCTGTTATTGCCAACACCAAAGCCAAAGACCCGCAAACAGTGGTCATCACATCGGCTATGAGCGGTGTGACCGATATTTTGGTGGGCTCGGCCCGGGCTGCATCTGAGGGGCAGCGCCAACCTTATCTGGACGCCCGCCCGGTGCTGCTGGAAAAGCACATGACGGCTGCTCAGCAGCTCATCGCCGATGCTACTGAGCGGGATGCCTATCAGCAGCACGTGGCAGAGCTCATCGACCACTTCACGCGCTTGTGTGCATCGATTCATGTGTTGGGCGAGCTCACCCCGCGAGGGCTGGATGTCGTTTCGGGCCTGGGCGAGCGCCTTTCTGCGCCCCTGCTGGCCGCGTCGCTGCGGGCCCAGGGCGTGGACGCGGCCTGGGTGGATGCCGTGGATGTTGTGGTCACAGATAACAATTTTGGCGAGGCTGCTCCTAAAATCAAACTCACCTGCCAGCGAGTCGATGCCAAGTTGCGTCCCATGCTGGCTGCGGGCGTAACTCCTGTGGTCACCGGTTTTGTGGGGGCCACCGAAACGGGCATTCCCAGCACGTTGGGCCGGGGCGGTTCCGATTTTTCGGCAGCCATTCTGGGCTCCTGCCTGGGCGCCGATGAAATTCAGATCTGGACCGATGTCAATGGCATTCTTACCGCGGATCCTCGCATCGTGCCCGAGGCCCGCACCCTCAAGCAACTTTCCTACAACGAAGCTGCTGAGCTGGCTTATTTCGGGGCCAAAGTGCTGCATCCCAAAACCCTTATGCCAGCCATCGAGCGGGGGATTCCGGTGCGCATCCTCAACACCTTTCAGCCTGATGCAGCCACCACGGTCATCGCCCGTGAGCCGCAGAAAAATGGCCTGGTCAAAGCCATTTCCTCCATTCGCGACCTCACATTGATGAATGTTGAGGGGCGGGGCATGATGGGCGTGCCTGGCATCGCAGCTCGCACTTTTCAGGCAGTGGCCGATGTGCGGGCCAATGTGTTGATGATCAGTCAGGCATCATCGGAGCAGAGTATTTGCTTTGTGGTGCGCCGTAGCCGCAGCGATGAGGTGCAGCAGGCTCTGGAGCAGGAATTCGAGCGGGAGCTGGTGCGTGGCTACATCGACCAGGTGCGCCCGCTGCACGATGTGGTCATCCTGGCAGTGGTGGGTTCGGGGATGCGTGGCACGCCCGGCATCTCGGGGCGGCTGTTCAATGCCCTGGGCGAAGCGGGCGTCAATGTCATTGCTCTGGCGCAAGGTTCCAGCGAATCCAACATCTCATTGGTGGTGGCCCGCGATGATTTAGAAATCGCAGTACGGGCCATTCATCAGGCGTTTTTCCAAAATCAAGACCTTTCGACGCCGCAATTGGCGTAAGGAGCGCCCGCCATGAAAACCATCCATCTCATTCAATTTGGCCTGGGAGGCGTTGGGCAAGCTGTTGTGCAGCGCGTTCTGGATTCTCGCGACCATTTTGCCCGCGCTTATGGTCTGCATCTCGATTACGTGGCACTCAGCGATAGCCGCAGCGCAGTCATCGAGCCGGATGGTTTGAGCGAGGCGCAGTTGCAGGCGATTCTCACTGTCAAGGAGCGGGGCAAATTGCTGGCCGCGTCTGGCATGGGCTACAAGCGGGGAGAACTCACCGATATTGTGGATATTGCCGGAACCGAAAATTGTCTGGTGGTGGATGTGACTGCCACCCACAAAACCACACCGGCGTTGTTGCTGGCCTTGCGGCGGGGCTATCCAGCCGTTTTGGCCAATAAATTGCCGCTGGCTGGCCCGTATAACGATTTTCAGGCCCTGACAGCTTCGGGGCGGCTGCGTTACGAAGCCACCGTGGGCGCTGGCGTGCCAGTCATCGCCACCTTGCGTCAGGCATTGATGGCGTCGCATGACCAGGTGCATCGTATCGAGGGCTGTTTCAGCGGCACGTTGGGCTTTTTGACCACGGGCCTGGAAGAAGGGCGGTCTTTCTCCGAGCTGGTGGCCGAGGCCCGAGCCCTGGGCTACACCGAACCTGATCCCCGCGAAGACCTGGGTGGCATGGATGTGGCTCGCAAAGCCCTGATTCTGGCCCGCACCCTGGGCTGGCCCCTGGAGATGGCCGATATTCCGGTGCAGGCGTTGTTCCCGCCCGAGATGGCCGCGGGCCCGGTAGATGCGTTTATGGCGGCATTGCCGCAGTTGGATGCTGCATATCGGCATAAGGTAGCTAAGACCCGTGCTCAGGGCAAGACCTTGCGCTATGTGGCCAGCCTGAGTCAGGGCAGCGCAGAGGTAGGCTTGCAAGAGGTGGCCACCGATAGCGCCCTGGGCCAGTTGCGCGGCACCGATAACATCATCTCCTTCCATACCGAAGTCTACAACCAGACGCCGTTGGTGTTGCAAGGCCGGGGTGCGGGTGTGCACGGCACTGCCGCGGGCGTTCTGGCCGATATCGTGGCATTGGCAACACGCTGATGGATTGACTTAGTCCAGGACTTAGTCTATAATTAGACAAGAAGACGCGAACATCAGGAGATCGGTCGTATGCCAACATCCGTTAACATCCACGAAGCGAAAACACATTTTTCGAAACTGCTCACCCGGGTGCAGGCAGGTGAGGAGATCACCATTGCCAGGGCCGGGAAACCGGTCGCGAAGCTGGTGCCCATCCATCCTGAGCGCAAGGAGAGAACGCCCGGAACCGCGAAAGGGAAAATCTGGATTGCACCTGATTTTGACGCGCCCTTGCCCGAGGATGTTTTGAAGAGCTTCGAGGGGGAGTAGCGGTGCGCTTTCTGCTGGATACACACACATTTTTGTGGTGGATCACAGACGATCCGCATCTATCCGAAAGAGCGCGTCAGGTGATTTCGGATCCGGAGAACGAGATGTTTCTGAGCGCGGCCAGCGGCTGGGAGATGGCCATCAAAACGCAATTGGGAAAATTACAACTGCCGGATCGCTTCGAACAATTTATCGCGGAACAGCTTTTCCGAAATAACATCACTTCCTTGCCAGTGATGATGAGCCACGCTCTGCACGTACAAAGTTTGCCCCTGCATCACCGGGACCCATTTGACAGGCTACTCATTGCCCAAGGCCAACTGGAAAAGATGCCCATCATCACAACAGATTCAGTCTTCGCTGACTACGATGTGGAAATTGTGTGGTAGGATTGGGGATGCCTGAATTGACCTTTGAAACCGGCCCGGACGCCACGAAAAACGCCCGCATCCGCTTTGGCTGCTCCGTCATCATCCCCGACGATCAGGGACGCATCCTGCTGCAAAAGCGCACCGATGGCGATTTCTGGAGCCTGCCCGCGGGCGGCATGGACCCCGGCGAGACGCCCACCCAGACCGCCATCCGCGAAGTGCGGGAAGAAACGGGCCTGGAGGTGGAACTGGTGCAATTCCTGGGCCTCTACTCTGACCCTGAACTTTGCACCGTGTATCCTGACGGCAACAGAATGCAGCTTGTGGGCGCCAGCTTTCTGGGCCGCATCATCGGCGGTAAAATGATTGAAAGCAACGAAGAAACCGCTGAATTGCGATGGTTTTCACTCGACGCCCTGCCCGAAAACATGACGCCCCTCTCCAAAATCCGCGTTCACAGCTATCTTCGCAACGATTATTGCCACGTAGATTGATGGCTGCTCGTTCTTTTCTTACGGCCAATCTTCATCGACAAGCGTTTGCAATGCCCGGCGTATGACCTGATCATTCAAACGAAACCCCTGCGATACCATCTCTTTCAGGAGCGGGGCTGCGGCTGGAATCAATTCGTTTTGGCGGGCCTTCAGAATGATGCCCAGAGCTCCCAGCGTCGGGATTTCCAGCGTCCGTGCACATCGTCGAGCCGCGACATCATCAACCACCGCTCTCCATCCTTCATGCCTGAACGCATAACTCAACACGGCAGTCTCGCCAGCTCCCAAATCCCAGGCCATAACCAAAGGATCGATTTCAATCTTGCGAATCGGCCAGGGAGAAGAAACCATCTTCCGCCGGGCAGGATCTCCTTCAGGCCCGGCATTGATCTCATCCACCACAGCTTGAGGCACGATAATCTCATCAGCCAGTTCTGTGATCAGCCAATCACTATCGATTTTTGCCAGAACGATGATGGGAGAAGCATTGATAACCCATCGTTCAGGCATTTGTCACCTCTTCGATCAGTTCCTCTGCCGTCACCTGAAACGGCGTCACGCCAAAGCGCCCAAGCTCAGCCAAAAACTCAGAGCGAGAGAGGCCTGCTATCTCTGCAGCTTTGGACTGCGAGATTTGCCCCATTTCATACCACTTGACAGCCGCGGCCAATCGCATTTCATCCAGGAATTGCTCCGGTTCCTGTCGCAAAGCCGAAAAGACATCTTGTGGAAGTTCAACAGTAAGTTCAACCATTTTCATGGTTTTATTTTATCATATCCCATTACCTGCGTCTAGCGAATTTTTGCAGTGATTACCCATCTCTTGTTTGAGAGCAGCCAGATCAGGTGAGTCGCACCTCACACGAGGTCCCCTCTCCCATTCAGTTACCGACACAAGTCAGGCGCATCAGGCCTGTGGCGACCATCATCGCTATCTGAAAATCTTCCCACTATCAACCATTCTCAATCCAACCATTTCCATGCCCAAACTCACCCCCGAAGAAGTCCAACACATTGCCGAACTGGCCAAGCTGGCCCTCACCGAGGAGGAGATCGAGCGCTACGCCTCTGATCTCTCCGCCATTTTGGATTACGCCCAGCAGTTACAAGAGGTGGATACTGACCACATCCATCCCACCGCGTCGGTGCTGCCCCTGCGCAATGTGATGCGCGCAGATGAGGCCCGGTCGGGCCTGGACCCCGACGACGCTCTGGCCAACGCGCCCGCACAACAGGATGGCTATTTCAAGGTCAACGCCGTGTTGGAGGGCAGCCAATGAGCCAGTTACCCCAAACCATCCACGAGGCCCGACAGCTGCTGCGTTCGGGCGCAATGACGTCGGTCGAGCTCACCGAAGCCTATCTGGAACGCATCCAGCAGTTGGAGCCCGATATCCACGCCTACCTGCACGTGGCCGAAGAGCAGTCCCTGGCCCAGGCCCGTCTGGCCGATGAACGCCGGGCCGCGGGCGAGGATACGCCGCTGCTGGGCGTGCCCCTGGGCATCAAAGACATCATCACTGTGCAGGGCATGCCTGCCACCGCTGGCTCCCGCATTCTGGAAAATTTCATTCCACCTTACGAAGCCACAGTGACGCGCAAGCTGCGGGAACAGGGCGCGGTGTTCCTGGGCAAGCTCAACACCGACGAGTTCGCCATGGGACTAAGCACCGAAAACTCCGCCTACGGGGTCACGCACAACCCCTGGGCGCTGGATCGGGTGCCTGGCGGCAGCAGTGGCGGGCCAGCCGCGGCGGTGGCCGCGGGCGAGGCCGTGGCCGCGCTGGGCACCGACACCGGCGGCAGT
>CAZMDD010000036.1:0-8341 GCA_964565065.1 uncultured Caldilineales bacterium | reverse complement strand
ACTCCAGGTAGCAACGAATCGTCACATTTCAGCCTTCATAGCATCATCTGCTTAATAGCGGCTTGTTGTGTGATTATACCGATAGTGTGTCTCTGCGGGCAAGGTGCGCTTTATGGCAAACCGGCTGTTTTCCGCCGCGGGCCCGCAAAACAGGAATCCCACTTACGAATAACCATGACCGCAATCATTGCACTTTTCAAGATTAGTGGCATAATAGGTAAAACATCCATCTTGCGTTAAAATAATGTATTTATGAATGTTTCCCCCTTCAAATTCCATTAACGGAGAAAACTATCAATGCGAAAATCTGTTGACTTGGGCATTTTTGGAGAATACCTTCATTATGGTATGCCTCTGGCCCTGGTGTCAGTCCTCGATAAAAACGGCAAAGTAAATCTTGCAACCGTTGCATCTATGACCCCGCTCCCCGGCGAGCCTGCACGCTTGGTGCTAGGCATCTTCGAAGAAAATTACACCAGCGCTCTGCTTAAGGAGCAAAAGGAATTTGCCCTGAATTTTGTCACCTCGCAGATGAGGAGTGTTGCGCGCACCTGTGGCATTTATTCAGGCAAAGAAACAGATAAAGTTGCCCTCTGCAATTTGAATCTCATCCCGGCTAAACTGATTGCTGCTCCCTTGGTAAAGGAATGCCCGTTGAACATCGAGTGCCGTATTACCGATGTGTTGACCATTGATGGGTTGAATTTATTTGTCTCCGAAATTTTGACACTGGAAATTGAAGAATCCCTTTCTGATGGCCATAACGGTATCCAGATTGATAAACTGGACTTGCTCTTTTACGCTTTTGGCAACACCTTCGCCCGCGGGCCTATGGTCGGGCATGGCGCCATTTAAGCAGCGATGACTTATCAGGTGCAGCACAGTTCAAGTGCTGACTGGAATGAAAAAAAATGGGACGCCTTTGTGCAAGGGCATCCCTTTTCGCATCCATTGCAACTAAGCGCCTGGGGAAAATTCAAACGGGCCTATGGTTGGGACGCACAGCAAGTGGCGCTAGACGTTGGTGGATCCATCGTTGCCGGAGCGCAAATTTTATTCCGGCGACTCCCTGGCCCGCTGCCCTTCAAATTTGCCTACATTCCCAAAGGCCCGCTGCTGGATTGGGCTGACACCAACCAAATACGCACGCTCTTTGCGGCCATCCATCGCCAGACACGTGCCCGCGGCGCGCTCATGCTTCGCATCGAGCCCGAGCTGCCAGATACGCCCGAACAGCGTCAACGCCTGCAACGATGGGGCTTTGTTCCCGCACCCCACAGCATCCAACCGCAAAGCACCGTATGGATTGATTTAACCGCGGATGAAGCGACCATTTTGGCTCGCATGAAACAAAAATGGCGTTACAACATCCGTTTGGCCGGGCGCAAGGGTGTGCAGGTTCGGCAAGGCAATGCCGCCGATATGGCCAAATTCACCGAGTTAATGCAAACCACAGGACAGCGTAAAGATTTTGGCGTGCATGAACCCCATTACTACCGGGCATTTTGGCAACAGTTCGCCCCCGCGGGCCATGCGGCACTCTTTTTAGCCGAATTTCAAGAACAAGTCCTGGCGGGCATCGTGGTGGCACAACTGGGCGACAAAGCTTACTACTTCTACGGCGCTTCGGGCAACAAGCACCGCAACCTTATGCCCAGCCATCTGCTGCAATGGGAAGCCATGCGCTGGGCCAAAAATCGCGGCTGTACTGCCTACGACCTGTGGGGCATCCCCGACGAAGTGGGCCAAAACCCCGATGCCGAAATTCCGAATCCCCCCGTGGGCATGTGGGGTGTATGGCGTTTCAAGCGCGGTTTTGGCGGCCAAATCGTACGCTATGCGGGCGCCTGGGACAAAGCCTACTATCCTCTGGTGCTGCCCCTGGCCCGTAAATTCGGCCTATAGCTTGCCTTTGTAGCACAACAGCAGTATACTCAAAAACCACTGCAACAGTTCTCATCATCCACAGAGATCGTTAAGTAGCTGCACATTTTAAACTTGAGAAAAGCGCTGTGCATCTCTGCCAACCTCGAAAATGAATTTGTCGCCATGGCAACCACAAATGGCACAGATTTCGCAGATTTTTCGTGAGCTGTAACGACTAACGTACCCGACTTCAATCACCACAAAGACACAAAGAGACTAAGAACACCAAGAATTTCAAAGCTTTTTCTTTTCTTCGTGCCTTTGTGGCTTCGTGTCTTCGTGGTTTCTAGCCGGGCTACCTTAGCAGTAACGATGATTTAGCTTGGCCTACATTCGTCGTGTGACAGGTCACCAGACTCTTAGCAGAAGGTAAGATGCTTTCTGGAGCCTGCTTACAACCCAATACTCTATCCCATGGCAACAATGGGGGAAAGACCGGTGCAAGTCCGGCGCTGTCCCGCAACTGTAAGAACCAACGTTCAAGCCAGAATGCCCCATGCCATCTCAATCAAACTCCTGCGCGGACAGGTGTTTGTCGGTCATCTTCATCCCCGGCAGCCCCAGTCTTTGCGATTGGGGCTTTTTAATGCCTGACCGCCTCACACAAGGAAAATCACATGACCCTGGCACAACTTATCGCCCAAATCTCACCACCCGACGCCCAGGCCCAAGCTGCGGCCCGGGCCCGACAAGACCAACTCACCAAACCACAAGGCAGCCTGGGACGCCTGGAAACCCTGGCCATCCAAATTGCTGGCATCAGAGGCCAGGCCCGCCCACAACTTCGCCATAAAGCCATTGTGGTCATGGCAGGCGATCATGGCGTTGTCGCCGAAGGCATCAGCGCCTTTCCGCAAGAGGTCACCCCGCAAATGGTTATGAACTTTTTGCATGGTGGCGCAGCCATCAATGCTCTGGCAAGCCACGCCCAGGCCCGTGTCATTGTGGTGGATATGGGCGTAGCGGCTAAAATACCTCCGCATCCCCAGCTCATCAGCAAAAAAATTGCTCCCGGAACTGCCAACATCGCCCAAGGGCCAGCCATGAGTCGCCAACAAGCGGAACAAGCGCTGCTGGCTGGCGCCGAAATTATCACAGCCCAACAAACCCGTGGATTAGACATCCTGGGGCTGGGCGAAATGGGCATTGGCAACACCACCCCCGCAGCCGCAATTGCCGCAGCACTTACCCAACATGCACCAGCCGAAATCGTCGGTCGGGGCACTGGCCTGGATGATGCGGGCGTACAGCACAAAAGCAACATCGTGCAGCAAGCCCTGGCTCTAAACCAGCCTGACCCGGAGGATGCCCTGGATGTGTTGGCCAAAGTCGGCGGCTACGAAATTGCAGGCCTGGTTGGTGCAACTCTGGCCGCGGCTGCCCAGGGCATTCCTGTCATGGTGGATGGGTTTATTACCACTGCTGCGGTCATGCTGGCTGTAAAATTGGCACCTCAGGTGCAACAATACCTCATCGCCAGCCATCAATCACAAGAAAAAGGACACGCCCTGATGCTGACCTGGTTGGGCCTGGAACCCTTGCTCAAACTAGATTTACGTCTGGGCGAAGGCTCGGGCGCAGCCCTGGGCATCACTCTGGCCGATGCCGCGTGCAAAGCCCTGGATCAAATGGCAACCTTTGCCGAAGCTGCCGTAGCGGGCAAAAAGGCCTAAAAGCAACCCCATGCGCACCGCCTTCAACTTTCTTACCATCCTTCCCTGGTTCCATCACGAAACCAGCCTGCCAGCTTTAGGGCGAGCTGTGGGCTGGTTTCCGCTGGTTGGACTGGCAATCGGCGCGCTGCTGGCAGGATTTGATTGGATACTGAGCCAATTCTTGCCGGCAGGGCCCGTAGCTGTGCTGGTGCTGGCCCTGTGGCTTGTTGCCAGCGGCGGCATCCATTTTGATGGCCTGCTCGATTCATGCGACGGGTTGTTTGGTGGCAAAACCGCGGCTCAACGCCTGGAAATCATGCGCGACCATCGGGTAGGAGCCTTTGCCGTGGCCGGTGGCGGCCTGATGTTGCTGCTCAAAGCCAGTACCCTGGCCGCAATGCCCCAGCGTTGGCAAGCCTTGCTTTTGGCGCCCACACTGGGACGCTGGAGCATTGCTCTGGCCATTGTGCGCTTTCCTTACGCCCGAAAACAGGGCCTGGGGCGGGCCATGAAGGATTATGCCCGAAACAGCGATGCACTCCTGGCAACCAGCATCACCTTGCTAGCCGCGTGGGGAGTGGCCGGTCTTAACGGGATGATGGCACTGGTCGGTGCGGGCCTGCTACTTTGGCTGACCGCCACCTTCATCCAAAGGCGCATTCCCGGCCTGACCGGGGATAGCTACGGAGCTCTCAACGAACTCATCGAGGCCCTAACCCTTCTAATTCTGTTAGCTACCCTTACGGGTGGTGATTATTTTTGACCGAAAACCTGGTTACAAAAAGCATCTGCGCAAGCGCATAATGCCCGCGGGCATGAGCATTTATAGCCGTTCCTATTGATTCAATTCTACAACTATGCATTCCACCAGCATCAATCTCCCCTTTCCTGGTATCAGCCTAAACGTAGATGAAACACTGTTGTTGTTGCGCAGCCATTCGCGGCTACGCGTACTCTCTTCGGCCGTGGTGGGGGGCGGCGATGTGAGTACCCAGGTGATTCTCAGCCGACATGTAGACAAGTCCTACCGACATCCCCGTCCGGCGCAAGATTTACAGATGTTTGCTCGGCAGCGAGGCATAACTGATCCCTTTGTTGGCTTGATGACCGCGGTCTTTTTGCATAAAGTGATAACCCGCAACGCCCAACAGGACGCCATGCAACTTAGCATCATTCTTACCGCTGGCTTTGGTAATGCTACCGCAGCAGGCCTTAGCCCCAGTGCCTCCCCCCAACCAGGAACCATTAACATCATCGCACTGCTGGATGCCAACCTTTCGCCCGCGGCCCGGGTCAATGCCATCATCACCATCACCGAAGCCAAAACAGCCTTGCTGCAACATTGGAATTTACGCACACCAGAAAACTTTCCAGCTACCGGAACCTCTACCGATGCTGTGGTGCTGGCCTGCACAGGCCGCGGGCCTCGCCAATCCTTTGCTGGTCCTGCCACAGCAGTCGGTTATCTCATCGGGCGCACTGTGCGCCAGGCCCTGGAAGCCTGTCATCCATGAAAAAGCGTGCATCGGTATTACCATTGGCTCTGCTGCTAGATTTTTGGCTGGGCGATCCCCCGAACCGCTGGCATCCGGTGGCGTGGATGGGGCGAGCACTGGGATGGGCGCAGCAACATGCTCCGGGCCAGAATACAGCGAACTTCCACCAAATGCTTTTTGGTGCGGGCGTTACCCTGGTCGGAGCCGGAACGGCAGCAGGATTGGGGAGATGCTGTATGCGCGTGGCCCGAACTTTGCCCTGGTTGCCCGCTCTGTTGCTAGAGGCTTTGGTTCTGAAGATGACCCTTTCGGTGCGGGGATTGGTACGTGCAGCAGAACAAATTCAGCGGGCATTGCAGCGTAACGATCTGCCAGCGGCCCGACACTGGTTGGGTTGGCATTTAGTCAGCCGCAAGACGCAACGGTTGACCGAAGCACAAATCGTCGCAGCCACCATCGAATCTGTGGCTGAAAACACATCTGATGGCGTTGTGGCACCGCTGTTTTTTTATAGCCTGGGAGGGGTGCCAGCGGCTTTGGCGTATCGCTTTGTAAACACTGCTGACGCCATGTGGGGTTATCGTACTCCCACCTATGAGTGGTTGGGCAAAGTACCAGCCCGGCTGGATGACGTGGCCAATTTTATTCCCGCGCGGCTTACTGCGCTGCTGTTGATAGCATTACGCCCCATGAGCGGGCGAGCCTGGCACATCTGGCGCCGTGATGCCAGTCAAACAACCAGTCCCAATGCCGGACATCCCATGAGCGCCATGGCTGGAGCGCTGGGAGTACGTCTGGTCAAAGAGAAACATTATGTGTTGGGGGCAGAACTGGCCGAGCCTCAAGTCCCAACCATCATCGAATCTGTACAGTTGGTAAAAAAAACAGTGCTCGTAGCGGGCTTTTTGTTGCTGATGGTGGCCTGGTGGCAGGCTCGGAGCGTTGTGCATGATTAAACCACGTTCTGCAGTGACCACCCTTTCATTTGTGCCCCATGGCGCCATCACACCGGCAGAGTTGGCGCGGTTGGGGTTGCATCGGCAAGATGTGGTCGATTTTAGCGTTAGTGTAAATCCTTACGGGCCCGCGCCAGCGGTGATTCAGGCACTGACCGCGGTCAATCTGGCCCGTTACCCTGACCCGAATAGCGATGCGTTGCGCCAAGCCTTGGCAGTGCAACATCATCTATCAGTTGAACATATTTTGGTGGGCAATGGCGCCACCGAGTTGTTGTGGTTGGTGGCATTGGCTTTTTTGGAACCTGGTGATGCCGCGTTGGTGCTGGGTCCCACCTTTGGCGAGTACGCCCGTGTCGGACGTATGATGGGTGCGCGAATCATCACCTGGCAGGCTCACACCCAACGAACTTTTGCCATCGAGACAGACTTGGTGGCAACGTATCTGAATCGGTATCACCCTCGGTTGGTTTTTGCATGCCATCCCAACAATCCCACAGGACAGCTTTTGCCCCTGAAAGCTTTGGCCACATGGGCTGCAGCGTGTCCAGAGACCCTTTTTGTGGTGGATGAGGCCTATTTGCTCTTTGCGCCCGCGGCCCGCTCAGCACAAACGATGGCCGCTCCCAATGTGTTGACTATTCATTCGATGACCAAGGCTCAGGCATTGGCTGGGCTACGTTTAGGGTATGCACTGGGCCCAAAATCTATCATTGCTGCGCTCAAGCGGGTGCAACCGCCGTGGAGCGTGAATGCAATGGCGCAAGCAGCAGGTCTGGCCGCCTTACAACATCGCTCATACCAGCGCCGCACATTGGAACAATTGGTACATCACAAAGCAACATTGGTGCAGGCGCTGCAAGGAGCGGGCTGGCAGCCAGTACCATCTGCGACACATTTTTTCTTATTGCCTGTGGCTAATGCAGCGCATTGCCGGACTCGATTGTTGCGGCATGGAGTCGTGGTACGAGATGCCAGTTCATTTGGTCTGCCCCGACACATTCGCATTGCAGCCCGCATGCCCCATGAAAATGAACGTCTATTGGCCGCATTGACTGCGGTACATCCCCGCAAAAAACGGCCCAACGCACTTGAATGATGAGCATTTCCTTCCCACGAGCTATCTTATGTCTTCATTGACCCTTGTTCTGGGTGGCGCCCGCAGTGGCAAATCCACCCATGCCGAAGCCCTGGCGCAAACGCTGGCCGGGGAAGATGTTTTGTACATTGCCACAGCCCAGGCGCTGGATACCGAGATGCAGGATCGCATTGCTGCGCATCGGGCGCAACGGCCCGCGGCCTGGCCCACGCTGGAAGCACCATTGCATTTGTCCCGGGCGTTGCGCTTGCAGGCCCCTGCGCAAAAGGTTTGGCTGCTGGATTGCCTGACCTTGTTGGCTTCGAATTGCTTGCTGGCGCATGAATCCGCGGCCGAGGCTGAAAGTGCGCTGCAACAGGAACTTGTGGATTTGCTGGCAGTTCAAATGACCCTGGCGGCGCATCTGATTGTGGTTTCTAACGAGGTGGGGCTGGGCCTGGTTCCCGATAATGCTTTGGGGCGGGCGTATCGCGATTTGCTGGGACGGGCAAATCAGTTTTTGGCCCAGGCTGCTGATGAGGTGATTTTTATGGTGGCAGGTCTGGCCTTGCCCATCAAGCAGCCATGAAACATTATCCCAAGTGTAACGATACAGGTCATGACCTTCAACCCGTTGTCACGAAGACCCGAAAATGATGAAGCGGGGAATCTTTTTTTTCTTCGTGCCTTGGTTGTAACGACTAACGTACCCGACTTCAATCACCACCAAGGCACAAAGACACTAAGAACACCAAGCATTTCGAAACTTTTTCTTTAGACGAAGATAGACGAAAAGAGGAAGGTGGACGAAGCGAACCATCGTCTATAATCGTCAATCTTCGTCCATGTTCGTCTGAATGCACAGCGCTTTTCTCAAGTTTCAAATGCGCAGCTACTTAACGAGTAGGGTCGATGATGATTTTCAGAGAATTTTCCGCCCGCACGGTCATCTCAAAGCCTTTTTGTGTTTCGGCCAGGGGTAAATGATGGGTGATGAGGCTGGCGACTTCGACACGGCCCGAGGCGATGAGGGTCATGGCCTCGCGTAAATCTCGGGGAGCCGCAGCGTAGGTGGAGGTGAGCGTCACACCTTTGCTGTACAGCGCGTAGGGCTCAAAGGGCAGCTCGGTTCCAGGCGTGTTGATGGCAAAAAGCAAGACTGTGGCCCCTTTATCGGCAGCCTGCATGGCCTGGTTGAAGACCATGGGCGCGGCGGTGCAAACGATGACA
>CAZMDD010000035.1:0-10822 GCA_964565065.1 uncultured Caldilineales bacterium | reverse complement strand
AGGTGGGCAGGCGTAGACATGAGCGCACACAACAAAAAGACGGCTCCGCATTGATTGGAGCCGTCTTTTATGTAACTTGGGTAAAAGTGTAAGAATCAACTACCTGGAATCAGCGCAAAATCGAATTCGCCCAGGCGTTTTTCAAAATCTGAGATGTCTCCGCAACTACTCTTGCCACGGATGATGTAGAAGTAGTTGGTTCCGGCGTTACCAGCAGCGCCTGAGTCGGTATGACTGGTTGCTCCTGCCGATTCAGTAGCCAATAGAGAGGAAACATCAGGGGTGAAGTAGGGAGCTGTGCTGCGGTGGATCTCGTAGCCGCCCGTGTTGGCGGCGTCGTTTTGCCAGGAGAGCAACACATCGAGCTTAGTCGCTCCGGCCAGATCGATATCCGTTTGAGTGGGCGTGGCCGCCAGGGCGCAGGCATCGGCCACAGTGAATTCAGAGAAGTCGGTGACACCGGTCTTGGTGAATGTTTTGGCTCCGGCATCGTGGGTGAAATCGGCGGTGACATCTGTCCAGGCGCTGACAGCGTCCGAGCGCTTGAGCAATTTGATCGACGACTGGTCGATGCCGGTGACATTGCTGTAGTCGATGACAATGGTCGCTGTCACACTGCCGTACTCGTGGATGCCCCAGAAGATGTTGGCTCGACGGGTGACACCCGCGGGGAAAGTCTCGCCCGAATCGACGACGCCATCCCCTTCGCCAGTGCGGTAGATGCCCAGGTAGTTGGTGGCGTCTGGTTGCGCGGGGTTAGTGATGGTGACAGTCAAGGACTTGCCAGAGTCGCCGGTCGTCGTGGCGCTGTTGGTCTTGACAACCTGGCCTTCCTCACCCACCGGAGCGGTAGAAACTTCCGTCACCGGGGCGTTGTAGGCACTCACCGTCTGGCATTGCGCCGAGTAATCGGTCAGGTTGGCGGGGTCGTCATTGTCGAAGGGCAGGTAGGCAATCAGTCCCGTCGCGTCGCTGGCGACTCGCTGGTGCATGGCGGCCCGAATTTCTGCCTGAGTGCGCACCGCACCCCACAACCGAAATTCGTCCAGCGAGCCATCGATGGTGTTCACGCCGTCGTTGCCTATCTTGAAGTGGCTCAAGATGCTGTTCAATGGGTCTGAGTTCGAGATTGTGCCGATTTCTTCGCCGTTCTTGAACAACGTAGCATCGGTTCCATCCAAAGTGAAGGCAAAATGCTGCCACTCGTTCGTCTGGAAAACATTGCCCACGCCGATGTAACGGTTGTTGTTGACACCCGCATCCACGCCGCTGTTGCCGGGATTATTCTCGAACAGGAACTCGCCCCAGCCATTGCCCACACGCTGGTTCCAATCGTGGAAGGCGCTGGGATTTATCCAGAACTCCACGGTGAACTGATTATTGGGATTCCAGTCCAGGTCGCGAATGTCGAGATAATCGTTCGAGCCATCGAATTTCATTGCCCGACCGGCAGCTTTGGCAGGGCTGCTGACCGTGAACGGAGTAATGGTGACGGTGCGGCTATCAGCCCCCGTACTGGTATTTGAGACCGAACCGGAGTAATTACCAGGTGCAGTGGCGGTCAACTTGATGTAGATGGTCTCGGAAACGACGCCGCTGCTGGGCGTGAGGGTTAGCGAGGAGGCGAAGCCGCTACCGGCACTGGTGGAAACCTGGAAGTTGGGCGGAGCGGTTACAATCACATCGTGGGTTAGGTTTATGCCCTTGAGGCTGTAGTGGAGCGGGGCGCAGGCGGCATGGGTGTTACTGGGATACTCGACAGTGTCGGGCGTGGTTATGATGAAGGGGTTGGTATTGCGAACGATGATGAATTGTTTGTCGAATTCGGTGATGCCGCTAAAGGTGACCTTGTCGGCAGCCGCGTCTACGTTATCAGCCAGCCCCAGGAATTGCCAACTATCTGTGGCACCCCGGGCCCGGGCGAAGAGCTGAACCTGTTCAGGATTGCTCGCATCCGCCGCAGTTAAATCTTCGGCCACAGAGAATGTCACATCAGCCTCGAAGCTACCGGAGCCGTAGCGATGAATGACCCAGTACTGCTCATCGAAGATTTGGGTACTGCTGGCGATGCCTGCGGTGGTATTAGGATCGATGTCGATACGAGCCACGGCCAACGAGGCACTGCCGGCACTGCTGTAGTTGATGGAAACGCCGGCGTTGGCAAAATTCACCACCCCTGCGGCTTCTGTACCCAGATCGGTGGCGCCATCGCCCATGGGCGCAGAGGAAGATTGCTTGACAACGCCGCCCTCCAGGGTCTCGGTTATGGCATCTGTGACATTGAAAACCACATCCGTTTTGCCATCGAAATCATAATAGGCCAGCAAACCGCTTTCATTGCCCTGCACGGGATGGTGCATCAGCTCCCGGATTTGGGTTTCGGTCAGCGCCACATTCCAAAAACTGGCGTCATCTATCATGCCATCGAACATATCGCCACTGTGACGCCCCAGATAGATATCGTGAGATTGCGTATTCAGAGTAATCCCTGTCTTGGTCTTCATCAACTGACCATCATAGTAAACTTTCAGGGTGCCCGAGCCATCATAGGTGATGGCGTAGAAGTGCCAGGAGTCCTTGCTGCCGGGCAGGGTGATGTCAGTCGTACCATTGCTCCAACTCCAGGTCTCCATGCGCCACACATCTTCGGCCCCAGTGGTAGAAAAGGCGAAGTCGCCGGCGCTGACACCTGTGGGGCCAGCCTGGAAAAGACCATTCCAGCTAAAGTCACGAGCATAGCCCCACATAGCGATGGAACGAGAGGCGTTGCCCAAAATCTGGAATCTAGTGCCCAGATTAATAGCATCATCAGTGCCATCAAAATTCATGTGATAACCAGGCGCCAGGCGAGCTTCCATGTCTTCGCCCGTCACATCCGTTCCATCCGATTTGCCCACCAGACGATAATGCAGCACATCGCTGCGGTCGCTGAGGGTGGAGTTAATGGTCTGGCTAATGGCCTGATCGTCGTGACTGGTGACTGTGATGGTGGTATCGCTGGTGGTGGAGCCATAGCTGGTGTCGGAGCCATACTCGAAATGGACATTGGTAAGGCTAGTGGTGTGCGGATTGGCCTGCCCATGCAGAGTGAGGTTGGTCTTGCCAATTTGCGTAGGTTTGGTGGTCTTCACATAGGCGCACTGATAGTCGCCCGCTGTTTTTTCGACGCTCAGCGTACGAAGACCTTCATTGCTACCGGTGTAGGCGCTAATGGCAAAGAGTTCCCTGGCATTGGGGTCGATGCCCGAAACCAGTGCTGTGGTTCCATCGAAGGTGATATTGACTGAATTCACCTTTTCCATGTATTTGGCGCCCAGATGATAGATGTAGTAGCCATCGGCGCCATCTGCGGGCCACCAGGAAAGTTTAACGGTATCACCGCAAGCCCAAAGCACCTTCAATCCTTGAGGAGTCGTACCAATGTAGTTGATATCGCCTTCATCGCTGACTGCCCCCCGGGTCACCCGGAATTTGATGGTGTGGATGCCTGATAGCGCGGGCGCTGTCCATTCGTAGACGCGGGTATTGGCATCGACGCCGGTGGCGATGCTGGTCCAGGAGCCGCCATCCAGTTGATAGTCGAGATCAAATGTGCCGGTACTACCAAAACTATCCCATTTGATGTAGTAAGTTTTCCCCTGCTCCATGCGCACATCTTTCAGGGGGAACATGAATTTCAGTTCATCTTTCAGAAATTCATAGACAACGTAGTAGGTCTGGGGGCCTTCGGGCACGTTGTGGCCCTTGATCTGGAGAGTCCAATTCCCTGCGGCGGGGAGGTCCACTGTCACCTGTTCCATCGTGTTGAGATGATCTGCTTTGCGCACCGCAGGCAAATCCAACTTGGTGGCATCGGGCGTATGATCCAGCACCCAGGGCTGATAGCCCGTCCCCACCGTGTCGGTGATAATCATATCCAAATCATTGACGATGGCAGGGTCTGCGTTGATCGCGGCAGCTTTATCGGGCCACATGAGCATGACCCGCAATTGCGTCACGCCCGAGGGTACAGCAATGGTGTGCAGGTTGATATCATTGGTGTTGGTGATCGTGCTGGAGAAGAATTGCCCTGAGTCGATGACATCATAGGCCCGACGCACGTTAGGACGGCCGTAGCCTGTGCGGAAGTCTGGGCCGGGATCATCCAGATCGTCGGCGGTGTTCATCAAAATGGCCCGCAGCAAGTTAGAGGGAGCCTCCTGCCCGCCATTCTTATCCTTGTAAGCCTGGGCAAGGATGGCCATGATACCCACGACTTTGGGCGAGGCGTAGGACGTACCTTCTTCACCTTCGATGATCAGTTGAGGCAAAATGCGGCCATCATAAGCCGGACCTTTGCTACCCCAAGAAAGAATGGTGTCCTTCCGATCCAGATTACGAATAGCAAAATGATTTTTATTCTGCTTATAGCAACCTGTTACATTAGCCCAGCCTGCGATGCTATCATAGGGCGCATAGCCATTGCTGCCCCCTACATTGCCCGAGGAGTAGGAGACAAGATGATAGGGGGAAGTTTGCACACGCATATCATGGTCTCGCGCCATAGAGCAATAGCCGCCGCCAACGCCGCTGCCGAAAGAGTGATTCATAAAGCGCATATCATAGGTATTGTAAAGATCAACGTAATCAGGAACGCCTCCGCAACTAATTACACTAGCACCCCAAGCATTATTGCGCTCAGTTGGGTCTAAATTGCCACCACCGGCGGCATTGCGAAGGCATCCAACCTTATGATGCCCCACGGCGCCGGTGGATAGCTCAGTAAGACGCCCTTGCACATCTGCATAATTATCCGCTGTGCCTCCCTCACCCACAGCAATGGTCACGCCATCACCATTGTAAGAAAGACCATTGAAGCCGCTATTAACATAATTGGAGCGCCCGGTGGTATTGTGGTAATAATCCTCCGGTTGTGGCCCTTCTTCCAGCACCACTTGCGTTTCATCAAATGCGGGCCCAACAAATTGGATGTAGGGTAGCGCTGTGACAACATCCACCAACTTGGCGGGAACGCTGATATCAAGCTGCGCAGAATAATCTCGATGTGCGGTGATGGTAGCGCCATGAGCCTGGAGATCGGCCATCACCTTTTGTGCCTCCAAAGGGGCGTAGTAGGTCAATGTCAGCCGCACATCACCGGCGTCATAGGCACGCATCTGCCCCCGCATGGCCACAAATCCAGATTCCAACCGAACCTCGTCCACAACATCGGTCACGGTTGTTACCATTCCCGAAAGCTCTCGCAGATCGAATCTCTGATTGATGACCGCAAAATAAGTATTATCAGGAAGATAATCTACCAGATGCAATCCCTGCTGCACCCACTGCTGGCGCATCTCATAGGTAGGTAGCTCCTTGAATTGGATAAGTTTAAAATAGTACCCGTCGAAAAGACCTTCGGGGGTGTTTTGAACCTGCTCGGGAGCTATCTCAGGCAAAATGATATCGCCCGCAACAAGATGAACGGGCCCGACGCCACCACCATAAGCAGAGACGCTTCCATTCCACAAGGTCATCAGTAACAAAACGGCAACCAAAAGACCAAATTTGGTAAGATTTCTTCGAGACATGGATCCTCCTACAGCGACAGTACAAGATGAAATAATGATAAGACATTGTAACGGTTCACGTAATGACATTCTACAAAAGCAGTCGCCCAAATAGGCATTTTAGCCCCGGCCAGACTACCGAAGTTGCATACGCATCGTTACCACCTGGGATTAAGCAGGTGATAATATGAATTAGAAATAAGCCTTGAAGACGATTACAATTCACCAGACGAAAAAAGGACGAAAAGAGGGTGGTGGACGAAGCGAACTATCGTCCATCTTCGTCAACCTTCGCCTTATCATCCACTCTTCTCTCGGCAGGCAATAAAGATGATGGCTCTCAACCGTGATAGCATCAAATCGCGTAACATCAGTCAAAAATAACCACTATCGAATAAATTATAACAGGGTACTCAAAAAACTAAAACTGAGCCATGGTATTCAGTGCCATTATGCACGGCATCTGCCAGCAACAAACCTTGCTTCACCGCACGGGTACAAAAAGCATTTCATCGGTAATCGTCCAAGAGGCATCACCGGGGATTGAAAAATAATCAGTTCCGGTTACAAGGCCATCACAGGTTTCAAGACGGATGTCATACACGCCTTGACTCACCCAAAGAGTCATCTGCTCGCCCGCGAGAATGCGTCGTTTCTTAAACAAAGACTCTCGGAGCGAATTCTTGGCAGGCATATGGTAGGAACCGGCAATATGAAACCGTACACTACAAATCTCATGTTGGCTCTGATTATCAATGCTCACTGAAAAAGTCGGTGCATTGTCAGCGCTGGCACATGCCCCTAAAAGCAACATGCCAATAAACAAAAAGGGGATGAAATAGCGACGCATGATTACCTCCTGTTCGGAAACAAAACCATTTGAATAGCTCTACCCATCATAACACCTCTCTCGCTAAATCGCTGTGGTCAGACTCGCCCCGAAACCACAAAAAGATAGCTTTTGAGAGCAACCCTATGGTAAGATTACCCATGGCTGCAATTGTCCACACGCCCGTGTGGGCTTTTTTATGGAAGCGAGATGCGATGTTGCAAAGCATCGTCCGCCAGCCATTCCAATTCATCACCACTGAACCCGCAGCAGATGCGACACCCCTAGCCCATGTCCCGTTCCTCACGCCTCCCTGGATTTTACAAGCTTGACATCGAGGCCCGACAACACCTTCTGGCCGAACTGGCCGACCTCTCGCCCGCAGACCTGCAAGCCCTCGCGGGCGGCCTGAACGCGGGCGATGCAGATGTGCTGGTGGAGAACGCGGTGGGACTTTACGCCCTGCCCTTGGCCATCGCCCCCAACTTTATCCTGGATGACCAGGACCTGCTCATGCCCCTGGTCATCGAAGAGCCCTCGGTGGTGGCGGCCATGGCCCACGCGGCCAAAATCGTGCGTATGGGCGGCGGATTCACCACCGGCAGCACCCGCCCGGTGATGATCGGCCAAATTCAACTGCTGGATGTGCCCTACCCCGACGCGGCCATCATCCGCATCAACGCACTCAAAGCTGAACTCCTGGCCAAACTGAAGCACCTCCACCCCACCATCCGCAAGCTGGGGGGCGGGCCCCTGGATTTGCAGGTGCGCAAGCTGCCCCACACGCCCGCGGGTCCCATGCTCATCGTGCATCTTCTCATGGATACCCGCGACGCCATGGGCGCCAACGCCATCAACACCGCGGCCGAGACCCTGGCCCCCGAGCTGGAGGCCATCACCCAAGGCCGGGTTCTTCTGCGCATCCTCTCCAATCTCAGCGACCAGCGCCGGGCCTGGGCCACCTGCCGCATTCCCGTGGGCGCGCTGGAAACGCCTGAATTGCCGGGCGAAGCGGTGGCCCGGGGCATCTTCGAGGCCAATGCCTTTGCCCTGGCCGACCCCTACCGGGCAGCCACCCACAACAAAGGCATCTTCAATGGCATCGACGCGGTCGCCCTGGCCACCGGGCAGGATTGGCGGGCCATCGAAGCGGGCGGCCACGCGTATGCAGCCCGAGATGGCCAATATCGTGCGCTAACCGACTGGCGAGTGGAGGACAACCATCTGCTGGGGCGGCTGGAAATGCCTCTGGCCGTGGGCACGGTGGGCGGCCTCACCAAATACCATCCCACCGCCCGATTAGCCCTGAAACTGCTGGGGCATCCCGACGCCCGGCAGCTCTCGCAAATCATGGTTGCCGCGGGCCTGGCCCAAAACCTGGCCGCACTGCGCGCCCTGGTCACCGAAGGCATCCAGCGCGGGCACATGGCACTGCATGCAAAGCGATTGGAGATGCGTCGGAATTCATAATCGCCACTGAATCTCTATCCACCCTCCCCCCAAAAAACCTCCACCCATGACCGAATCCATCCTTCTAACCCCCTCCCGCCCGGTGGGCATTGTTGGCTACGGCGTTTACATCCCCCGCTACCGGCTGCCCGCCACCGAAGTCTCGAAAATGTGGACCGGTGGCGCGGGCGGCGTGCCCATCAAAGAAAAAGCTGTGCCCGGCCTGGATGAAGACACCGCCACCATCGCCATCGAAGCGGGACGCAACGCGCTGGCCCGCGCGAGCCTGACAGGCCCTGAGCTACGGGCCATCTGGGTAGGCAGCGAAAGCCACCCCTACGCAGTCAAGCCCACCGCCACCATCGTGGCCGAGGCCCTGGACGCAGTGCCCCTGATTCAGGCGGGCGATTGGGAATTTGCATGCAAGGCGGGCACCGAGGCAGTGGTGGCTGCAGTGGGCCTGGTGGGCGCCAACATGGCCGATTACGCCATGGGCATTGGTGCAGACACCGCGCAGGGACGCCCGGGCGATGCGCTGGAATACACCGCGGCCGCGGGGGGCGCGGCGCTGATTATCGGGCCTGGCAACGAGGCCCTGGCCCGCTGGGAAGGCTCCCTCTCCTATGTCACCGACACCCCCGACTTCTGGCGACGCCCCCACGCCGAATATCCCTCCCACGGCATGCGCTTCACCGGCGATCCCGCGTACTTCGAACATGTGGTCACCGCGGGCAAGCTGCTGCTGGAGCAGATGAACCGCACGCCCGCGGATTACCGTTATGTCGTGTTGCACCAGCCCAACGTCAAATTCCCCACCCGTGCGGCCAAGATGCTGGGCTTTAAGCCGGAGCAGGTGCAAACGGGCCTGCTTTCGGGCATCATTGGCAACACCTACTCGGGCGCATCATTGGTGGGCCTCACCGCAGTGCTGGATGAAGCGCAGCCGGGCGACCGCATCCTGGTCATCTCCTTTGGCTCGGGCGCGGGCAGCGACGCGTTTTCGCTGGAAGTCACCGATAAAATCGAAGCGCGGCGACATCTGGCCCCTACTACACAGCAGTACATCGACCGCCGGATAGTGATTGACTATGCGACATACTTGCGCTATCGCGGTAAAATCAAGCTGAAATGATGCAGAAAGCTTTGCCTCACGCCAAGCTGCCAAGAAATGCACAGCGCCCCATCCATCATCTATCCCTCATCACTGAACACACATAACATCACCCCCACTAATCATACAGGAACACTTATGAAAGAGGTCGCAATCGTAGGCATCGGACAAACGCCCGTGGGCGAGCTATGGGACAAATCACTACGGCATCTGGGCTATGATGCGGTGCGTGCCGCCATGCAGGATGCGGGCATCGAGACCGCGGATGCGCTCTACGTGGGCAATATGCTGGCAGGCCAACTCAGCGGCCAGGAACATGTAGCCACGCTCATCGCTGATTTTGCGGGCCTGCGAGGCATCGATGCAGCCAAAATCGAGGCTGCGTGCGCTTCAGGCGCGGCTGCCATGCGCGCGGGCGTGCAAGCCATTGCCAGTGGCATGGCCGAGACGGTCATTGTGGCGGGCGTGGAAAAGATGACCGACACTCTGCCCGCAGAGACCACCGCGGGTCTGGCCATGGCCGCGGATCAAGATTACGAGGCCGCGGAGGGTGCGACCTTTGTGGCGCTGAATGCCATGATCATGCGGCGCTACATGCACGAATTTGGCGTGGCCAAGGCTGATTTTGCACCTTTCCCCGTCATCTCCCACGAAAACGCGCTGGGCAACCCCAATGCCATGTTCCACATGCGTCTCACGCCCGAGCGCTATGCAAAGGCGGCGCCCATTGCGCCCCCCATCAACATCATGGATAGTTCGCCCATTTGCGATGGCGCGGCCGCGGTGGTGCTGATGCCCTATGCCCGGGCCCGGGAGCTGGGGCGGGCGCAGCGATTGGTGCGGGTTGCCGCCAGCGCGGCATCCACCGACACCCTGGCCGTGCATGACCGCCGCGACCCGCTGTGGCTGGATGCTGCGTACATTTCCAGCCATCGGGCCTACACCCAGGCCGGGATTACCCCCAACGATATTGACTTCTTCGAGTTGCACGACGCGTTCAGCATCATGGCTGCGCTGTCGCTGGAAGCCAGCGGTTTTGCGCCCCGAGGCAAGGCGCTGGAGCTGGCTGCATCGGGCGCGTTGGCCCGAGATGGCCGCCTGCCCATCAACACCATGGGCGGCCTCAAGGCCCGGGGGCATCCCGTGGGCGCGACCGGCGTGTATCAGATTGTGGAAGCGGTGCTGCAATTGCGGGGCGACGCGGGTGCGAACCAGCTCGAGCACGCGCACATCGCCATGACGCAAAATATCGGTGGCTCGGGCGCCACCATTCTCACGCACATTCTCATGGGCGAGGCGTAACGATGAGCGGGCAGTCTGGCGGGCCTGCCGATTTTGCGGCTTACTGGCAGCGTTTTCTGGCTACGCTGCCGCCCGATTCTCCCACGCACGGCAAATCGTACGTGGCTGAGCCCTTTGGCGATTCGCCCGAAATGGCCGATGAGCTGGGCGCGCTGGTGATGGCGGGCGTCAAGACCGCGACCTGCTCGGCGCTGTGGGCGTATGAAGCGGAAAATGAGCCCATCCCCCAGGTGGGTGACCTGTGGATAATTCTGGATGGGGGAAATCAGCCCCTGGGCATTGTTGAAACCACCGAGGTGGTCATTCGGGCCTATCAGCAAGTAGATGCCCGTTTCGCCCGCGACGAGGGGGAAGGGGATGGCTCATTGGCTTACTGGCGTCGGGCGCATTGGGATTTCTTCAGCCGCACCCTGCCCGCGGTGGGCAAAGCGCCCAGTATAGATATGCCTCTGGTGTGCGAGCGCTTTCGGGTGGTTTACCGATAACGGTTCACGGTTTGACGGTTCACAGTTCACGGTTCAGGGTTTGGGGTTGGGCGCCCGTGCCCGCCATCATGCGCCCGCGTGCGTGTGAGCGCCCGTT
>CAZMDD010000034.1:0-5482 GCA_964565065.1 uncultured Caldilineales bacterium | reverse complement strand
GTCTCCTTTTGATAAAGGTAAGTGAGGATAATTGCCGTTGCTTTCTACAGAAAGTTGGCAGTCTTTTTGAATCTTGCTAAGAATAGGGCATATTCGGCAATAATGCAAGCATGTAGCGTTTGGACAAAGTTGCAGGGCCGCTCAGGGGTTTAGGGTTGCTGGTTTAGGGTTGCTGGTTTAGGGTTGCTGGTTCAAGGTTGCTGGTTCAAGGTTCGCGGTTCACAGTTCACGGTTCACAGTTCACGGTTCACGGTTCAAGGTTTGGAGGTTGGGCGGTTGGCGCGGGCCGGGGAGGGGGCGGTGATGGACGGCTGCCTGGTAGCCCGATCAGCCCCAGCGGGGCTTGGCAACGGTAGCCCGTGGCTTTAGCCTCGGGCGGGGGCGGACGACCGCGAACCATGAACCGTAAACCGTGAACCCCACCACCACCCAACTTGACGCCCACTCCCCAAAAAGCATACAATCCCCCCAACACCCCTCACACCCACCCTCGCACCCCACGCCTTACCCCATGCCATCACCCTTCAAATACCAACGACTCGCCCAAGAAGGCCAGGCCCGCCGCGGCATCTTCTCTACCCCCCACGGCAACATCAACATGCCCGCGTTTGCCCCCGTGGGCACACAAGCCACAGTCAAAACCCTTACCCCCGACGAGCTGCGCCTCATTGGCTCAGACCTGATTTTGTCAAACACCTATCATCTTTATTTGCGTCCGGGCGCTGACCGCATCGCCAGCTTTGGCGGCTTGCACGGCTTTATGAACTGGGATGGCCCCATTCTCACCGACAGCGGCGGCTTTCAGGTCTTTTCGTTGAATGATTTACGCAAAGTCGATGACGAAGGCGTCACCTTCAAATCGCACATCGATGGCAGCTACCATCGTTTTACACCAGAAAAGGTGATGCAAATCGAGGCCAAGCTGGGAGCTGACATCATCATGGCGCTGGATGAATGCCCCGACCCACTGAATCGGGCCTACAACGAAGAAGCGTTGGCCCGCACCCATGCCTGGGCCGTGCGCTGCGCCGAAAATCAGGTGCGCCCCCACGAGCAGGCCCTGTTCGGCATTGTGCAGGGAGGCATCTTCGAGGATTTACGCCTGGAAAGCGCAGCCTTTTTGAGCAAACTGGATTTACCCGGTTACGCGGTCGGCGGTTTGGCCGTGGGCGAAACCAAATCGCAAATGTACGCCACGCTGGATGTGGTCATGCCCGCACTGCCCACAGACCGCCCCCGCTATCTCATGGGCGTAGGCGCTCCCGATGATATTGTCGAGGCTGTGGCACGGGGCATCGACATGTTCGATTGCGTGCTGCCCACCCGCATCGCCCGCAATGGCGCCATTTTTACCCGTCACGGACGCATCAACTTGCGCAATGCCCGCTTTGCCGATGACCACGGGCCCCTGGAGCAGGGCTGTACCTGCTACACCTGCCAGCGCTTCACCGCAGGATACGTGCATCACCTCATCAAAACCAAAGAGATTTTGGGCATGCGCCTGACCACGCTGCATAATTTGCATTTTCTTGAGCAGTTGATGCACGATATTCGCGAACACATCGTTTTGGGCGACTTCTACACCTTCAAAGAACGCTTTCTGGATGACTACCTCGCCCGAAAAACGCTTTGAGCAGGGTAACAGTACAGCTCACTTTCCGCTTATTGCCACACCGACACCCCCACTCCCTCACTTCCCATCACCATGACACCATTTCACGCTTTCATCCTGGGCCTGCTGCAAGGCCTGACCGAATTTCTACCTGTCTCATCATCGGGGCATCTGGTGCTGCTGCCCTGGTGGCTGGACTGGCAAAGCTCGCCTCTGGCCTTCGATGCGCTGCTGCACTGGGGCACTTTGCTGGCTGTCGTCATCTATTTTTGGCAAGATTGGTGGGAGATGCTCATGGCCCTGGTGCGCAAGCTCAAAGGACAGCCAGCATTGGGCCACGATAAAATTTTGCTCAACATTCTTATCGGCACAATTCCCGCCGCGGTGCTGGGCTTTTTGCTGGAAGATTTCTTCGAGAATCTGTTTGGCAAGCCACACCTGGTGGCCATCTTTTTGCTGATTACCGGACTCTTGCTGGTTTATTCCGAGCGATGGGCCAGTTTGCAACGCTCGGCCCGAACCATGTCCCATCTTAACTGGAAGGATGCGCTGGTGATTGGCCTGGGCCAGGCCATGGCCATTGCGCCTGGCATCAGTCGTAGTGGCAGCACCATTGCCGCGGGCCTGATGCGTGGCCTGGATCGTCCCACCGCAGCACGATTTTCATTTCTGCTGGGCACGCCCATCATCTTTGGCGCAGGGCTGCTCAAACTCAAAGATTTGATCGAGCTGGGCACGGGCGGCATGGGCGTTACCCCCCTGGCCGTAGGATTTGTAACAGCCTTCATCTCAGGCATTTTGGCCATTCGCTACCTGTTGCGTTATCTGCGAAACCACACACTGCATCTTTTTGCTTACTATGTCTGGGCCGTGGCCTTGCTTTCATTGGCCCGCTACTTTATCATTAGTTGTAACTACTAACGTACCCGACTTCAATCACCACAAAGGCGCAAAGACACTAAGAACACCAAGCATTTCAAAGCTTTTTCTTTTCTTCGTACCTTTGTGGCTTCGTGTCTTCGTGGTTTCTAGCCGGGCTACCTTAGTCGTAACCATTAGTTAGCGTAATCATTCACCACCGGATGACTCTCTCGAACGCCTTAGCCGTTACCATCTATTTACGGAGATTCTTATGACTCGCGACGATGCCAGATTGAGGAAGCTGCTGGATGCGTCGTTGGCCCGGCTGCGCGAGGATGTCGAACATCTATCGAGCATGAAGTACCGGCGCATTAGCTCCAGCAATCACATGGCCGAAGTTGGAACCGCCGCCTACGATCAGGCCAGCGATCAAGCGCTGCTGCGCCAACTTCGATATCGTGTGCAACGCATCGAACGGGCATTAGCCAAGTTCGAGACCGGAACCTACGGTTTTTGCGAAAATTGCGGTCAACCCATCGATTTTGCGCGGCTCAAGGCTATGCCCGATGCCCGCTTCTGTTTGCACTGCCAACGTCTTAGCGAAACTGCTCAGGGGCGCAAGCCTGGCCCGCGGGCGCTGGAACAAGGCGACATCTAACAACGCACCATGACTCTACAAACCAAACGCATTAGCCTTTCCTTTATTTTAGCCGCCATCGCCATCCTGCTGGATCGCGTCAGCAAAGTGTGGGTGATGCAGCATCTGCCCCTTTACAGCGAGATGGCTCCCATTCCCGCACTCAAAGCATATCTAAAATTTTCTCACAGCACCAACTCGGGCGTTGCCTTTGGCCTTTTTCAGGGCGGAACCCTTTTGTTCACACTGATTGCCGCGGTAGCCGTGATTGCCATTGCCATCTTCATCATCCGGGTGGGCAGCCAATCGACTCTTTTGGCGGCCAGCCTGGGCTTGATGCTGGGAGGGGCAATGGGCAACTTGTGGGATCGGCTGGTCTACGGTTCGGTGGTAGATTTTATCCTGGTGCAGGCCTCCGAGAGGTTGGTTTGGCCAAATTTTAATGTGGCTGATAGCGCCATCGTGGTGGGCACGGGCCTGCTCATGCTTTATCTGTTTTTGGATGAACGGCAAATCAGGCAAGAGGCCCGGCACTCAGAACACGTAGAAAAAGTACTATGAAACCGACGCAGCAAAAAACCGAAGTCATCGAAAAAGCTTTGCCTCCGGTCAAGCACATCGCGCTGGTAGCGCATGATAACATGAAGGATGATTTGCTGGCCTGGGCCCAATTTAACCGCGATACCCTGGCCCAGCATCATCTTTACGCCACAGGCACGACAGGACTGATGCTAGAGCGAGAACTTAGTTTGCCCATCACCCGTTTTTTGAGCGGGCCCGTGGGAGGCGATCAACAAATTGGCGCACAAATCGTAGATGGTGTCATCGATTTTCTGGTATTCTTTTGGGATCCGTTGGAGCCGCAGCCCCACGATCCCGATGTGAAAGCGCTACTGCGATTGGCCCAAGTGTGGAACATTTTGGTGGCAACCAATCGTACCTCGGCAGATTTCATCATCTCCTCGCCCCTGTTTACCAAAACCTATCCCCGACAGGTTCCTTACTTTCCTTCACGCGTTTGATGGTACAGCATTTTGAGGTGCAAGCGTCCCAGTCTCGGTTGGATCGTTTTCTGGCAGCGCAATTGCCTGAACAATCGCGGGCGGTGGTGCAGCGCTGGATCAAGGAGGGGCGGGCGATGGTGAACGGGCGCCCAGCCAAGGCAGGCATGGCACTCAAGCCAGGAGACAGGATAAGCCTCACCATCCCTGAGCCCACGCCCACCGAGCTTCGGCCCGAAGCCATTCCTTTGCATATTTTGTATGAAGATGCCGATGTGATAGCCATCGACAAGCCCGCGGGCATGGTGGTGCATCCTGCTGCCGGACACCAAAGCGGCACACTGGTGAATGCAGTGTTGCATCATTTTCCGGGCCTGGAGGGCGTAGGCGAAGGTGGACGCCCCGGCATTGTGCATCGTCTGGATAAAGACACCTCTGGCATCATTCTGGTGGCAAAAAATGCCCGGGCGCATCGACATTTGCAGGCTCAATTCAAAAATCGAACCATCCACAAAACCTACCTGGCTTTGGTTCACGGGCAGATGAAAAATGAAGAGGGGCTCATCGATGCGCCTATTGGCCGCCATCAGCGACACCGCAAGCGCATGGCCATTGTGCCTGCCCATCGTGGCCGTGTGGCCCAAACTATCTACCAGGTGCTGGCCTATTACGACATGAACACCCTGGTCGCTGCTCACCCTCTCACCGGACGTACCCATCAAATTCGGGTACATTTTGCCTCGTTGCGGCACCCGCTGGTGGGCGATACTGTGTACGGGCGGCGCGATGTGTACAAGCTGGGCCGTCATTTTCTTCACGCCCACCGCATTCAGTTTCAGCGCCCCGCAGATGACACCTCTCTGACCCTGGAAAGCCCGCTCCCCCCAGATTTGCAGGCGCTGCTGGCGCGACTATCGTAACGGATGTTGCGCAAATGACAGCTCTTGGCCTTTAATTTTTTGCCACGAAGGCTCGAAGATGACGAAGAGGGGAAGTTTTTTCTTGCTTTGTGCCCTTCGTAATCAATCAGAGGATGAGAATCGTCATCGCTTTTGTGCTTGCCAAGAGCTGCTCCATCGATTGCTGCGCAACATGAGTATCGTAAGTGAGCGGGCCGTAAAAGCTAAATCGACTCCTTTCTGTGTGGCACTTGGTGACAACCACGACAGCGAGCCTCATACGATTCCGACGCGCCAATAAGCACGATGGGGTCATCGAAATAAGCGGGCTTGCCATCGATGAGGCGCTGGGTGCGGCTGGCCTCGCCACCGCAAACCATGCAGATGGCGTGCAATTTATGCACACTTTCCGCTTTGGCCATGAGTGTGGGCATGGGCCCAAAGGGAATACCGCGAAAATCAGTGTCCAGCC
>CAZMDD010000033.1:0-8444 GCA_964565065.1 uncultured Caldilineales bacterium | reverse complement strand
CGGGTACGTTAGTCGTTAGCATCACTTTATGAGGTAACTATGTTCATTACAGATCACAAAATCTATGAATCGCTCATTACCAGTAATCAAAACAAAATTGTCATGCTGGTGATGGATGGCCTGGGCGGGTTACCGCTAGAGCCTGGTGGCCAAACTGAGCTGGAAAGTGCTAAAACGCCTAATCTTGACAAACTGGCCCGAGAAGGGATGAGTGGGCGTTCGATTCCTGTGCGCCCGGGCATTACGCCTGGGTCCGGGCCCGCACACATGAGCCTGTTCAGCTACGATCCTATCCAATTCGAGATTGGGCGAGGCGTGTTGGAGGCGTTGGGTATCGGCTTTGAGCTGGGGCCCGATGATGTGGCGGCCCGCGGCAATTTTGCCACCGCAGATGCGCACGGTTTTATCATCGATCGCCGCGCCGGACGTATTCCCACTGATGAGTGTATTCGTCTAACAGCCAAGCTTCAGGCCAACACCAGCTTGGTCGAAGATGGTGTCGAGGTGATTGTCAAGCCAGTGAAAGAGCATCGCTTTGCAGTCATCTTTCGGGGTCCGGGCCTGGGTGGCGATCTTACCGAGACGGACCCCCTGGTAGCCAACAAGTTGCCGCTGCCTGTAGAGGACCTGAGCAACACGCCCGAGGGCCAGCGCACAGCCAGACTGGTCAATAAATGGGTCGAACAGGCCCGACAAGTGCTGGCGGATGAAGAGCGGGCCAACAGTTTGAATTTGCGCGGCCTGGCCAAAGACCCGGGCCTGCCGCAATTCCCCGAACGCTTCCAACTTAAATCAGCCGCTATTGCCGCTTATCCCATGTACAAGGGCGTTGCCAAGCTGGTGGGCATGGAGGTCATCGACTTCGAAGGGATTCGCCCCCACCACGAAATCGCGGCGCTCAAAAAGGTGTGGGAGGATTACGACTTCTTCTTCATCCACATCAAGAAGACTGACAGCTACGGCGAAGATGGCAACTTCGAGGCCAAAGTGCATGAAATCGAGGCAGTGGACGCAATCATTCCCGATATTCTGGCCCTAAACCCTGGCGTTCTCATCGTAACAGGTGATCACAGCACACCCGCGGCCCTGCGCAGTCACTCCAGTCATCCGGTGCCCACCCTGTTCTGGGGGCCCAACATCCTGGCCGACAGTGTAACCACCTTTGGCGAGCGGGCCAGCGAGCAAGGCAGTCTGGGACGTTTTCATGCCACCGAAATCATGGTGCAGGCCCTGGGCGCCACCGACCGGCTCAAACGGTACGGCGCTTAATCTCTGTAATAAAAGACCGGGCGAGCTTAGTGCTTGGCCCGGTCTTTGCAATACTCATCGCTGGACATCTACGGCCAAAGGCAGCACATTGGTCTCTTTTACCTCTCGCAGTACAACGCTGGTGTGTACTCGTCCCACGCCCGAGATGCGCGAGAGTTTATCGACCAAAAAGCCTTCCAGATCGCGACGGTGGCGCATCACCACCTTGAGCAGATAATCATAATCGCCGGTCACATGGTAGCACTCGATGACTTCGGGCATCGCTGTGACGCAATCATGAAAATTAGCTACTGTTTCAGATTGGTGCTTTTCCAACGTGACGTGCACAAAGCAAAGAATCTCAAACCCCAGCATCTCCCGATCTAACAGCGCCATGTAGGCACGGATAATGCCGCTTTGCTCTAAACGTTTGAGCCGGGCATGGGTGGCTGGCTGCGAAAGCTCGATGCGGCGGGCCAATTCGGCATTACTAATGCGCCCTTCCGCCTGTAAAATCGTTAGGATTCGAAAATCCATGGCATCCAATTTTTGTTGATTAGGCATAAAGCAACATCCTGAAATAAAAGGGACTGACTAACACTTCACCTCATCCATTACAACGACACAGCTAAAATCATCAAATTTCGTCATCAAAAAGAGGTCTCGTGCAAATGGATCGTAGCAAAGATTAGCAGTTGCAACAAAAGAAAATAACAAAGATAGCGACCATGAAAAAAGATTCCATATCACAACCGTGGTCTATCATAAGATAATACCGAAGATTCGTCAAGTTGAGAGACCTGGATTACACACGAACAGCTTGGTCGCTCCTTTGCTCTTTTAACAGCAGGTTGCTATAATGCGCGTCGGCTCGCCTCCGCAAGCGCATACTTCCCCATGAAACTAGTTATTGTTATTCCCACATACAACGAAGCAGCCAACATCGAAGCGATTACCGCTGAGCTGATGGCTTTGCCGCTCGATATAGAAGATCGTCACATTCTGATTGTGGATGATGACTCACCCGATGGAACCGGTGATATTGCCGAAGCCTTGTCGCAGCGAAATCCTGGCAAAATCTCAGTTCTGCATCGCTCTGGCATCCCCGGCCTGGGTCGGGCCTACCTGGCCGGATTCAAAAAAGCGCTGGCAATGGGCGCTGATGTCATCATTCAGATGGATGCAGATTTCTCGCACTCGCCGCAATACATTCCTACCTTCTTGCGCATTTTACGTGAAAACCAGACCGTTGATGGCGTCGTGGGCTCGCGCTATGTTTCGGGTGGAGAGCTGGATGAACATTGGAGCTGGTGGCGCCGTTTTTTGAGCTGGTGGGCCAATGCCATTTACGCACGCCTCATCCTGAATTTACGTGTTAAAGATGGCACTGCGGGCTTTAAGGCCTGGCGACGAGAAACACTTGAAGGCATCGGTCTGGAGCGCATCAACTCTAACGGCTATGTTTTTCAGGTAGAAATGGCCTACGTGGCAGAAAAGCTGGGCTACAACATGATGGAAATTCCCATTTATTTTGAAGACCGCCGGATTGGAAAATCGAAAATGAGCGTGCCTGTGAAGATTGAGGCAGCCTTTCGTACCTGGCAAATACGCATGAGACATCGGCATCTTTCACCACAGAATCGGGCGTGATGGTGAAATTTGTCATTTTGCAGTAGAATAAAGGTACGGTCAGGCTGATAGCGTCATGCGCAGATGTGACGACGCGGCCCAAAAAACGTAAAATCCTCGTAACTGTTCACGGCCATCCAGAGAGAAGCACTAAGACACTAAGAACAGCAAGCATTTCAAAACTTTTTCTTTCTTTGTGCCTTTGTGGCTTCGTATCTTGGTGGTTTCTAGCCGGGCTACCTTAGTAGTAACCAAAGAAAAAGGAAGGACTCCCTTTGTGTCTGCCACTTTTTGGTTTCTTCGTGGCAAAAAAGGACAGAGACCTGCACAGTTGCGAATCCCCCACCATTACCATTCCCCCACGAGAAAATTCTATGGCGTTGAAAGATTATCCCCGCCCACCGCACGATACTGGCATTGGCATTCATTGGAGCCCGGGGCCTGCGGGCGCTGTGGGTGCCGGCGACCTCCGAGATAAATGGATTCCCCTGCTGCAAAAAATGGGCGTCAAATGGGTCAAGCTGCTGCATCTGGATGGCATTGATTTTTCGGAGATGCTGCTAGAGGCGGGCATCATGCCCATTGTGCGCCTTTACCGACATCGCCCCAACTCGCGCGATTTGCGCAAAGCGGTGCTGGATGAAGATGCCATCAGCTACATCAAAGATTATCTGGCCGCGGGCGTTCGCTATTTCGAGTTCAACAACGAACCGGAGCTTTCCAGCGAGTGGGAGGGGGGCAACCTGCCCGAAGATGCCATCGATTATGTGGCTCGGGCAGCTATCGTCGACATGGAAACTATTTTGGGATTAGGCGGCTATCCTGCTGTGCCTGCCACGGCCATTAGCACCCAATGGGATTTAATTGGCAAAATCATCGAGCATGGGGGCGATTATCTTTTTGATGAGCCGGTATGGTTGGCCATCCACAACTACGACATCAATCACCCTCTGAATTATCCTTACGACCGGGTGAATCGTCGCGGTGAACAACTTTCGCCGCAGGAATACCGCGCTTTGGGAAGCGATGCCTGGACCGGTTCTTCTTGGGAAACCCGCACGCTGGCATTTGTCAATACTCGTCGCAAAAAGGATAAAAATCCCCGCACCTCCATCCATAAAGATCCCAGCAGCTTTTTGGCTTATCAGCGTCTGGCCGATTTGAGCATGAAGCATCTGGGTAAACATCTCCCCATCCTCAGCACCGAAAATGGCCCCATCGTGGGCGAAGACCCCGATCCTCGCTATCCCACCACTACGCCCGAAAGTCACGCCCAAAAAGTGGTAGAGATGGCCAAAATCATGATGGGAAACAGCCAGCGCTACGATGCTGCGCCCGATTATTATTTCTGCACTGCGTTCTGGTTGCTGGGCGCCTCCATCTTGCGAGCCAAGGGGTGGGATAGTCATGCCTGGTTTTCGCCGCGCTGGCCCGGCGGCCAACTGCCCGCGGTCGAAGCCCTGATGGCGTTGCCTAAACAGGTGCGAGAATTCAGCTACGACGAAGATGAACACCCCAGCATCCCTCACCTGGGAGAACGGGCCCGCAGCGTGGTTAGCGGCGTTATTCACGGCTACCCCAACATGCGTGTCATCCTGCGCGCCGCGGGCCACGCAGCCGATACCTACACCGATGCCAAAGCCCACTTCCGGCTGGAACACCTGCCCGCGGGCCGCTACCGACTCTCGGTTCCCGGCGCCGACATTGTGCATCTGGGCATCGAGCTGGATGGCAAAAACCATGTCGAGCTGACTCTGGGGCAGCCACCCACACCCGCACCGCCGCAACCAACACCTTCCTCAGGCTGGAAGGTACAAATCGAAGACATGGGAGCCAGCCAGGGACTGAGCGTGATTCGGGTCAGCGTTGAAAACAGACGCAACCTGCCTGTACACATCAGCGCAGATGGCTGGATGGGATACAGCAAGAGGACGGGCAGCAAAAAGGAATATGGCCCCTTCGCACTGGAATTTGCCCCTCTGGGCCCGGGCGATTACCTCATCGAGCCGGAAGGACTGGGAACCCGGGCCCAGGTTCGGCTGGAAAGCAACCAAACACTCATGGTCACATTCCATCCTGCCCCTGCACCCAAGGAGGGGCCCAAGCCCAAAAACATGACAGCTCAGGGGCAAATTAGCGGTAACATTCATAATGGCGCAGGTTTACGCGTTGAGCTGAGCGCACCAGGCCTGCTGCACCGCCAAAACATCGCCAACGGCAAAGGCATTTTCAAATTCAAGGGATTGCCCGCAGGGGAATACACCTTGCGTCTGCCCGACCTGGATTTAACCCAAACCATCACGCTGGCGCAGGGCCAAAAGAAAACCATCACGCTGGATGCGCCCAAAGTTGATTTACCCCATTACAGCACCCTTTCCGGACGCATTACCCACGGCGCCGGACGCACAGTGCTGCTCAAGGGCGCGGGCCTGGAGCGCAGCACTCAGGTCGGCGAAGATGAATGGTATCGATTCGAACACCTGGGCCCGGGACAATACTACATCCGCGTGCAAGATACCCTGCTGCGCCGCGGCGGCTTGAAAATGACCGGGCGCAACCATCGCCAAGTAAACTTTGCGCTCCCCGCTGCCGATGCCGCAGAAAGCGTCATCTTTGGACAAGTGCCCCAGAGCCAGCACTGGCAACTTTATGTACGCGGGCCCCATAATCTAGAAATCGTGCAACCATTGGATGAAACGGGCCATTTTGAAATCGACAACCTGGAAGCGGGCGACTATGAACTCATCCTGCAAACGCCCGAAGCTGACTACATCGAGCATGTGACCGTGGACGGCATGAATCGTCAGCAGGTGCAATTTGCCCTGAGCCCCGAGCCAGTTTTGCGAGCTACGCAAATCGAAATCGGTAACGCACCAGCCACCCCATGGCACTACCAGGTGCAAGAAGCGGGCCCGGGCCCAGGTTTCGGCGTCATACGCGTACGCGCGCCAGGACGTCCAGGCCTGGCGGTACGCCTATGGGCCGACGGCTGGACCGGTATGATCCGCCAATTGGGCAGCACCTCAGCCCTGGAGCCCGATAGCTGCGACTTCTCCCCGCTGGGCGCAGGACGTTACTATCTACAAGCCGCGGGCATGGAACAAATCATCGAGCTGGACATGCCGGGCGGACACGAAATTTGGGTGACCCTGGCCCCGGAACCAACCCCCGAAAAAGAGGAAAAAGCGTAGTCATGGCTGACACCTTGCAAGGATTTGCCGGATTCAGCGCCGGCAAAACGCACATCACCCCCCTGCCCAACGAATTTTTCGGCCAAGTGCTGCCCATCATCGACAACCTGGCCGAACTCAAAGCGATTCTTTATCTCTTTTGGAAACTATCGCTAGACAGCGGCGACACCCGCTACCTGCGCCTGAATGACGCACTCAACGACTTGATTTTTCTGGCAGGCATGGGCAAAACCAGCGCCGAACAAGAAAAAAACACCCGCGCAGCCTTCAAACAGGCTGCCCAGCGAGGTGTCCTCAAAGAAATCGAAGTCAAACGGGGCGGCGTGGCAGAAACCTGGTACTTTCTCAACTCGCCCAAAGGACGACAGGCAGTAGAAAAATTGCGCCGGGGCGATTTCCGCGGCCTGATTCACGACATCGACGATGTGATTATCGGCCTTGAGCGTGAACGGCCCAACGTATTCTTGCTTTATGAACAAAATATCGGTATGGTAACACCGATGCTTGCCGAAAAACTGCGGCAAGCTGAACGCGATTATCCCCAGGACTGGATTACGGAAGCATTTAGTCAGGCAGTGGAACACAACAAACGCTCCTGGGCCTACATCCACAGCATCCTCCGCAGATGGTCAAAAGATGGCAAAGACACACCCTCACAAACTCGGCGACCTGCTGGATCAGGTCACAGCCAACATGAAACCAACAGCGATGAGCCCGGACTCTTCATCCTCGAATAAATCGCGAGTCATTGCGGGCAGCGGCGACCCCGATTGCCCCATTTGCCACGGCTACGGCTTCTTCGTGCGTGATGTCCCCTTTGGCGACCCCGATTTTGGCAAAGCCCAGCCATGCCCCTGCACGCAGGCACAGCGGCAAAATCAACGCAAGCGGCAGATGAACGCACTGGGCAGCATGTTGTTGCTGGAGCGTATGACCTTCGCCAGCTTTCATCCCGAAGGAGTAGGATTAGCGGGTGAGCTGCGCAAAACAGTACGCGCGGCTTACGAGGCCGCACAGCGCTTTGCCAGTAATCCGCAGGGCTGGATGCTTTTCAGCGGCGGCTATGGCGTGGGCAAAACCCATCTGGCCGCGGCCATTGGCAACGAAGTCATCCGCAATGATGGCGAGGCCATGTTCATTCTCACTCCCGACTTGCTAGATCATCTGCGCTCGACCTTTGCGCCCAACAGCCAGGAAAGTTACGATGAGCTATTCACCCGTCTGAAAAATACGCCACTGCTCATTTTAGATGACTTAGGAGCAGAAAGTGCAACACCCTGGGCCCAAGAAAAACTCTTTCAGCTTTTCAACCATCGTTACCTGCAACGACTACCCACCGTCATCACCAGCAACCGTCCCCTTTCGGCCCTAGAAGCCCGCATTCGCTCCCGCTTGATGGATGTTGATTTGGTGGAACACCACCGCATTTTAGCCTCAGATTATCGAGGTGGCGGCTACATCGACCATCTGGTGGAACTCAGCGAATTGCACCTGCATCAGAGCCAGACCTTTGATAATTTTATGATACCGGGCAGTGGGCGCGAAGATTTACGTCAAAATCTGGCCAATGCCCGCGGCACAGCCTGGAGCTTTGCCGAAACACAGCAAGGCTGGCTCACATTCATTGGCAAATCGGGCACAGGCAAAACCCACCTGGCCGCGGCCATCGCCAACCATGTGCGTCGTCAACGCCCGGAAATCCTCTTCATCTCCATGCCCCGGCTGATGGATTTTTTACGCGCGGCAATGTCACGCAATGCCGATCTTTCGCTCATGGTGCGTTTTGAGCAAATCAAAGAAGCGCCGCTGCTGGTGTTGGATGATTTAAGCCCTCGCATGACCTCGGCCTGGTCAGCAGAAAAGCTCTTTCAGCTCATCGACTACCGCTATCTTACCCGCAAGCCCACGGTTTTTACAATTACCACAGCAGATAAAGATTTGAAGGAATTACAAAACAGCGCACCACGCATCCTCACCCGCTTGGGCGATGACTCGTTGAGCCAAATTTTCCTCATCAAAAGTTCGGGGCGCCCGCGCGGGCAGCGACGATTACAATAAAAGGCAGATTCTGCGAAACCCATTTCATTCATTTACGTCATAGACTTCAGGCACAGGCCTGCACAAATAAAATTGTTACTACTAAGGTAGCCCGGCTAGAAACTACCAAGACACGAAGCCACAAAGGCACAAAAAAAGAAAAAGTTTTGAAATGCTTGGTGTTCTTAGTGTCTTTGTGGTGATTGAAGTCGGGTACGTTAGTCGTAACATAAAATTTCACTCAAGGAGCAAACAGATGACTGATGATCTTTTGAACTCACTGTTGGGCAGTGGCAATAGCGGCGGCCTGGAGGATTTGTTAAATCAAGGAACGCCAGA
>CAZMDD010000032.1:0-47570 GCA_964565065.1 uncultured Caldilineales bacterium | reverse complement strand
TTGTCGGGGCGGCTCTTGGAATGCAGGCAAAGCTCGTGCTATACTTCTTCAATACAACGTGACCCATCTTCATGTCTCACATCTTCACCCCATGTCCTTACGAGCCCGCTTACTCCTCATTGTCGTCGGATTGATTGTATTGGCCGCAGTTATCAACCTCATGCGCACGCGTCGCCTAAAAGAGGAATATGCACTGCTGTGGCTTTTAGCCGCCCTGACTCTGGTGGCCACCCCCATCCTTATCAACCCTCTGGATGCCATCGCCTTTTTCCTGGATATCGACTATCCCCCCGCACTCTTCCTGGGATTGGGTATCGTAGGACTGCTGCTCATCATCTTTCAACTTTCATTGGTCATCTCAAAATTTAGTGACCAAATCCGGGTTCTTACTCAAGAAGTGGCCATTTTACGCAGCAAACTGGAAAATCCACCCCCTGACCAAGTACCCCATGATGACGCGTAACCTGAAGTACCCCTGGCTGCCCCCCGCACTTTTGGGCTTGTTGGCCTTCTTGCTGCGCTTTCGCTATGCCGATTTGCCGCGCGTTGTTTGGGGAGATGAACCTTTTTATCTATGGCTGGGACGCAACAATTTCAGCGGACGTGGCTATCATCTGTGGTTCTACAACTATTGGGATTACCATCACACGCCCGGGTATCCCTTCATCACCGCGGCGCTCAACCAGCTAACCGACAATCTGGCCCGAGCCAGCGAGTGGAGTTACATGCTCTTTGGCGTCATGCTGGTGCTGGCAGTATACTTTTTAGCCCGCCGCATCTTTGGCCCCAACAGTGCACTGGCTGCTGGATTGCTCACCGCTCTGGCTCCGGCTACAGCCATCATGCCTCTAACCTGGGGAACCATGACCGAGCCGCCCTACCTGGCCCTGGCCATGACCGGCGTCTTCTTTGCCTTTCGGGCCTTTCGGCGCTGGCAGGCCAAGGATGTGGTACTGGCGGGAATAAGCTTTGTGCTGGCCTATTACATCCGCCCCGAAGCAGTTGTCTATTGGGGAGCCATGGGCCTGGTTTTGGGCTTGCGTGCCCTGAGTCAGACACCACGCCTTAAAAACCTGCGTTACCCCCTACTGCTAGGATTTGTCTTTGCTCTGGGCATCTTTCCCTACCTTTACCAAGTGCATCAGGTAACAGGTGTGTGGACCATTAGCCAAAAGGTAGGAGCCAACTTCGAAACTGCCGAAGGACTGGCTGTAGGCGATTTCCGTCGCTTCGACCAAGAAACCTGGGGATTGGATGCCAGTGGCGAGCATGTACGCTTTTTCAGCCACGAAACCGCAGATGCCTCGGCCACTGGTTTCATCCTGCAAAACCCCAAAGCCTATGCCCGCATCGTTTATGGCAATCTCCGCAAACTGCTGGCACAACTCCTGCATGTGCAACTCTTCCCCTGGTATTTGCTCATTCCCCTGGCGCTGGGGCTCTTTGCCCGGGCCTGGGATAAAGATATGGCGTGGCATTCGCTCTTTCTGCTCTTCACTCTGCTTCCCGGTCTCAGCTTCATTCTCTTCTTTGTTCAAGAGCGTTACATCGCTTCGCTGATTCCGCCGCTGTTCATTTGGACAGGACATGGCCTAATTCTGCTAGGGCAATGGCTGCAAGCAACGTTAGAAAATCTCAGACGGAACAAGATGGGGCAGCGGCAGGCTTGTCTCTGGCAATGGTTGCCCACCCTGCTTTTGATGCTTCTTTTTTTGATGATTACCCCGCGGCAGGCCCAGAGCGCCTATTTGGCAGGCTCGGTGCGCCCGGTTCACATGCGGGCCGCCGACGCACTTGCCGCTTACGCACAGCCGGACGATGCGCTCATGAGTCGCTATGTGGCCATTGCCTGGCACGCCAACACCCGATGGCTACCCACACCTGCAGCTTCGCTGGATGAAGTTTTAGCCTATGCCCATCGGCATCACGCTACCTGGTGGGCTGTTGATGGCTACGAAGCGCATTACTTGCGTCCGCAATTTGCCTCGCTGGTGGATGATCCGCAGCACCCCCCTCCAGGACTTATCTTGCAAGCGATCATCCCCGATGAGTCTGGCCAAAATCCTGTCGTCATCTATCGCTTAACGCCATGAATGAGCTGTCGGCCCTCAAAATCGGGCGCTTTCAGATTGAAAGAGGCATCGGCCAAGGTGGCATGGGCATCGTCTATCGGGCCCATGACACCGTGCTGGAACGCCCGGTCGCACTGAAATTACTGGGAGAACATCTGCAAGGCAATCAGCAGGCCTTTACCCGTTTCCGACGCGAAGCTGAAATGCTCATGCGCCTGAAACATAGCAACATCGCACTGGTTTACGATTTTGGCGAACATCAGGGACGACCCTACATTGCCATGGAGTGGGTGGAAGGCCGCACGCTCAAGGCTCTTTTGCAGCAAGAAAAGCGGCTGCCTCTGGCCCGCAGTCTGGCCATCATCAAGCAACTGGCCGCTGCTCTGGATTATGCACATCTCCACGGCGTGGTGCATCGTGATATCAAACCGGCCAATATTCTCATCGACCAGCAGGATCATGTCACGATTGTTGATTTTGGCGTGGCTTGGTGGGATGAGGCGCCATCGTTGACGACCACCGGAACTATTGTGGGTACTCCACTTTATATGTCGCCGGAGCAGCTTTTGGGCAAAACACTGGATGGACGTTCCGATTTGTATAGCCTGGGCATCATTTTTTATGAAATGCTGGCAGGACGGCCTCCTTTTGGCGGCGAGGCTGCCAACACACCCGCGGTCATCCAGCAGCAACTTTATCTGCCTCCGCCGCCCTTGCTGGAGCTGGCCCCGGCCACACCTCAAACGGTCAGCGACGCCATCGAAAAAGTGCTCAACAAGATGCCCGAGGAGCGCTTTGCCAGCGGAGAGGCATTCGTGCGGGCACTGAACCAGGGGCCGGGCGCAGCGATCAAGCCTGCCAACAGAACACGTACCATCCTTAAAATAGTTTTGGTGAGTCTGGTGCTGCTGGGATTGGCCTGGCTGGCGCTGGGTCTGCTATCGGGACAAACGCCAGATGAGGTGGAAGTGGCTGTTGTGACCCCTGCTCCGGTGCAAGCTCTTGCGTCGATGCCTGCGCCGACTTCGACGCCCGAGATCGACGAGGGG
The DNA here is from genome assembly GCA_964565065.1 of uncultured Caldilineales bacterium. Classification (GTDB taxonomy): domain Bacteria; phylum Chloroflexota; class Anaerolineae; order J102; family J102; genus M2005. Next base: position 44,449 of record CAZMDD010000032.1, on the reverse strand, counting down.
CCGCTGGTTCCCATGGCGTCGCCCGATGGCGGTGCTTGGACGGGCCTTCATGGTAATGCCGGGCAATTGCGCTACCAGGAGCAGCTATTTTATCCGCTGGCGGCTGAGCCTCGATGGCATTTTGAGGCGCAGCAAGCATTGGAGCAATCGTTGGTTGCAGCCAACGGACGCATTTTTGTGCCTGAGGGTGAACGTATTCAAATTTTAGAGTGGGATACCGGATTGCTTGATACTGCGCCGCGGCTGGGAGCGCCCATTGTTGCACCTCTGGCATTGCTGGATGCTGAGCAGTTTCGACTTTTTGCTGCTACCGAAGACCAGCAGCTTTATGCGCTGGATGGCTATGATATGACGTTGTACTGGCGAATTGGGGGTGCCAGCGAACAGGATGCAGTGATTCAACAAACGGCAGGTCCCGACGGCGTGTTGTACGCGGCAATTGCTGATGGGCAACTTGTGGGCATCGACGATCAGGGTGAGATAGTTTTTGTGTTGACTTTGGAGGATAAGGCGATTCTGGTTCAGCCCATTGCCGTTACAGCCACAGGCATTTATGGTATCACCAATCAGTATGCGCTAGTTGTGGTAGATCCCCGCTCAGGACAGCTTGTGTGGCAGCAAACACTAAACGACCGGCCCACCACGCCCGCATTGCCATTGGAAGATTTCGGCGTTGTGGTGGCTGGGTTGGAAAATGGTCAGATTCAGGGAATGTCGGTGCTTTCGGGCGAGCCGCGCTGGCAGCAGAGTCTGGGTAACAGCATTACCGGCTTTGCCTATGATTATGAGCATCTGTTTGTTGCGACATCCAGCGGTATGCTTTATGCACTGAATCCTGATGATGGCACTGTTTTCTGGCAGCAATCAAGTGGCGATGCACTGTTATTTGCACCGATAGCGCTGGAAAAGCGCATTCTTACGCTTTCGGAAGTGGGCAGAATGCAGCTTTTCGATGCTGAAACGGGCCAAGAGCTGGAGGAGATGGCACTTGATCTGAATCTTGAGCCCACGCAACCACCGGTGATGCTGGGAGGCTGGCTCTTTGTGCAGGATGCCGATGGTTTGTGGGCTTATGGCCCCGCTCAGGAGGAGATGCCATGATGACACCTGGCTGGTTACAAATTCGCTTGCCCGATGGCAGTTCTCAAAAATTTATGTTGGAAGGGGATAGCTGGGAGATTGGACGCAGCGATCAGGCTGCAATTCATCTGCCGTGGTCGCAGATTTCGCGCAAGCACGCACGTCTGTTTCGGCGCGGTGCGCAAATTTGGGTGCAGGATTGTCAAAGCCGCAACGGTGTTTTTATCAATGGTCAACGTTTGGGTGCTGAACCTTGCTTGCTCAGTGATGGTGATACGCTGGTGCTGGCGGGCGTCATTGAAATGCGTTTTCAGGATCCGGCAGAGACGTTGCAGGGCCCGGGGCCGGGGCGTTTGCAAGGCATTTGGATTGATCCGGACACCGGTGAGACTTGGGTCGATGCCCGGCAAGTGCAGCCCTCGCTTTCGATGCACCAGATGCGCTTGCTGCGGACTCTGTATGATCAACCGGGACGCCCGCTCTCGTTTGATGAGCTCAAGCGGGTGGTGTGGCCCGATGAAAATCCGGCGGGCATTAGCAAGCAGGCGCTAGATGGCTTGATTAAGCGCCTGCGGCAGCGCTTGCGCACAGCCAGTCCTGACTCTCGCTACATTCGCGTGGTGCGAGGTTTTGGCGTTAAGCTGGTGAGTGGAGAAGATTGACTTATTTCTTCGTGCCTTGGTGGTGCGCTTCGGATAGCGATGAAGCGTTACATTTCAACTTTGTTACTACTAAGGTAGCCCGGCTAGAAACCACGAAGACACGAAGCCACAAAGGCACGAAGAAAAGAAAAAGCTTTGAAATTCTTGGTGCTCTTAGTTTCTTTGCGCCTTTGTGGTGATTGAAGTCGGGTACGTTAGTCGTTACTCAACTTTACTCATAATCGGCCTCATAGACCCAGGCCCAATCATCCAACTTGTCGACGTTGTAATTAGCCTCCACCATGGCGCCGCAGGTCCAACACCAGCTATCGTGCCACCAGCGATGCTCCCAGGTGTCCCAGCTACCTGGGTCGCAGGCGCCAATGCCGCCCGCCACCCAGAATTGTCCGCGCATGCTGATGTTTTCGCGTGCGGGCTGCTGGTAGAGCGTCAGCGTGAGATCGCCCCGGGCCGAGACCACGCACAGCAATTGCCCCGTGACATAGCCGCCAAGCTGACCGCCCCAGGCATCGGGCCCGCTGTGCTGTGGACTGGTGTCTGCAAAATACCACACCGCAATCTTGCCACCCACGCGCACATTGAAGAGGCAGCCGTAATCGTACAGGGGCACATCACCATAAAAACGGAGATACCCGCCAGCCAGTGTTTCGCCAGGCGCAACCCCGGTCATGGCCAGTGTATCCAACAAATCGCCAAAGCCTGTGTTGCGCAGCACTACGCTGCTGGGATCAATACGCCCGAACAGGAATGCGCCGCCGATGTGCGTTCCCTGGAATTGGGCATCGGCCAGCGCACCCAGATAATAAACATCTGCGCCCACGCCCAGAACCACACCCAAATCCTTGAAGGTTACCGCCTTTACCTCTAACTTGTGCATCAGCACGCCCCCTTCAAAGCGCTGTCTTTGCGGATTCACCAACAGCGTGGCATCCAGAGTCAGCTTATCTTGCTCGAAAACTGAGCTGCTGATGTTTTTGCCTTCCAGAATGTAATCGTTATCCCGGGTGATGAGGAACGTGATGCGATCAGCATGGAAGAGCGGCCCTTTTTGCGTGGTCGTCATGGCCGATGCCGTGGTGGTGCTTCGGTCAACATCCAACCACACACTCATGCGCAACGTTTCAAAATCCCAGTCACCTGTGTTGCTATCTTGCATCCAGGTGATGTTGCCACGCATTCGCTTGAGGTGTACGCCCGATGACTTTAGCCATTTTTTGGTGCCACCGCCCAGAGGTGCGTCCGGGGGCAAGGGAATATCTTTGGGCTTCATGCTATCGAAAATAGCGGTGGTATCTGCATAGGTTTGGCCCTCTTCATAGCGCTCCCACAGGTGTTCTCCCAGCAGATCGATGTATTTTTCATCCATGTGGGCAAAGCGTTCACTGCGCCAGGTTTCCAGGCTGGGGCGTACATCATCAAATTGAGCCGGGAGCGGTATCAGGGTTGTTTCGGCCAGCGAGCGCAACGCGGCTGTGCCGGCCGAAAGTCCCAAAAAGAGGTCGAAGCGTACAGCATCATTTACCGAATTCAGCACCAGCGCCTGGTCCATGTCCACAACCTTCAAATCATCGCTGCGAAAGCCCACGAACTCGCCGCGGGTTCGCTCTGGGTGTTGTGCATAGACCAAATCGAAATCCCAGGTGATGTCGGTGATGATTTCCCAGGTACGCTGCGCCCGCGTCTGTTCCGAAAATCCCAAATAATGATGCCAGCCCAGCGCATAGATGTGTGGCGGGTCATCGCTGTGGGTCGTGGCGAGCGCCCCAAACACCGGAGCCAGCAACACGCCATCCATCTGCACAAATCCGTGCGTTTGCCATGAGGCCGCTGGAGGCGCTGCCAGATTGGCCGCGGCATCCCAAGCAGCAGCTTCATGCGTGGCCCAATCGCTCAGGCGCAGGCCCGAAAGCAAATAAGCAAAACCGTCCAACTGATAATTGACTTGATCGTATTGCCAGGTAAAGGAGGCAAATTGGCCATTAGGCTTGAAGCAGGTTTCCAGCGGAATGGCCGCGGTGTCATCGGGCGTGGCCGCGGGCGAAAGGTGCGGAATGGCTACCTCGCCGATGAGACACAAACTTTGCTGGCCCGGCGCGGTTGGGTCAGGATCGGGCGGACGTAAGATCAGGGCCTGCGGGTGCATGGTCACCTGCCAGTAGGCGGGCGTCAGCGTGCTGTTGGTCACCGCCGCGGTCTCGATGCACGCGTTGGCATCCAGTGTGGCATCGGCAAAAGCAATGCTCATATCTGAAGGCTGCGGCAGATAAACCGCACCGGTCACATCCCGATCATAAAGGACATTATCCAAAAAAGTGAGCGAGAACGTGGCCAGCTCCGTTTGATAGCCCTCCCATTGCATGGCCATGGGGGAGCCCGTGGGGATTGTGGCTCGTAACCAGTCCGAAATGCCACCGCGGCGGATGTAAAGGTCTGCCTGTACCTGGGTGAATGTTACCGGGCCCGCGGTCGAACACGCATCCCACTGGAGCTGCGCATGGCTACTGCGCAGATTCAGGCCCGGCTCTAACTGCGCCACCATGTTGCTCTGCATGGCATTGGTAGGCCACAGCGCATCTTGCCAGGGCAGGCGCTGGCTTTGGATGGGAGGCACGTACAGCTCGAAGCGCCGTTCAAGCAGGGTAAAACCGTGGTTCAGCCAGTTGATATCCTTGGTTTTGGGGATTGTGTTGGCTTTGTCCGCCCGGGCACTGATGCTGCCCCCGGGCCCGATGCTTACCCCCGAGAGCGCTCCCGCCCAATGCCCCTCAGGCGTATCGTTGGTGGGTGGGCGGTGTGGATTGGTCGCGGGCGCGTGCTGGAAGTAATCGAAACTGACCCAGTTGTTCAGGTTTATCACCTGTCCCCCGGTGATGGCGCTTGCTGCCAGGTTCAGCGTAGGGTGCATGAGGGTGAGATGAAAGCCGTAGGGGAAGGGAACCGTGTAATTGACAGCATGATTGCTTCTGAACGTACCGGCCAGGCCATCCGCCGTGATGCTGGCATTGCTGCTGTGATAATCGCTGCGCAGCAAGCCGTCATTGGCATCGGGCTGGCCACTGGCCGGACGTACGCCAGAGTAGCGTTCCAGATACAGCGTGCAAGCATCGCTAAAAGTGATCTGGGCATCGGTGTAGGTCACATCGCCCGTGGGAATCAGCTTCCAGGGAAGTTCATCCAACTGGAAATAATCGCTGGTGCTGTCGTTGCAGGGCGAATTGCGGCTTTGCGTAAGCTGGAAGGTGAGATCTGCGTGTGTGTTGGCATTGCTTAGCCACACCCAAGGCTCGATGATGGTGCGAGGATAGGGGAAGGTCATCACCCAATGATGGTAGATGTTGCCAGGCAGGTAAAGATGAATGTTGGCCGTTCCTCCCGCAGGCGCAATGGTCATGGCTGTAATCTCGTAACGCAAGTTCCGCTGCACTGCAATGGGTAATGCGTCGCTGGGTAGGGTGATGCTGCCGCTGGTCACATCACCATCTGCATTGGCCTGCAGGTGCTGGAAGCGCAGTCTGATTTTTAGCAGCCCGCTGGGAGGATGCAGGTATAAATCTCCCCAGCCATTGAGGTTGCTCAGGCGGGATTTGGGGTCGTAGGAGGTGACATGCAGCTCGAATTCATCGTTTTGGCCAAAGTATAGAATGGAAGGCAAGCTGCTCGCCAATTGGGGTGCTGAGCCTGTCCATTCATCTGCGCCCGGGGCAACAGTCTCTTGCATTTGCTGTGTGGCGTTGGCGTGAAGATTCCAAGGGGGTGTTGCTGCAAAGGCCTCGCCTGTAACCGGATCCAGTGCCACTACCATGTACCAGTAATGATTGTGCAGGGCGCTGCTATCGATGTAGGAGGAAAGATTTTCGGTGGGCGGGGTGAGTGCCACATAGCCTTCATCCTGGTGCAAGCTGCGAAAAACCACAAAAACCATCCGTTTGGTTTCGGCCTGCCAGCCCAGATGTGCAATGCTCTGGCCTGTTTCGTACCAGTGGCTGGTCCAGGCCAGGGTTTCTAGCGTACGGTGAGGCAGCTCAGGTGCGGGGGTTACGCGGTAGGGCATGGCCTGAGAACGTACTTCCAGCGCGGGCCCACAATCGCCCGCGAGCCGGTAAGCAGCCACGGTGTACGTATAAACAACGCCGCCCTGCACCGAGGCGTCCTCAAAATCGCGCTTATCCATGGCCACAGTTGCGATGAGCGTTTCGGCTACGCGAGGCGCTTCCCGATAGATGCGAAAGCCACTTTGGCAGGCTCCGGGAACCGCTTCCCAGCTAAGATGCGCTGTCCAGCCGTGGGTGCCGCCATTTTCGGTTGCAATATCCTGAAGGATGGGGGCACTTGGTTTGGGCACAGGGTGTCGTGGTTGCAAGGGGAGGTGCGCAGACCAGTTGGATGGCTGCGCCCGATTGCCATGTTCATCCACTGCCACAGCCCGGCAATCGGCTCGTACAGGCAGCGCGGGGGCAAAGAATTCGTTGACATCGATATTGGCTCGCTGACCTTTTTCCTGGGCGATGAGTCTTTCGGGGCCGTCATCAAAGCGACAGTAGATGAAAATTTGGGCGGTGTCTTCGTCGCATTCGATGTTGAGCCGGGAGAGCGTGGGTTTGCTTTCGATGCGGCAGGCTTTTGGAGGCTGGCGGTCATGCAGGATGGCATGAACTGCAAGGGAGGGGGCGCTGAGATTGGGGGGATGCTCGCCGCAAGGTGCATCCTGGGCCCGAACCACGTACCAGTAGTTTTGCTCGTAGGTGGCACTGCTGTCTGTCCATTGAGTGGCGGTGGTGATGGTCAGCGTTAGCCATTGGCTGGCCGCGATAGGATTCAAGCCGGGCCAGGCCGCGTCGGGGCTTTGGCTGCGATAGAGAATGTAGCGGGCCGCGTCGGGCGCTGCTTGCCAGGTCAGCGCAATGTTGCCGGTGGCATGATTAGGCGTGGCTGTCAGTCCCAGAGGCGCGGGAGGCGGCGTGGTATCTGGGGGCGTGGCAGCTATGGCGTGGCTGAATTGACTGCGTTGCGCGGGGTCGCTCCAATCGCGGGGATGCCCCAGCATGTCGCGGGCCGCGACTCGGTAATAGTACGTGCGGCAGGCTTGCAGTGCGGGGTCGTTATCCTGATAAAAATAGGGATATTGCTGGTAGGGATGATCGCCCGGAGTGGTTTCGGGTGCGTAGCTGGGGTTGGGAACCACGGGGCGATCTTCTCCCTGGCGTAGGGTGATGCGCTGGTAGGGTCCGTTGAGACTGGTAGCCCGAAAAACATCGTAGCTGCTAATGCCCAGGGGGTCAGGAGGTTCGGCAAGGTCGCCCGGCAAATCCCAGCGCAGGGCAACACGGCTATCGGCTTTGCGATTTTGTTGCGCCCGGGCCCAATCGGGATTTCCTAGCAAGGCATCATCCAGCACCTGCACCTCGGTCAGGCCAGTGGGCGCCGGCAGCACTGTGGTTTGCTGATGTTGAATTTGCATGGTGCCCAGCGATTTTGGCCCCAATGTGGTTTGCGCCACGACTTCGTAGCGATACGTGCCTCCTGGCTGTGCGTTCCTATCCAAGAATCCCATGGCCCGAATCAGCGCCACCTGGTAATGTTGATCCGCCAGCCACATGGCGGCCAGGGGGTTGGCATCCAAAAATTGGTGCAGCTCAGCGATGGTGTTCACATCGTAGGTTCTTTTCAGCCAATCCCAGGTTTGCGGGCCCAGCAGCGCTCGGGCTTCTGCTTCGTCGTTTACGCGGCGCACTGTGGCGATGAGGTTGCCATCTCGATACACGCGAAAGGTGTTAGCCGCGGGGGCGTTCTTTTGCCAGCGCCAGCGCAGCAACACCCCTTCGGGCCCGGTGGCCCAGGTAAAGATGGGCATTTCGGCATAGGGCCCCTTGAAGAATGTCGGCAGGAAGAGGTGGTGAGGCTGTGTCGTGGCCGAGACTGGGCCTTCTTGTGCCAAGCTGGGCGCGCCGCTGAGCAGCAGAATACCCAGGGCTAGGCCCACTAAAAGCGTTACCATCATGCTTTTTGCATAATTGCGGCTATTCATAACTGTGCCTCCTGATGAATCAGACCAGGCGCGTTGCAGCGCCCGGTAGCTGATGTTCTGAAATATGACATTGGCGCGAGTGTGTCGAGAGAGAATGCTGCCAATCAACTGGCCCCAGGGGAGATGGCCTGCTATGCAATTATCACCACGTTACTTTTATTATACGCTTATCCTGAGGCCGCGTCAACCCTTTTTGACGCGTTTTGTTTGTTTTATGGTTACGACTAAGATAGCCCGGCTAGAAACCACTAAGACACGAAGCCACAAAGGCACGAAGAAAAGAAAAAGCTTTGAAATTCTTGGTGTTCTTAGTGTCTTTGTGCCTTTGTGGTGATTGAAGTCGGGTACGTTAGTCGTTACGAAAAAGTTTTGAAATGCTTGGTGATACGCTCCGGATAGCGATGAACCGTTACATTTCAACTTTCATAGCGTCATGCGTCGATAATGTAGGGTAAAATATCGGCAATTTGTTCGACGCGGGGCCCGGGCACATCCACAAAGGCCTGTCGCCAGTCTACTAAAATCGCGGCCATGCCCGCGCCGCGTGCACCTTCGATGTCGGCGTAATAGTTGTCGCCCACATAGAGCGCCTGCTTGGGCCTGACACCGGCTCGTTGCAGTGCCGCTTCAAAAATCTCGGGCCGCGGTTTCCACACACCTATCTCGCCCGCGGCCAGTGTGAAATCAAAAAAATGCGCAATGCCCAAAGCCTCCAGCTCATCGGTAAAAGGCTTACCCCGATTGGAAAGCACGCCCATGCGATAATCCTGCATTTGCAACTTGGTGAGCAGGCTCCATGTGCCAGGTGTCAGTTCCGAAACTGGATGATAGGCCTCGCGTACATATTCGCCAAAGGCTGCTACTGCCTCGTCATCGGCGTGGGGATAACCGACACGTTCCATGATGCGGGCCAAGAAACGATTCCACACCTGCTTTTCGCCGTAACGCTCAAAATCTTCGATGACCTCGGGGCTATGCGCCCAATACTGATGCACCCAGCGTTCCATGTCTTGCCAAAGTTCCGGGTCAATCTGAAAGTTCTTCTCAACCAAAATGCCGTACATGGCATCCATAAAATGAGGTTTCGATTCTCGCAACGTGCCATCAAGATCAAAAATTATGGCCTGATATCGTCTCATGGTTCATCCTTGTGTAAATCAATGCTTCTATTTCTGGGGATTTTGATAGTTTTTGTGTAAGATTAGGGTGACTGTTCACGTCTTTTTTCTTCGTCGTTTTGTGGCAAAAATGTGGGCAGAGAGCTGTAAAGTTGCCGATTGCGTGCTTTATTGTACCACGATGTGCTTCCCTCATCCATTTTCAGGAGATACCCATGAAAATCAAGCAGACCGATAAATATCAAGTCGATGTCGATACCGTTTTCAATCATTTCATCGATCCCGCATTTGTCAAGGCCCGGGCCGAGGCTGTGGGAGCCCGCAATGTCGATGTCACAGTCGAAGAGAAAGGGGGCCTGACCGTCATCACCGTGCATCGTGAAATCAAGGCAGATGCACCGGGCGCTCTGAAAAAATTTGTGCCTGAGTGGAGTCCTTCGGTGCAGGTTGAGACATGGAAAGGGGAGCCAGGCGGGCCATACCTGGGCAAAGCCACTGTCGAAGTCAAGGGGGTGCCGGTTGCTATGCGTAGCCGCATGAAATTGGCTGCGGGGCAGCCCGGTTGCTGCACCATGATGATTGAAGTCGAGACCAAAAGCAGCGTGCCACTGCTGGGCGCTAAGCTGGCCGAGTTTGTGGCGCAGGCTGCCAAGGGGACGCTTGAGGCGGAGCACGCCTTTAATTTAGAGCAATTTCAGGGCTGAAACGAGTCAAAAGACTGTCAAAAACTGTCAATCGTCCCCTTTTGCCGGAGCATGACGGTTTCTGACAGTTTTTTATGGCTATACTTCTGAGCGATGCTGGTCATCTTGCCAGCTACGAAAAGCTCATACCTGAGAGATATTTCATTTTGCGTAACGACTAACGTACCCGACTTCAATCACCACAAAGGCGCAAAGACACTAAGAACACCAAGCATTTCAAAGCTCTTATTCTTTTCTTCGTGTCTTCGTGGTTTCTAGCCGGGCTACCTTAGTCGTAACCATTTTGCAGGAGAAAGTTTATGCACATTGCTCGCAATTGGCGACTCAAAAAACAACGTTACAGCCTTCATGGTGAGATTTGCCACCATTGCGGCGCTCATGTCTTTCCGCCCCGTGATGTTTGCCCCGAATGCTCACAACCAGCCTACGATCCGGCACAACTCAGCGGATTGGGTGAGGTGTACAGCTTTACCACCGTTTACAACGCTCCACAGGCCTTCCTGGCCCAGGTTCCCTATCCTCTGGCCCTCATCAAGCTGGAAGAAGGCCCCATGCTCACTGCCCAGCTTACCGATGTCGAGACAGATGACATTGAAATCGGCATGAAAGTAGAAATGGTGACTCGCAAGCTCAGCGTGGATGGCGATGAGGGGCTCATCAATTATGGTTACAAGTTCCGCCCTCGTTTGGTTGCAGCTTGAGATATAAGACAGTGTAAGAAAAAAGCCGTCAGGTTTCGGGCCTGGCGGCTTTTCTTTTGGCCCGTTGCCATGTAAAATGAAGGTATGAACATCTCTTCGTTGATTCGGCCCGATATTGCAGGAATGGCCGAGTATACTCCTGTGAAACCTTTCGAGGCCCTAAGCCGCGAAATGGGACGGGCGCCCGCGGACATCATCAAGCTGGATGCCAACGAAAATCCCTATGGCCCCTCGCCGCAGGTGATGGCCGCACTGGCTGCTTATCCCTGGTATCACATTTATCCTGACCCGCAGCAAACTGATTTGCGCCAGGCTCTGGCTGCTTATGTGGATGTGCCAGCAGACTATATTTTGCCTGGCTTTGGCGCGGATGAACTCATCGATTACCTGTGTCGCGTGCTTTTGCAGCCGGGCGATGCCATTATCAACTGCCCGCCCACCTTTGGCATGTATGATTTCGATGCTCGCCTCAACTTCGGGCAGGTCATTGATGTGCCCCGTCACGATGATTTTAGTTTGGATGTGCCAGGTATCGAAGCCGCGGTGGCGCGGACGGGCACTCGGGCCAAAATCCTCTTTCTCACATCGCCCAACAATCCTGATGGCGGTCTGATTGACCCTGCCGATCTGGAGCGTTTGCTGGCCTTGCCTTTGCTGGTGGTGCTGGATGAGGCCTACATCGAGTTTGCCCGAGCCAGGTCGATGGCTTCTTTGGTGCCGCAGCGCCCGAATTTGGCAGTTTTGCGCACTTTTTCCAAATGGGCGGGCCTGGCTGGCTTGCGTCTGGGCTACGGCATTTTGCCCGAGCCACTGATGACCGCTTTGTGGAAGTTCAAACAGCCCTACAATGTCAATGTGGCAGCCACAGTGGCGGGGTTGGCCAGTTTGCAGGATTTGACTACACTGCAAGCCCGCATCGCCCTGCTAAAAACTGAACGTGAGCGTTTGATCCAGGCGCTGGCCGAGATTCCCTATCTGCGCCCCTTGCCCAGCCAAGCCAATTTTGTATTGAATCAGGTTGTAGGACGTTCAGCCAGGGCGCTGCATCGGCAGCTTTTTGAGGCGGGCGTGCTGGTGCGCTATTACGATAAACCGGGCCTGAGCAACTTTATCCGCATCAGCGCCGGTAAACCGCAGCAAACCGAAAAACTTTTGCAAATTTTGAGGCAACTATGATGACTTGGCGTATTGGGTTGATTCTTTTCTTGCTGTTGGGATTGAGTGCATGTGCTCGAACCCAAACCCCGGTGCTATCCCGCACGCCGGTGAGCATTCGGCTGCCCGCTCCGGCCACTGCTACTCCGTCGCCTACAGCCACGCAGGCCCCCGCACCCGCGCCAACGTCTACGCCCGCACCAGCGCCCGCGTCGCTGCCGATCTTCACCTCGGACTTGCTCCTGCGGGGGGCCAAGCCGGTCAGCTACCTGGAAGATACCTGCACCTATCTGCGTCAGCGCTGGGATCCTGCCAATGCCGAGCCTGGAACCATCATCGTGCCCATCATGTATCATCGAGTCAAAGAAAAGGCGGGTGAGCATGGGGTGGATGATGCTTACTTCCGGCAAACCATGCGTACGGCGCATCGTCTGGGCTATCAGACCATCACCGCACAGCAGGCCGCAGATTTTTTGGAGCACAACACCAAGATTCCACGGCGTTCGCTGATGCTCTTTGTGGATGATCGCCGTGTGCCGGTGCTGATGAATCATTTTATGCCCTTTTTAGAGAAATATGATTGGGTTGTTATCTCCTCCTGGATTATTGCCAATTCCGATGCCATTCCGCATCTGTGGGAGCGCATCGAGGCAGCTTATGCCACGGGGCGGGTCGATGTGCAGGCCCACGGCTTGCGGCATCTCTACATCCTGCCCAGTACTCCCAAGAAGAAGATTATCGAAGAGCTCAACGGGCCATTTCCTTATTTTCAGGAGCATTTTGGCTATCGTCCCGTAGCCTTCATCTGGCCTGGCGGCAATCTTACCCCTTATGCGGTGCGTGTGGCCCGCGAGGCTGGCTATCGTATTGCTTTTACCATCTTTCCCAACGGGCCCGTCATGTTCAATTGGGTTCCGTTGCAAAAAAACGAACGGGCCATCCACGATCCTCTGTTGCTTTTGCCCCGCTATCATGCCAATTCAGTCCAATCGCAATTGCCCATTGCCATCGAAATCGGCGAAAAGGCCCGAGAAGACGCACTGGCCCGCTATCCGCAAGAGGCTGCGTGGTATGCGCAGAACTGCGGTGGTCAGTTGCCCGCGCCCTCGTGGGGGCCGTAAGCTCTGCGTTGGCCCAAATGGGATAGTTGCCGTTATAATGCTGTGTCTTACTGCTACACTGCCGCGTGAATCTTCGTAGATTTGCGCTAATCTGATAAACGAGGTTCCTTTACCATGTCAAAAACGTATCTCATCACGGGCGGCTCCGGCTTTTTGGGCATCAATTTGGTGCGTCATCTGTTGGCCAAGGGGCAGCGCGTGGTTACGCTGGATTTGCTTCCCTTTGATTACGAGGATGTCAAGGATCAAGTAACTGCCATTGTTGGCGATATTCGTGACGAAGCTGCTGTGGCCGCGGCCATGGAGGGCATCGATATTGTGGTTCACACCGCAGCCGCGTTGCCGCTGTATAAACCTGAAGATATTTACTCCACCGACATCGATGGCACGCGCAACATGCTTACTCAGGCTCAGGCCCATGGCGTAGAGCGCTTCGTGCATATTTCCTCCACCGCTGTTTACGGCATCCCCGACCATCACCCTCTGCTGGAGGATGACGAGTTGCAGGGAGTGGGCCCCTATGGCGAGGCCAAGGTCAAGGCTGAAGAGATTTGTCAGGATTTCCGGGAGCAGGGCTTGTGTGTGCCCATCATCCGTCCCAAATCCTTCATCGGGCCTGAGCGCCTGGGCGTGTTTGCGCTGTTTTACGATTGGGCCAAAGATGGCAAGAATTTCCCGGTATTGGGCAGCGGCAACAATTTGTATCAGTATTTGGATGTCGAGGATTTGTGTGAGGCCATTTGGCTGACTGCCACCCTGCCTTGCGAAAAAGCCAATGATACCTTTAACATTGGCGCTAAGGAATATGGCACTGCCAAGGAGGATTTTCAGGCAGTGTTGGATGAGGCTGGCTTTGGCAAGCGTATTATTCCCATTCCCGAAGCGCCCGCGGTGTATACCTTGCGCTTTTTGGAAAAGCTGGGCATTTCACCTCTTTACAAATGGGTTTACGAGACCGCGGGCAAAGAATCTTTTGTTTCCATCGAGAAGGCTGAGCGTATTTTGGGGTACAAGCCCAAGTATTCCAATAAAGATGCGCTGCTGCGTAATTACAAATGGTATTTGGATAATCTGGACAAATTTTCCAATGCCTCGGGGGTAACGCATCGTGTACCCTGGCAGCAGGGCGCCCTGAAAATCGCCAAGTTCTTCTTCTAATGCCTGTTGCTATCTTCAATGACATCACGAGTCTCCCATGATTACCATCCACCGTACCACCTCTGAAACTGATGTAAGCCTGAGTTTTGAGCTTGATGGCTCAGGGCGGGCGCAAATTGATACCGGCATCGGCTTTTTTGATCACATGCTCACCCTTTTTGCGCATCACGGTCTGTTCGATCTCAGCATCAAGGCCCGTGGCGACCTGCATGTGGATGAACACCACACAGTGGAAGATGTGGGCATTTGTCTGGGCCGGGCCATCCGCGAGAGCCTGGGCGACCGCGCGGGCATTAGGCGCATGGCGCATGTGTACGCGCCCATGGACGAGTCTCTGGCTTTTGTGGCGCTGGATTTAAGCGGGCGGGCCTATTGTGTATTTCGGGCCTCGTGGCATACGCCCCGCATCGGCGGCCTGGGCACTGATCTCATCGAGCATTTTTTCGAGACTGTGGCTACGCAGGCGGGCATGAATCTGCACGCCCGGGTCGAGTACGGGCGCAATGATCATCATCAGTGCGAGGCACTTTACAAAGCCTTTGCCCGAGCCCTGGATGCTGCTTCCCGACCCGATTCTCGTCGCTCAGGCGTTCCCTCCACCAAAGGCACGCTGACAGCATGAGGCGCGTGACGATTTCAGCCCGGGTCTTTTCTTCGTTCCCTTTCTGTGGCATCGACGCTGGCTCGCCCGTGGTTGCATGACACCCTTTTCCAGACACATGATTACGATTCTTGATTATAAAATTGGCAATGTCCGCAGCGTAGAAAAGGCTGTGGAGCGGGCGATTCGTGAATCGGGGCGGGCGCAGCAGGTGGTACTCACCGCTGACCAGGATCAAATTCTGGCTTCGGATGGTGTGATCTTGCCCGGTGTGGGGGCATTTGGTGCGTGCATCACCAACCTCGGCACAGCGGGCCTTACGCCCGTGGTACAGCGCATTGTTGAAAATGACATTCCCTTGCTGGGCATTTGCGTGGGCATGCAAATGCTGTTTGAAGAAAGTGACGAGATGGGCTCGTGGCGGGGTCTGGGGTTATTGCCGGGCCGCGTGCGCCAATTTCCTAACACCCTGCGCATTCCGCAAATCGGCTGGAACCAGCTTCACATCCAACGGCCCGACCCCCTGTTGGCGGGCGTGGCTGATGGCGCTTACGCCTATCTGGTGCATTCCTACTACTGCGAGCCCGCCAATCCCCATGACATCCTCACCACCAGCATCTATGGTTTCGAGTACGCCACCATGGTGCAGCGAGGCAACATCTGGGGTGCGCAATTTCATCCCGAAAAAAGTCAGCAGGTCGGTATACAAATTCTCAAGAACTTTCTGGCCCTCTCGATGTCATCCTCCCATTGACATGCAAAGATGCCCGGAAGCTGAACGCCCGGGCATCTTTATGTGAAAAATTGTGTGCTTAAGCTGTAACGCTGGCCAGATATTTTTGCTGGCGGCGGTAGCGGATGGTGCGCAAGGTTTTGATGCCGACATAAGAATAGGCAGAGATAGCGACCGTGAGTGCAGCCACCGATGAAATCAGGAAGAGAGTCGTGCCACCGGTGAATTCGTAGGTGATGCTGCTAAGAACAGAGAGCGCTACAAAGGGGCAGACAAAAGACCACCAGCTCGGGCCAAAGGCCACCTTACCTTTGAAATAGCCTGCCAAAATGATGATGCCCAAGGTCGCAGCCGCTCCCATCAGGCCGATGGCTGAAAGGGCAATCAACTCAGGAATGAGGTGCGGAATCTTGACGCCGCCATGATGTCCGATGTAATGTAGCAAACGGAGCACAAAAATCGTGTAAACGGTGATGGAGGGCATAAGTAACAAGGTTGTAGGCGCAACTTTCGGGTCAGGCAAGCCATAGGTGGAAAAGCGCAAAAAGATGAACACCAGAGCCAGCAGCGCGATGAATGCACCTACAATAAAAGCTGCCAATCCCAACAACAGTGCTGTTTGCGCCATGCCCGAGTCACCCATCATGTTGGCCATAGAGACGCCCGGCACAGCGACCATGCCGTAGGTAAGAGGCTGTAAAAAGAGGCCAAAGTGGAATTCTTTAAGACGGGTCGGCGTGGCAAACGTATTCAGCAAAATCTGGAAACCCAGAACAAAGACGATAACGTATGTTACCAGCCAAATCCAGAAACCGGCAGGAGCCATCGCTTTAGCGCTGATGCCGAACAGCTCGGGAATACTAACAAAAGCAGCATTTAGCAACATGGCCAGCGAAACTGGCATCGCCATCCAGCCAGTGCTGACTACGGGGTTGTGTTCATCGCGCAGTTCTTTCGACGGACGACTGCTGGCCGGCAGAGGAATGCCGAAAAAGGAGCCCTGACTACGCAGTGCTTTCAGCCACAGAGGCAGATTGACCAGAAACATAAACGTTGCCAAGAAAAGGAAGATAGCCTGTCCGGCGTGGGTGAGCGTATTTTGTGTCGTTACATCACCCAGTTTCCAAAAGGCAACAGTTGTACCGCCAGCGCCCAGCGATGAAAGATAAAATAGTGGATGGTAAATTGCCGATTGTGTTTTTGCGTTCATGTTAGAACCTCCAGAAGTGATTATAAAAGTGAAACGTTACGACTAAGGTAGCCCGGCTAGAAACCACTAAGATAGGAAGCCACAAAGGCACAAAGAAAGAAAAAGTTCTGAAATTCCTGGTGTTCTTGGTCTCTTTGTGCCTTTGTGGTGATTGAAGTCGGGTACGTTAGTCGTTACAGTGAAAATTGATTATCAAAGGTAACTATACAGGTAGTGCCCTGCAATCCTTAGCCACGAAGGCTCAAAGGTGACGCTGTTGTGCCTTCGTGGCTAAGCGGAAAATCTGCGAAAACGCTCGCGCTTTATTCTTGCCCCCATAGGACGCCACGTATTTTGAATCAGTTACATTTTAGCGACTCACTAACGCATGTTACACACCAACCGAATGATCACCTGAGCCTGGAGCAAAGCGCATGTTCTCTTTCGGTGACGACAACATGGACTAAGTAGATTCCAAAAATAGCAGGCGCCCTGTGATCTGTTGAATGACGAATGTAGGCCAAGATAGATAAATTAAAATCGCCACTTTCATCTATCTTGGCCTGATGCGTTGTCATCTTCTCCGTGCCGGGAATGTGCGAAAATGCCTACATGCACCTTTTCATGGCAGAAGCAAGTTGTGGTTTTTGTGTTTTTGGCCTTATAATGTCATCTACTTTACAAAGAAAACTTCTATTTTTCTACATACTCGCTCATTTTGATAGGTGTACTTTATGATTATTCGTCTGACCTTCTCGCACGCTGACCCCGATAAAGTGACTGATATCCGCGCTTTGTATCTTAGTCAGGAATTGAATGACTTTTTCAATTCGCAAAAGGGACATCGTTTCCATTATTTGCTGGAGTCTGGCGAAGATAAAAGTGACATCGTCTTCCTGACCGCGTGGGATAGTGTAGAAGAGATGGATGCCGCTTATGCCAGCGAAGCGCATCATATCGTCGGTAGCAAATTCAAGCCCTTCTTAACGGCGCCATCATCCAAACGCATTTACGAGGTGCATGAAGCATGAGTACCAAGATGACGCATTGGGAGCGCGTGCGCGCTGCATTACGAGGGGAGGCTGTGGATCGGCCTCCTGTTTCGTTATGGCAACATTGGCCTGTGGATGACGAAACACCTGCCGGACTGGCCGCGGTGATGCTGCGTTGGCAGAAGGAATTTGATTTCGATTTTGTAAAGTTTATGCCCACCGGCACTTACGGCATCGAGGATTGGGGTGCGGAAACCCTTTATAAGCCAACACCCAATGGCACGCGTACCATTATCAAGCATGGTGTTACCAGCGCCGAGCAATGGGAGCAGCTTTGGCAACTGGAGGTGACTAAAGGTTATTTGGGGATTCAAATTGAGGCTCTGCGGCTAACAGCCGATGCCCTGAACAACGATGTTCCCATTTTGCAAACTGTTTTTAGTCCTCTTACCACCGCCCGCAAATTGGCTGGCGATCGTGTCCTGAGCGACATGCGCCAGCATCCCGAAAAGCTGAAAGCGGGATTGCAGGTCATTGCCGAGACCACCGCCCGTTTTGCGCAGGAATCGCTGCGGGCTGGCGCTCACGGCATCTTTTTTGCCACCCAGAACGCCTCCTATCGGGTGATGAATGAAGCGGAGTACCTGGAATTTGGGCAGCACTTCGATATGATTGTCTTTGATGCCATTAAAGATGAGTCGCAATTTTCAGTGGCGCATGTGCATGGCGAAGCCACCATGTTTGACCTGATGGCTGCCTATCCGGTACACGCCATGAACTGGCATGATCGCACCGCGGGCCCAAGTTTGGCCGAAGCGCGCAAGCATTTCTCGGGCGCGTTGATTGGTGGTGTCGATGAGTGGCATACCTTGCTGAATGGCCCGGTAGACGCTATCCGCGACGAAATCCACCAGGCGCTGGATCAAACTGGCGGGCGTGGATTTATGGTCGGGCCAGGCTGCGTTCTTCCCATTCGTATTCCCATCCGACATCTGCACGCAGCGCGAGCTGCTGTCGACTCATGGGAGGAGGAGTGCCTATGACGAGTTGAGATTTGTGCTTCGTAAAACTGTCACCTCGCCATTCGTTTTTCTTATCACTGGAGGAGATTTACCTAATGCGTTCCAAAGTATTTCTGTTTATTATCATTGCCCTGCTTCTGACCGTGGTTCTGGCCGCATGCGGCGGAAGCTCCGCACCTGAAGTTGTCGAAAAAGTTGTCAAAGAGACTGTCGTTGTCGAGAAGGAAAAAGTTGTCAAAGAGACAGTTGTGGTCGAGAAAGAAGTGGTCAAGGAAGTCGTTAAAGAAGTTGTTGTAACACCTGAACCGGAAGCCGCACCCACCGAGCCTCAAAAGGGTGGCGTGTTGAACATGTCTCTCGGGCCCGATTTCACCACCTTCGACCCCTTCTTCGATGTCAATAATCGCCAATTCAAGCCCATCTTCTTCGAGGCGCCCATCCGCATCAGCGATGAAGGCACTTTTGAACCCTGGCTCGCCGAATCGTGGGAACTGGTCGATGACGGCCTGGCCTACGTGCTGCACCTGCGCAAGGGTGTCAAATTCCACAATGGCCGCGAAATGACCGCTGATGACGTGGTGTGGTCCGCCTTACGGGCCATGGATGCCGACCTGGGGCACCATCTCAGCGATCGTTTCCAAACAGCTACAGGTGCGGAAAAAATTGATGACTACACCGTAAAAATCACCTACAGCGTCATCACCCCCTCTGCACTGGATGGCATTGCCCGTCTGTACATCTATCCGCAAGAAGCTGTTGACACCATTGAAAAAATGCCTGTGGGCACTGGTCCCTTTATGTTGGAAGAATGGGTTCCCGGCGATCACATGGTGGCTGTCCGCTTCCCCGACTACTGGCAAGAAGGATTGCCCTATCTGGATAAAGTTGTCGTCAAACCAATCCCCGATGAGCAATCAAAAATGTTGAACCTGATGGCTGGCAGCATCGACGCCCTGATGGGTGTGCCTCTGGCTGACAAGCCCCTGCTCGAACAAGCTGATGGCATCAACGTTATCAGCAGCCCTCCCGGCTTCAACTTCTACGCCTTCATCCTCAACATCAACCGCCCGCCCTTTGATAACCCCAAAGTGCGGCAGGCGATGAACTATGCAGTAGATCGCAAAAAGATTATCGAAACAGCCTTCCACGGCGAAGCATTGCCTGTCATGGTTCCCTACGCCTCCACCTCTTGGGCCTTTGCCGAAGATCTGAACAACTTCTACACCTACGATCCCGAAAAAGCCAAAGCCCTGTTGGCCGAAGCTGGCTATCCTGACGGCTTCAAGACCAGCATCCTGATTCGTGGCGCCAGCGGGCCCTACGTAGACATGGCGCAGGTTTATCAACAAGATTTGGCTGACATTGGCGTCGAAGTCGAACTGCTTCCCACCGAGCTGCCGCAATACTTCCCGAAACTCATCCATAGCGAATTCGACATGGTTTCTCATGGCACTGGCGAAGCCACTGTTGACCCCAGCGGCCTCTTCCTGGGCGCTGCTTGCTGCCGCCCCTTCCGCAACTTCTTTGGCATCACCGACAACACCGATTGGTTCCCCACCTACAAAGAAGTCGCCGAAAAAGCTGGCACAACCCTTGACCAGGATGAGCGCAAAGAACTCTATCATCAAGCCCTCACCATCCTGCTGGAACAAGGCTGGACGATTCCTGTAGCCTGGAATCAAAGCGTCTACGCCTTTAATGATAGTGTGCACAACTTCCGCATCGACATGGATGGCGCCATCTGGCTGAACGAAGCCTGGGTCGCCAAATAAACAGCCCTCCAATCCAACACCCTGCTTCGCTCTCACCTTGCGAGCGAAGCAGGGTTTCATTTTTCATTCGCTAAACGGAGATTTGTAGTGGGCAAATATGCTCTCAGACGTTTGCTTCAGATGATTCCGGTTTTGATCATCGTCTCGATATTGATTTTTGCAATTATCCATCTCATCCCGGGAAATCCTGCGCAACTGATGGCCGGGCCCAATGCCACGCCCGAGCAGCTCACCGCGCTCAACCAGCAATATGGCCTGGATAAACCCTTGGTGCAGCAATACTTCATCTGGATACAGAATGTTCTTCATGGAAATCTCGGAACCTCCTTCATCAACGGGTTTCCGGTGGGCAAGTTGATTTTGCAGCGGATTCCGGCCACACTGGAACTGGCGTTGGCCGCTGCCTTCATCGGCTTGCTTTTCTCTGTGCCCCTGGGAATCTTCTCGGCGCTCAAACCTGGCAGCATACTGGATTTTCTCACCACCCTGTTTTCGGCACTCTCCTTTGCAGTGCCCTCCTTTTGGCTGGCTATTTTGTTGGTACTGCTGTTCAGCCTGCATTTTAAAATCCTCCCTCCATCTGGCAGGCCTCCCTTTACCGAAGACCCTGTCCTGCACCTGAAATCGTTGCTAATGCCCGCTTTTACCCTGGGCATCGCCATGGCTGCCAAGCTCACCCGCTACCTGCGCTCCGCCATGCTGGATGTGCTGGATCAAGACTACATCCGCACAGCCCGGGCCAAAGGTCTTAGCAACAGCACTGTTGTCATTCGTCACGCCCTGCGCAACGCCTTGATTCCGGTGATCACTGTTTTTGGCCTGCAAGTAGGCGATTTGCTGAGTGGCGCCATCATCGTTGAGTCTATCTTTGCCTGGCCCGGCGTTGGACGGCTGACCATTCAGGCCATTGGTTGGCGCGATTACTCCATCCTGCAAGCCAGCGTCATGTTCATCGTTTTCGCCTTTCTCGCTGTCAACCTCCTGACCGATCTCGCCTACGGTCTCATCAATCCCCGCATTCGCTATGATTGATTTTTTGACAGCCAGGGTAACGACTAACGTACCCGACTTCAATCACCACAAAGGCGCAAAGACACTAAGAACACCAAGCATTTCAAGGCTTTTTCTTTTCTTCGTGCCTTTGTGGCTTCGTGTCTTCGTGGTTTCTAGCCGGGCTACCTTGGTAGTAACCAGCCAGGCAAGAAAAGGATCATCGCCCCAACTTTAACATCCTATCGAGAGCGGAGAACAACCAGTGACTGACATTCAATTTTCTACCCCCAACGAAAAACATGAAGGCCTGATTCGCATGGCCCTAAAAGCTTTGCTGCGGCATCGCTCTGGCATGGTCGGGCTCATCTTACTGCTGGCTTTACTCATTCTGGCCCTGTTTGCCTCACAAATCGCCCCGTTCGACCCGTTGGAAATGCACGCCAAAGACCGATTTCAGGCGCCTTCGGCCACCTATCCCTTTGGCACCGATGAATTTGGCCGCGACATTCTCAGCCGGGTGCTGCATGGAACACGCATTGCCTTTGGCGTCGGCGGCATCTCGGTCACCCTGGCAGCTATCATCGGCGTTGCCACAGGATTGGTCGCTGGCTATGCCGGTGGCAAATTCGATGCCATTGTCATGCGCATCTTCGACGTCATCCTGGCCTTTCCCGCCATTCTGATGGCCATTGTCATCCTCGCCATGTTGGGCCCGGGCTCCATGAACGCCATTCTGGCCATTGCCATCGTCAACATTCCTGCGTTTGCGCGCCTGACACGGGCCAATGTGCTGGTCGAGCGTAGCAAAGAATATGTAGAAGCCTCGCGCTCAGTTGGCTCCCGCCCCGCCCGCATCATCTTTCGCAACATCTTCCCCAACACCGTTTCCACCATTTTGGTGCAGATAACCATTTCGCTGGCCTCCGCGGTCCTGCTGGAATCGGCCCTGAGCTTCCTGGGCCTGGGCACACCGCTGCCCGCCCCCTCGTGGGGATCCATGCTCAGCATCGGGCGTGGCTATTTGCCGTTGGCCCCCTGGTACGGCATCTTCCCCGGCCTGGCCATTACCACAATGGTCATGGGTTTTTATCTGCTGGGCGACGGCCTGCGCGACGCACTGGACCCTCGCCGACAAAAAATCGTTTAACCTTGCAGCGCAACTTTCTCTGCGCCGATTGGTTATCAGTTTAAAAGCAGTCGTGCGCGGCAAATAGCACAGCCGCCATTATTATTCCAACCTCATAATTTCATCTCGGAGACTTACCATGTTTGATTATCGCTCCCTCTTTGACCTCAGCAATCGCGTGGCCCTGGTTGTAGGCGCTGGCAGCGGCATCGGCCAGGCCTCGGCTCAGGGATTAGCCGCCCACGGCGCCAAAGTTTGGTGTGCCGATGTCCGTCTCGATGCAGCACAGGAAACAGCCAGCATGATCCATGAGCAGGGAGGCGAAGCTGAAGCCCTCTTCATCGACATCATGGACACCGAGAGCATCGCAGCAGCCCTGGCCCAAACAGGCCCGCTGGATGTCCTGGTCTCTACCCCCAGCATCAATGTGCGCAAGCCCTTGCTGGATTACACCTCCGAGGAATTCGACAAGGTCATCGCCCTGAACATGAAGGGAACCTTTCAGGTAGTGCAAGCGGTGGCCCGGGGCATGAAAGAACGGGAAAAGGGCAGCATCATCGTCTTCTCCAGCATCCGCTCGCAAGTTGTGGAACCAGGACAAAGCGTGTACGCCGCCACCAAAGCAGGCGTACTGCAAATGATGCGCGCCCTGGCCGCAGAGCTGGCTCCCAGCGGCGTGCGCGTCAACCTGATTGGCCCGGGCGTGGTCGAAACCCCCCTCACCTTGCAAATTAAACAATTCCCCGATTGGTACAACGCCTACGCCAGCCGCAACGCCCTGGGACGCTGGGCACAACCGGGCGAAATGGCAGGCGCAGTCATCTACCTGGCCTCCGATGCCAGCTCCTACGTCACCGGAACCATCCTCTTTGTGGATGGCGGTTGGCTGGCTGTCGACGGACGTTTCTCCCCTCCGCTTCCCAAAAGTTGACCAGCATTGTGAACGAACCGATTATTCGTGTCGAAAACCTTCATTTCAGCTACGAAATCGAGCGTGATCAGCCCATCAAGGCACTAAACGGCGTTGACTTACAGGTCAGACAAGGAGAATACCTGGTGATTCTGGGGCACAACGGCTCCGGAAAATCCACCCTGGCCAAACATCTCAACGGCTTACTGGCCCCTACGCAGGGCGATGTGTGGGTCAATGGCTGGAACACGCGCGATCAGGCTCACATTCGCGACATCCGCGCCACCGTGGGCATGGTCTTCCAGTCGCCCGATAACCAAATCGTCGCCACCATCGTCGAAGAAGATGTGGCCTTCGGGCCCGAAAACATGGGACTGCCCCACGACGAAATCGTGCGGCGTGTAGATTGGGCGCTGGAAAAAGTACACATGACCCCCTACCGGCTGCGCGCACCGCATCTGCTCTCGGGCGGACAAAAACAGCGCGTTAGCATTGCCGGCATGTTGGCCATGCGTCCCAAAGTCTTGGTGCTGGATGAATCCACCGCCATGCTCGACCCTGTGGGACGGCGGGAAGTGCTGGAAATCGCCCAAACCCTGAACCGGGATGAAGGTGTCACCATCATCGCCATCACCCACTTCATGGAAGAAGCCATCCACGCCCATCGCCTGGTCATCATGGCTCAGGGACAAATCCAACTGCAAGGCCCACCTCGTGAAGTTTTCGCCCAGGTGCAACGTCTACGGGAACTCAAGATGGACGTTCCTCCCATCACCCGGCTTTCTCTGGCCCTGAACCAGCAGCACCCTGACTTTCCTGCCGACGCCCTTACCGTAGAAGAACTGGTGCAGGCGGTGCTGGAGCGCACCCACGCGCAGGCCCCCGCACCCATCATGCCCCCGCCCGCACCCCTGCCCCCGCCCGGAAAAACCATCATCCAATATGAAGATGTGGGGCGCTTTTACATGCGTGACACCCCCTTGCAGGTCAAAGCGATCGAAAATGTGAATTTGCACGTACAGCAAGGAGAAATTCTGGGCATCATCGGGCACACCGGCAGCGGCAAATCCACCATCATCCAACACGCCAACGCACTCCTGCGCCCGCACGAAGGCCAAGTCTTGGTTTTCGACAAAAGCACACGCGACAAAAATCTCGATATCCGTGAGATACGACGCCGCGTGGGCATGGCCTTTCAGCAGCCCGAGCTGCAACTCTTCGAACGTTTCGTGGGTGATGATGTGGCTTACGGCCCCCGCAACCTCGAACTCTCGCGCGAAGAAATTCGTGAGCGGGTGCGAGAAGCCATGAATGCGCTGGGGCTCGATTTTGAAACCTTCAAAGACCGCATGACCTTTAGTCTGAGCGGTGGCGAAAAGCGTCGCGTGGCATTGGCGGGCATCATGGCTCTCAAGCCGCAAGTTCTGGTACTGGATGAACCCACCGCGGGGCTTGACCCCTATGGCCGTCAACAACTGCTGGATCTCATCCTCTCGTGGCGCGATCTGGGCCTGACCCTGGTGATGGTTTCGCACAACATGGAAAACCTGGCCGATTTGGCTGACCGCCTTTACGTTATTGCCAATGGCACAACGCTGATGAATGGCACGCCCAGCGAGATCTTCTCAAAGGTCGACACCTTGCAAAAGGAGGGTTTGAACGCCCCCGTGGTAACACTAGCCATGCAGGCATTGGTCAAGGCAGGCGTGCTTCCTGCTGACGCCACCCGCATCTACACAGTTCAGGAAGCTGCTCAGCTGATAGGAGGCATCCTCTAACATGGAAGATTTTGAACTTTTGCGCAATGTCACCATCGGCCAATACATTCCTACCGGCTCGGCTGTGCATCGCATGGATCCCCGGGCCAAAATCACTGCCGCCTTTTTCCTGATTTTTGCCATTTCATTCACCCAATCATTGGTGGCCAACTTCATCATGCTGCTGGCCATCATACTCATCGCCCGAGTCGCCAAAATCGAATTCAAATACCTGCTGCGCGGCTTTCTGCTGGGTCTGCCCATCCTCATCTTCATCTTTGTCACCCAATTTTTGTTCATGGGCCGTACCGAGCCTGCAGGGCACATCTTCTTTCAAGCGGGATGGTTTCGCATCACCCAGCGCAGCCTCAGCATCATCATGCTTAGCGGTTTGCGCTTACTCTCCTTTGTCTTCCTCACCAGCCTCATCACCATGACTGCCACCACCACCGAGCTTACCCACGGCATGGAGCGCTTGCTGCATCCTTTTCGTCGGTTTGGCGTGCCCTCGCATGAGTTGGCATTGATTATGATGATTGCCCTGCGTTTTGTGCCCACCCTGGCCGAAGAGATGGAAAACATAATGAAGGCGCAGGCCAGCCGCGGCGCAGATTTGGGCACCAAGCGCATCTGGCGGCCCGACCGCGCGGCCCGGGCCTATCTGCCTTTGATTGTCCCATTATTCTTGACCGCGTTCCGCCGCGCCGAAGACTTGGTCTATGCCATGGAGGCCCGCGGCTACGTGGGAGGCGAAGGCCGCACCAACTTCATCCAACTCAAAAGTAGCTGGGCCGATTACGTGATTGTGATCATCTCCTTTGCCATCATGGTTTTTATGCTCTTTTTCACCTGGCCCTCCACCTTCCAATTTCTCCAAAATTTGGGATTCTTCACATGATTACCGCGCAGGAACAAGCTGTTCTTAATCTGATTGACGATGATGAGCTGATTCGCTGGGTGCAAGAGTTGACCCGCATCCCCAGCGTTTGGCGGCCCGAGACGGGCGAAGGCGAAGAAGCCGCGGCCCGTTGGGTCGAGGCCCGCTGTTTGGAAATGGGCCTCGAAACCCACTTCGAGATGGTCGTTCCCGGTCGCCCCAATGTCATTGCCCGGTACGGCCAAAACAATGGCCCCACCCTGATGTTCGAGGGCCACACCGATGTGGTCACCGAAGGCGATGCGTCGCAGTGGACTTATCCACCCTTTGCCGCCGAGATTCACAACGGACGCATCTATGGCCGCGGTGCCAACGACATGAAGGCCGGCCTGGTTTGTGCCCTCATCGCCACCAAAGCCCTGGTACAAAGTGGCATCCAGCTCAACGGCAACATCCTCATCGGTGCCGTGTGCGACGAAGAGGGGCAGATGCTGGGCATCAAGGACTTTGTGCGCCGCGGCTGGGCCGATGCCGTAGACGCGGCCATCGTGTGCGAGCCCGAAGAAAATCACCTGTGCATCAGCCAAAAGGGCGTGATGTGGATTCATGTGGTCATCACCGGCGTTATGGCCCACGGAGCCATGCCCCTGACTGGCGTCAACAGCGCTTATCCCATGGCTCGATTTTTAACCCGGGTGGCTGAGCTGGAGCAGGAGGAAATCGCCACGCATGGCGTTTACACGCATCTGGGCCAGCCCAGCATTACACCCACCATTTTGCTTTCGCCCCCGCGCGGCGCGGGCGAACCGCAGAACAATGTCATGCCCGCATCCACCGAGGTAACGCTTGATTTTCGGATGATTCCGGGACAGGATGCCGATGCCCTGGCCGCCCGCATCGATGCCCTGCTGCAACAAGTTACCGCTGATGATGAGCGTTTGCACTACACCATGACTGTGCTGGAAGTGCGTCCGCCCACAGCTACCGCCAAAGAAGAGCCCATTGTCACGACGCTGGATGCTTCTTACCGCGACTTGACAGGTCAGGAGCCCATTTACGGCGGCGTGCCCGGCTCCACCGATGGCACCATCCTCAACTGGAAGAAAGGCATCCCCTTTGTCACCTGCGGCCCCGGCGATATTCTCATTCCCCATCACATCGATGAGTGGGTGAGTATCGAAGAAATTAAAACTGCGGCTCGGCTTTACGTGCTGGCAGCCATGCGCTATCTGGGCGTAAAATAACCTTGAGCGCAACTCCCGGCGCTTTTGTCTCATGTCTCGAAAACCATGTCCATCTTGCGCAAGAAAACGGTTATGAACAACAATCTCACCGATATTCCCGGCTTGCTGCTGGGGCATTGGACGAACCTGGACGCGGGCACAGGATGCAGCGTGGTTTTGTGTCCTCAAGGCGTGACCGCGGGCGTGGATGTGCGCGGGGGGGCGCCCGCTACCCGCGAAACCGATTTGCTCAACCCCACCTGCACCGTGCAGCAAGTGCATGGCATCCTCATTGGGGGTGGCAGTGCCTTTGGCTTGGCCGCGGCCGATGGTGTGGCCCGCTGGCTGGAAGCGCATGATTACGGCTTTAACACCGGCGTGGCCCGTGTGCCCATTGTGCCAGCAGCCTGTTTGTTCGATTTGCCAGTAGGAGACGCCCATGTGCGGCCCGATGCCGCAGCGGGCTTTGCCGCGTGCGAGTCTGCCGACGCGGGGCCGCAGCCTGAGGGCAATGTGGGGGCTGGCACTGGCGCCACCGTGGGCAAGCTGCTCGGATTCGGGCAGGCCAGCAAGGGAGGGCTGGGTCACGCCAGCATCACCATTGGCAAGGGCATCATCGTTGCGGCCATGGTTGCGGTCAATGCGGTAGGCGATGTGATTGACCCGGCATCGGGCCAGATTTTAGCTGGTGCGCGCAAACCCATTGTCGGCGGCTTTGTCGATTCTTATGCCTACATGCAAAGCAGCTTGGGCCAGCGCATCCAGGATTTGGCCAACAAGCGGGCCAATACCACACTGGCTGTGGTGGCCACCAATGCCCGGCTGGATAAAGCGCAAGCCACACGCATGGCCATGATGGCGCATGACGGCCTGGCCCGGGTCATCCGTCCCAGCCATCATCCCTTTGATGGTGATGCTATTTTTGCCCTGGCCGCAGGAGAAAAACAGGCCGATGTGGGCGTTTTGGGGGCTGTGGCCGCAGATGTGTTGGCCACGGCAGTGCTGCGGGCCATTGGTGCAGCCCGCAGCTTACACGGGGTTCCTTCTGCTACTGACCTGGCTGACCAGGTTTGAGCAGATTACCACTTCTTCCTCATATTTTCTCACATTCACCCAGGAGGTTCTCATGCAATCGTCATCATCTCTTTCCGTTCGACGCATTGTCATTACTGGCATTTTGGCTGCTATTGCCATTTTGCTGGGCGTCACCCGCATTGGCTTCATCCCGGTGCCCAATCTCTCAGGTAATGCCACCATCATGCACGTGCCCGCCATCATCGGCGGTGTTATGGAAGGTCCGCTGGTGGGCCTGTTGGTAGGTGGTATCTTCGGGCTCTTCAGCTTCCTCCAATCCTCCGTTCCATTGTTCAAAGACCCCCTGGTCTCCATTCTTCCCCGCTTGTTCATTGGTGTTACCGCCTATTACAGCTATGCGGCCCTGAAAAAGCAAAGTGAGTATGTGGCGCTGACTGTGGCTGCTGTGGTGGGTACACTGACCAACACCGTGGGCGTGCTGGGCATGGCAATTTTGCGTGGCTATCTCACTTTCGAGGCGACCATCCCCATCATCCCGCAGGCCATTGCCGAGGTGGTCATTGCCGCGGTTATTACCGTGGCTGTGGTGGCTGCCTGGAAACGCATCGAGGGGGGCAAGTCTGGCTCTTCGCTCTAGCCATACTTGCATTGTAGCATCCTTTCGAGCCCGCTGTCGTTTTCGCGTCAGCGGGCTTTTTTGTGTGGCCAGGTAATCACCTGCATGAGCGGCTTTCGATAATTTGACAAGATTAGTTCCGTTGCGTATAATTCCACGTGTTACTAATTGACATTATGCGATTCGATGCTGCCACGGCTGCGAGCTATCGCCTTTTGTTGCCTGACGAGAGCGAAATGGACGATAAGATGAAAATAGATAAAACGTAACGACTAATGTACCCGACTTCAATCACCACAAAGGCACAAAGACACTAAGAAGTTAATGGTATGAACTTAAAATGAGTCTTGTAGAGGATTACAACTCATCAGACGAAGATAGCCGAAAAGAGGAAGGTGGACGAAGCGAACCATCGTCGATAGTCGTCAATCTTCGTCCATGTTCCTCTGAATGCACAGCGTTTTTCTCAAATTTCAAATGCGCAGCTACTTAAGAACATCAAGCATTTCAAAACTTTTTTTCTTTGTGGCTGCGTGTCTTAGTGGTTTCTAACCGGGCTACCTTAGTAGTAACGATAAAACAGGGTGACTGAACCTCCGTCCACGCTCCAGATTCAGGCCATCAATCGGTTGGTGTGTAACATGCGTAACGAATTTTGATGACCGTTGTCGTCCCGGGCCCGAAACCCCCGCCTCCCAGCACTCTCATCGGAGCAACTTTATGAAACAATCGCACCACGAGCATCTTCAGCGCATCGCCAGCTCCTTTGGCGTCGATGATTTGAGCGGCGCAGAGCTTTCGCGGCTTATTCGGCTGCTCTCCACCGGATACGAGACCATCTTCAAGGCGCGCATGAAGGAGGAAAATTTGTCGGGCCCGCGTTGGCGCATCCTGCTGCAACTTTATTTGGCCGAAGAGATGGGCATGCCCGGTGTTTCGCCGAGTAAACTGGCCCAGGCCCGCAATGTCTCGAAAAACACCGTCAGCACCCTGTTGCGGTCATTGGAGGAGCGGGCGTTGGTGACGCGGGCCATTTCCTCCAGCGATCGTCGCAGCTTTGTCATACATCTATCTGAAAAAGGTCGGCAACTGGTGCGAGAACGTTCGCCACAGCACCTGGAGCTGCTCAATGAGCTATCTGGCAACCTTTCGTTACAGGAGCGGGCGCAACTGGTAGCCCTGCTGCGAAAGCTCTATAAATCATTGATTCAGCATGGCGGTTTGCCCGAAAGCTACTGCCGCAGCGATGAATCGTGATGACGATGAAATCACAAGCATTTCCATCCACACAGAAGCACTAAAAATATCCATCAGGAGACATTATTTTGCAAGGTTCGATGAGTATGGCCCGTCCTGGGCGGCACGGCTCAGGGCAGCCACAAAAAAAAGTCGGTTTCAAGCCCCTGATGCGGGCTGTCAAATATACAGCGCACTATCGAAAAATGCTCTTTTGGGCCTATTCAGCCCTTTTAGTCAGCGTGGGCGCCCAGCTCATGGTTCCGCAGATGGTGCAAAACATTCTGGATGCGGTGACCAATGGCATGATTGCCAACCAACTGGGCCAGATTCCCAGCCAGTATCAGCAAATGGCGCTGGAGAAGATGGGGTGGTCTGCGGAGCAATTTGAGCATTTTGCCAACAATGCCGAATCGGCTATCTTTCTGGCTGCGAGCCTGATTTTAGTTTTTGCCGTTGCCCGGGCCGGATTCGCCTTTGCCCAGACCTTTCTTTCGCAGGCCATGAGCCAGAATGTGGCCTATGATTTGCGCAATGAACTTTATGCCAAAATTCAGCGCCTTTCATTCAGCTACCACGATCGCAATCAAACTGGACAATTGATGGTTCGGGCCACTGACGACGTGGAAAAGGTGCGGGCATTTATCGGGCAGGGAATGATGCTGGCGGTGCAAGCGCTGGTCTTGCTCACCGGAACGCTCATCATTCTGGCTGTGACCAATCTCAAGCTTACGCTGGTAGTTTTGCCCATTTTGCCTGTGGCTTTGGGCATGTTTATGATTTTTGGCAAAGTCACCCAACCACTTTTTACCGAAGTGCAGCGGCGTCTTTCACGGCTGAACACCATTTTGCAGGAGAATTTGGCGGGAATCAAAGTTATCAAGGCCTTTGCCCGCGAGCCGCAGCAAAAGAAACGTTTTCTTCATGCCGCAGATAGCTACATGGATCAGCAAATTCGTGTGGCCCGAGTCTTCAGTTTTCTTTTTCCCATCGTTTTTTTGATTGGCAATCTGGGGCAAGCTGCCGTGCTTTATTTTGGCGGCAAGCAACTCATTTACAACACGCTCAGCTTTGGCGAGTGGCAAAAATTCAGCCTGTACCTGGTTTACATCTTCTTCCCGTTGGGGCAACTGGGCTTCATCATTAGTCAGATGAGCCAGGCTTCGGCCAGCGCCCAGCGCATTTTTGATATTACCGATGCCCGCAACGACATCACCGACCATCCCGATGCCCAAGACTTACCTGTGACCCGGGGCCATGTTCAATTCGAAAATGTCAGCTTCCGCTATTTCAAAAATTCCAAGTGGGTACTACGAAACATCAGCTTCGAGGTTGAACCGGGCCAGACAGTGGCACTATTGGGAGCCACTGGCAGCGGTAAAACCACCATCATCAACCTCATTCCTCGCTTTTATGATGTTGGTGAAGGGCGAGTGTTGGTGGATGGACATGATGTCCGCGATGTCACAATTGCCTCGCTGCGTCGGCAAATCGGCATCGTGCTGCAAGAAACCACCCTGTTTAGCGGAACCATCCGCGAAAACATCGCCTTTGGCCGTCCCGATGCTTCGATGGAAACCATTATCGATGCGGCAAAAGCTGCTGCGGCCCATGAATTTATTATGAGCTTTCCTGCGGGGTACGATACGCCCGTGGGCGAGCGTGGCGCAACCTTGAGCGGCGGGCAAAAACAGCGTATTGCCATTGCCAGGGCTTTGCTTCTGGATCCCCGTATTCTGATTTTGGATGACGCCACAGCCAGCGTGGATGTTGCCACCGAGCAGAAAATCCAGCAGGCTTTGAGCAAGTTGATGGCAGGACGCACCAGTTTTGTCATTGCGCAGCGCATCAGCACCGTTCTTACCGCTGATTTGATTTTGGTGCTGGAAAACGGGCGCATCGTGGCCCGAGGTCGCCATGAGCAACTCATGGAGTCCAGCCCGCACTATGCCGACATCTACGCCAGTCAACTCATCGACGATACCCACTAGAGGGAACGATTATGCACACCGAACGCATGCTTCAGGTTGAATCTCAAAAAGCTGAGAACATCGGCGCAACATTGGGACGCCTGTTCAAATACTTCAAACCTTATTTATTGGCTCTGCTGCTGGCCGCGCTCTTCCTGGGTGTGGGCACGTGGGCGCAAGTGCGAGCGCCTGAGCTCATCGGGCAGGGTGTCGATTGCTACATCACACCCGCGATCATGGCAAAAGATGATGGTGGGCAAATGGCGCAGATGATGCAGAAATTCGGCAATGATTCTGCCAGCCAGCGCAATTGCTGGTACGATGACCTTCCTGCAGAGGCTACTCGCAACGATTATCTGGCAGGCCTGGGACACTTGATTTTGGTCATTGTGGTGCTTTATTTGCTGGTGGCCATTACCACGGGGCTCATGTTTTATGCCATGACCTGGGCCGGACAACATGTTATTCGCTCTTTGCGAGTGGATATTTTCAATCACATCCATCATCTTTCACTTTCCTATTTCAGCAAAAACGATGCCGGCGATGTGATGAGCCGTCTGACCAACGATACCAGCACCATCCAGCAGGTAATTGGTTTTGGTGTGGTGCAGGTGTTAAGCTCGACGGTGCTGCTGGTGTGGGTGGTGTGGAAGATGCTGGCGTTGAACTGGGTTTATGCTCTCATCAGCGTGGCAGTGCTGCCGCTGATGGCGTTGGCAACCTGGTGGCTCAGCGCCCAGGCCCGCAAAGCCTTCCGCGTGACTCGTAAAGAGATTGGCAATGTTAATGCCGAGCTGCAGGAAAACATTGCCGCGGTGCGCGAAGTGCAGGCTTTCAACCGCGAGACCATCAACATCGAAGCTTTCGAGGCCAGCAACGCTGCCAACCGTGACGCCAACATCAAAGCGGTCAGCTTCACATCGGCCCTGGCGCCGGTGCTGGAGGCGTTGGGCTATGTGGCTGTTGCCATTGTCGTTATGGTGGGCGGGCTATTGCTGCTGCGAGGCAAAAGCTTGGGAGGAACGGTGGTTTCGTTGGGGCTCATCGTTACTTTTTTGGGCTATGCTCAGCGTTTCAATCAGCCGGTGCGCCAAATTGCCATTTTGTGGACCAATCTGCAAAGTGCCATTGCCGGGTCTGAGCGTGTTTTCAGCTTTTTGGATGAAGAAAGTGATATCATCGAAAAACCTGGCGCCCGCGTCCTTCCTCCCATCCAGGGCGATGTGATTTTCGAGGATGTGGGCGCGGCATACAATCCCGGCGAGCCCGTGCTGACCAACATCAATCTGCACGCCCGGGCTGGCGAGACTGTGGCGCTGGTCGGGCCCACCGGAGCTGGCAAAACCACGCTCATCAGCCTTATTCCCCGGTTTTACGATGTCAGTCAGGGCGCTATCCGCATTTCGGGCCTGGATGTGCGTGATGTGACCCTGGCCAGCCTGCGCAGCCAAATCGGCATCGTCCTGCAAGACACCTTCCTGTTCAACGCCACAGTTATGGAAAACATCCGTTTTGGCAAGCCTTCTGCCAGCGATGAGGAAATCATGGCCGCGGCCAAACTTTCTCACGCCCACGACTTCATCCAGCGTTTGCCCGAGGGCTACGACACCATGCTGGGCGAGCGTGGCGCAGGCCTGAGCCTGGGACAACGACAGCTTTTGGCCATTGCCCGGGCGGTCTTGGCCGATCCCCGCATTCTCATCCTGGATGAAGCCACCAGCAGCGTCGATACCCGCACCGAGCGCTTGATTCAGGCCGCCCTGGAAAAACTCATGGCCAATCGCACCACCTTTGTGGTCGCACATCGCCTGAGCACCATCCGCAATGCCGATGTTGTGTTGGTGCTGAACGAAGGCAAAATCATCGAACGAGGCAGTCACGATGAGCTTTTGGCCCGAAAAGGTTTCTACTATCATCTTTACATGAGCCAGTTCCGCGATGCCGAGCAGGCCCACGTGTAATCGGGCAAAATGGGCAAAGGCCGGGCCGATGTTTGACCTGGCCCGCGCCCCGGTGTGGCTGCCGATACTTCCCTCTGTTGCCGAATTTGTTCCGTTGGGTAATGACTAACGTCCCCGACTTCAATCACCACAAAGGCACAAAGACACTAAGCATTTCAAAACTTTTTCTTTCTTTGTGCCTTGGTGGCTTCGTGTCTTAGTGGTTTCTAGCCGGGCTACCTTAGTAGTAACGCCGTTGGGCAAAACGCCCAATCAATTTGGAGGCAAGAATGTCTACTTCAGTCAGTTTGGCCGTTTCGGCAATCTTTTTTGCCTTGGCCTTTTACACTTTGGGTGTGTGGATTGAGAAAATTCAGGGCATTTTGAAACCATGGCATCTTTTGCTTTTTTGGATTGGCTTTGTTTTGGATACGGTGGGAACGGGCACAATGTATGAGATTGCCGGGGGCATGCAATTTGATGTGCATGGCATCACCGGGGTGCTGGCCATTGCATTGATGTTTGTTCATGCGATGTGGGCCAGTTGGGTGCTGTATCAGAAAGATCATGAGGCCGCAACCAACTTTCATCGATTTAGCATTTTTGTGTGGATAGCCTGGCTACTCCCCTTTGTTTCCGGTTTGGTGTTGGCCATGTCGTAGCCGCCCCATTTCCATTCAACGTATTGGACAAAATGCCCCATGTGGCCCACAATTGACAACACCTGGGGATGGCGCTAAACTAAGAAAGAACACGCGCTTTTTGCACGCATCAGCTCCTCTCCTAACATGGCCCCAGCCCTGCGCATTTACCTTTTTGGTGGGTTTCGATTAGCAATGGAGGGCGGCGATTTCCCTTCGATTGCAACGGTCAAGGCGCGCAGTTTATTTGCCTATCTGGTCCTGCATGCGGGCGTGCATCATACGCGCGACCTGCTGGCTGGGCAATTCTGGCCCGAACTACCCAACGCTCTCGCCCGCCGTCGCCTGAGTCAGGCCTTGTGGCGCATCCGACAAGTTTTTGACCCCGACTGCGCACCTCTGAAAAGCAAAAAAGGCATCATTCGATTTGCGCCCGAGCAGCCTTATTGGCTCGATGTGACCGCGTTTGAGCAGAGCTTAGGACAAGGGGATGAGGCTGGGTTGCGCAAAGCCATTGGCTACTATCAGGGCGATTTTATGGCGGGGCATTATGATGACTGGCTCTTTACCCAGCGGGAACGACTGCGCGACCAGTTTCTCGATGCGCTGGAATCGTTGCTACATCTTTGTAAAACCGAGGGCAAACTGGATGAATCCTTGCGTTTGGCCCGGCGCCTGGCCCTGGCTGAACCCCTGCGCGAGACTGCCCATTACGAAATCATGCGGCTTTGTCATCTGCTCAACCGCCCGCAAGAAGCACTGCGACAATATCAAATACTGCAAGATATTTTACATAACGAGTTGGGGCTGAATCCCTCCGCCCGCAGCACCTACTTTTATCGGCAACTGCGGCAGGAGATCAGGCGCAGCATCTCTGCGCCAGCGATGGGCAAAGCCATGAACGATGTTGCGCTGGTGGGCCGCGAGGGCCAGCGGCGTCAGTTGCTGGCCCGGCTGGATGCTGCCACGCGTGGGGCGGGCGGCTTGGTGCTACTGGATGGCGGGGCAGGCATTGGCAAAACCCGTTTGCTGCAAACCATCGCCCAAGATGCCAGATGGCGCTCGATGCGGGTCTTGTGGGGATGGGGTGAAGATCGGGCCCAGGCCAGCTCGTATCACATGCTCTTGCAAATTCTGCACGAGGCCCTGACCCCCTTGTGGGCCGAACAACTACAGCCGCAAATCCAATCTGCGTGCCTGAATGCATTGCGGGTGCGGTTGCCTCATCTGCAAAAGCTCGAAAACCCGCCAACATCTGGCTTGTCAGCCTTACCGCCCGAAAAACAGTGCATTCACGAAGCCCTGGCCCAGCTTATTCTGTCCCTGGGACGTATTCAGCCGCACCTGCTGATTTTTGAGGATGTGCATTGGGCCGATGCGTTGACTCTGGAAGCCCTGCAGCATCTAACACCCCTCCTGCCCCAGGCCCAGATTCTTATCATTCTCAGCTTTCGGGGCGGCGAAGCCCGAGATGACGCTGACTTGTGGGCGCTTTTGCAGGGATTACACACCGCTGGCGGCCAACGCATGCAACTGAACCCCATGCCTCAGAATGCAACTGCCGAGTTGGTGCGCCTGAGCCTGGGCATGTCACGCATTGCCCCGCAGTTCTCCCGGCGCATCTATCAGCACTCGCGCGGCAATCCCCTGGTTGTTCTCGAACTTTTGCGCTTTCTCATGGATGACAACGTGCTGTTCCGGGATGATGCCGGCCAGTGGCGGATGCACTGGGATGCTTCTTCTGCCGATTACGGGGAATTGCCCTTGCCCGCCAGCGTGCAGCAAAACATCGCCCGTCGCCTACAAAAGCTTTCTGGGCAGGAGCGACGATTCATCAATGCCGCCGCGGTGCTGGGGGCTCGATTCGATTTCTCGATGCTTGTAGCGCTCCTGCGTTGGGAGATACCGCTCTGCTCGCAACTGGTCAACGCGCTGGATGCCCGTGGTTTTTGGGAAGCTGGAACCGATGCCTACCATTTTCGGCATCATCTGATACACCAGGCTGTGCTTGGCGAGATGGATGCTGCGGAACAACAGCAATGGCATCGCCAGATTTTTCATCTGCTGGAGCGGGAACAGCCGCAATCCATTGAAAAACTGGCCTACCATGCCACCGCAGCCCATCTTGCCGAAGCCGCAATGACCTACAACTTGCAAGCTGGCGAACAGGCCCAGGCCCTGTATGCCAACACCAATGCTCTGCATTATTTCGAGCAGGCCTTGGCGCTGGTTCCTACCGGCCAGCGGGCCAGACGCTGGGCTGTCCTGCGTCGTATCGAAAGCGTTTTGGACTGGTTGGCCCGCCGCGAAGCGCAAAACGTCTGCCTGGAAGAGATGATGGCGCTGTCGGACTCGCTGCAAGACAAAGCCATGCGGGCCAAGACCCTGTTTCGCTACGGAAAATTCAAATCTCGCACCGGCAAACCGCACGCTTGCCTGCACTTGCTGGATGAAGCTTCCTCATTGGCCCGAGAAGTGGGCGACATAAAACTTGAAGCTTTTTGCCACCAAACCGCGGCCCGCGCCTACTGGCATACTGGCGATGTACGCAACACCCTGGTCTTTATCCAGCGGGCTGAAGCACTTTTTCAAGTTGTAGAGGATGTTGTGGGGGAGATTGAAACGCTGCAGATGAAGGGAAATCTTTATCTTGGCTTGCTGGGGCACTACGAATCGGCCATGCGCAGCTTTGAACGCCTTCGCGCGCTGGCTGAATCATTGGGCGATGACGAAATGTTTTACACGGCCCAGGGCAATCTCGCCATCTCGTTGATGTCTCTGGGGCGCTATTTTCAATCATTGTCCTTGTTGTCCGAAACCATCGCCTTTTTCGAGAAAACAGAGGATTTGCTTTGGTTGGGCGTCGCCTATTTTTGCTTGGGCAACAATTATCTGGGATTGGATAGGCTGGAAATGGCTCGGGATGCTGCGGAACGGGGATTGACCTTTTGTGCGGCCAGCAAGAATACCAACTTTGCCATCGAATTGCACAGTTTGTTGGGCCAAATTGACCTACTCGAAGGTGCGTACGTGGCGGCTGTGGCGCATTTTGAAAAGGCCCTTGCTGTGGCATTGGCTGGTGAGCAGGCATCCGATGCCGCGATTCAGCAATCTTATTTGGCTGTAGCCCAGATGCACCTGGGGCGCCTGGAGGAGGGGATGGCGCTTTCGGAGCTGGCGCTGGCCGCCCGCACCACCGAGTATGAAAATCTTCCCTTTGCCGCTTTGATGGCCTTTCATCATTATCAGATTGCGCTTCGGGCGCACGGACCTGAAGCGGCTTATCCATGGCTACAGCGGGCGCACGAAAAACTTATGGCCGCGGCTGGCACCATCACCGATTCTGGCCTTCAGGCTTCCTTTCTGGAGCGCGTTTCGGTAAATCGCAGCATTGTACTGACCTTTGAACGCTGGGCATCCGGGAATCAGCCTGTGCGGGTGCGGTTGCCCCGCAGCGATGCTCCCCAGGGACGCCCTTTGCGTGATGATGAATGGCTCACCATCACCTGGACGCCTTTTGGGAGCGACGAGGATTTGTTCTTGGACAAGGTTGCGTATCGCCGGGCTATGTTGCTTTCGATGCTGGATGAGGCTGCCGAGCAAGGGGCCGCGCCACGGGTGAAGGATTTGGCCCAGGTTCTGAGTGTTAGTACCAAAACCATCCATCGGGATTTAGCTTTCCTGCGCGCCCACGGGCACCCAGTGCGCACCCGGGGTGCCCGTGTCCGTTAGTCTGTGAGTTGTTACAACGGCATCAGAGCCCTAAATCGATGATGCCATCTGCGGCGGTGCTGTTCAGGATGCTCTGGCGCGCGGCCTCGGCGCCCGCGCCCGTGCCTGACGCATTCACGCCCGCTTGCACACGAGCAGCCAGGCCCGCGACCAGCGGCGCGGCAAAGGAACTTCCCACGCCAAAACTGTAGCCGGTGTAGGAGCCCACGTCCAGGCTGATGATCGCGTAGCCGCATTGCTCATCGTGGCAGCGATCTATCGCGGGCAGGCAATGCCGGTCACCGTCACCGCCCGGTGCCATAACATCGCCACTGTTGGAGAAGCAGGCCCGTTGTCGCTGCCGATTGCTGGCAGCAACGCCCACCACAAACTCCCAGCGGGCAGGATAGGCCGCGGCCAGGGCTGTGGAGGTTTCGGCATTTTCGTTGCCCGCAGCCGCCACGGTGATGATGCCTTGCCGATAAGCCCGCCACAGAGCATCTCGCAGCAGGTCGGGGCCATCCCAATCTGCTGCATCCTCTTCATCGGAGCCATGCAGCGCCAGGCTAAGGTTGATGACTGCTGGCTGATGGGGGGCAAGCGCGGCCATGAACTGGTAAAGTGCAGCTACCAAGGTGAAAAGCGTTCCCTGCGCTGCATCATCCAGCACGCGAATGAGTTGAATTTGGGCGGCCGGAGCCAGTGCGTGGATGAGCCCGGAGACGAAGAAGCCGTGATTGCCCAATCCGCCCCCGCATCCGGTGGGCACACCGCCAGGGATGGGATGTTGCAAGGTTAGTGTCATGGGAGCGGGTGGCATCTCGAGCGTGATGCTGGTGGTGGGCACGGCAAAAGGTGAGGTGTCAAAGACGCCGACCACAACATTTTCGCCATCGTCCGGGCCGGGCTGGCGTGTGACCAGCAGTGATTCTGCACGGATGCCATGGGGCCCGAAAGCCCACTGCTGGCGGAAGAGTGTCTCAGCTTGGTGGCGGATGTTTTTGCCCCCTTCTCCTGCTTCGTTGAGCCACGGGCTGCCGCCTACTGTCCACGGGCTGCCGCCCACTGTCCAGGGGATGCCACGAATGAGGTAGTTGCGCTGGACCAGCACATCTTCAAATCCGGGCAGGTCGGGCGCGATTTCGGGGCCGGCAATGTGATAAAGTTGCAATTCGCGCAGATAAGGTTCTGGCAGGTTGCGAACTTGCTTTTCTTCGGCGCTGGAGAGGGTTTTGACCACGAATTGTGTGCTGGTGATGCGTTGCGGCGAACGGGCTGCGGTGTCCCCTTGCTCCGCCGGGCCTGATTGTGTAGCGCTGTTGGCTTCTAGCAGCGCTTCGATGCGTTGCGGGTGTCCGAAAATGATGATTTGGTTGGGCACATACGGGATGGTTGCTGCAAAGTCTGTTTGTTTCATGGCAATCCTCGGTAAAGATGTGGCGTGTTTTGTGCCTTGGCGGCTCGGGTGGTTTTCGGGCGTGGCGGGCGTGTTTATTCCGGCCTAAAGATGATTGGGGGATCCTGTCAGGAAGTAGGGCGCCCAGATGAATGGATGGCTGTGAAAGTCTGTTTGAGATTGTTCGAGCAGTGTGAGTTGTGCTTTTCGGAGTGCGCTGGCTTTACGTTGGCCCGCGGCCAGGTGGCGATAAAATTCAGTGACCAGTGTTTCGGCAATGGCATCGGGGATTTGCCAAAAGCTGAGCAGCAACGAGTGCGCGCCAGCGTACAGGAAGGCGCGTGTAAGTCCCAGCAGTTCATCGCCGCCGCCAATGCGATGTTGTCCTGAATGGCAAGCGCTAAGTGTAACCAACGAGGCGTCCAGGTGCAGATTAAAGATATCCAGTGTTGTCAGCCAGCCATCGGCCAGCCAAATGCCTGAAAAGAGTGGATTATCGGCCCGGAATTCGCCGTGGGTGGCAAAATGCAGCACCTGGGCTTGTGCGCCCTGTTGTTTGAGTTGTGTCAGTGTTGCATCCTCTTCTAAAAAGGCCTGGCCTCCCATGATGTGGGCCACCTGCTTCGCTTCTTCGATGGTCTGAGGCAGAAGGCCCTGGGCCGAGTAGCCAAAGCTTAGCGTTCGGGCTTGTGTGGTGCTTGGTTGTTGGTTAAAGCGAATCAGGCTGCTGGCTGGCAGATAGGAGATTTCGCGGGTTTCGATGAGGTAGCGCTGGCCATCGTGCAGGGCATGAAAGGGCAGGTAGTGCAGTTTGCCATGAGGCACGATGAGAAGGCGCGGGTATTGTGCAAGTTGTGGTTGCAGGGGTTGCAGAAGGTGCTGGTAGAGATGTGCCAGCAGGTTGCGGGCGTTTTCGGCCAGTTGTCGTCGGCGTTGGGTGGGGGCCCGGAGCAGTGTGCGATTGTTGAGCGAAAGGAGTGTAAGTGTTTGCGTGAGTTGCGAAGGGGTGATTGTCAGGGGAATGGTTTCGATTTTGTGTTTGCTGACCAAAATGGCTATGAGTTGTCCCCGGGCCATAAAGTATTCCACCAGCAAGGTTTCATCATCCAGCCAGGGTTGAGGTGATTCGGTGCGCACTTGCCACATGCTGGCATCTCGGGCGTAATCGGCGTTGTGCAGCAATAGGTGATGCCATTGTTGGGTGATTTGTTGTTCCAGCTTCCAAATTTGATGCTGGGCTTGTCGTGGGTCGTGGCCTGAGCGGGCAGCTTCTCCTGTTTCTTGCCGCAGCAGGATGCGATTGCGTTCCTGGCGCAGGCGGGTTAGCTCGCGGATGATGGTTTCATCTTGTGGGCGGCGGGCGTGCAGGCTGAGATCGATTTTGTTGGATAACATGGCCAGCAGTGAGCGTGATTTGGCGCGTTCGGCCAGTTCCAGTATTTTTTTGGGGGCCTGCAATGATTGGGCCAGAAGGATGGCGTCTTCGTAAACGACTGCTTTGTCTTCCAGGAAGTCGGCCTGAAATTCGGTCATCAAATAGCCGTGTAGTCGTTCGAGATGCTGGATGGCTTGATCGTAGTGGGCCATGGCTTGCCAGCGTTGGTCACGTTGGGTTTTGGCTTGTCCTAAGAGATGCCGGGCCCGAAAGGCCAGCGAGATGATTGTTTCTTGTTGTGCGATGCTCAATGCTCGCTGGGCCTGTCGCTCTGCTTGTTGCCATCGCTGCTGCCTGAGGGCGATGCGGGCTTGCAGCAGCCAGGCTTGTGCTTGCTGGGCTTGCAAGTTGTGTTGTCCGAAGATGTATTCTGCCTGGCGGACTCGGGCTGCGCTTTCTTCCAGCTCATCCAGGTGTAGCAGCAGTGCGGCCAGTTCCAGG
This sequence comes from uncultured Caldilineales bacterium, assembly GCA_964565065.1. Classification (GTDB taxonomy): domain Bacteria; phylum Chloroflexota; class Anaerolineae; order J102; family J102; genus M2005. Next base: position 3,109 of record CAZMDD010000032.1, on the reverse strand, counting down.
TCGGCAGTGGCAACCAGGGTGCGGTTTTCGGTTTCTTCGAATTGGCTGCGGGCCTCGATCAATGATTTGCGGGCTTGGTGTAATTGGCCCAGGCCGATGTGTGCCACGGCTTCATCCAGCAGCGCTTTGCCAATTTCGCGGGCCATGCCGCGTTGGGCGAAGAAGGGGCGTACTTTGCGGGTGATGTTCAGTACATCCTGGAATCGACGCAGCGCCAGCAGGGCGTCGCACAAGAATAAATCCAGCAGGATGGCGTCTCGTTGGCGGTTGTCGGCCAGGAAGGTGCTGCGGGCCTCTTCCATCAGGTCGAGTGCTTCGGTGTAGCGGCCCAGCAGCAGGTAGGCGATGGCCATGCTTTGTTGGGCTCGGGCCGCTTCGATGTGGTCGCCCGCGGCTTTCATGCCTTGCCAGGCTTGTTCGGCTGCTTCTACTGATTCGTGCAGTCGGCCCAGGTTGCGCAGAACAATGCTGCGGTTTTGTTCAATCCAGGGTAGATTTGGTTTTCCCCCATCTCCCAGTTGGTTTAGCAGGTCACGAGCTTTATCGAATAGTGCCAGTGCGCCGATGTCATCTCCCTTGTGTCCCAAATTTACGGCCCGATTCATGGTTAGCAGGGCCAATGGCTGCCACAGTTTGGCTTGGGCCAGCGTTTGGGCTGCATCGGCGGCCAGGGCTTCTGCTTCGTCGTAGCGGCTTAGGCTGGTCAGCGCCCACAAGCGTCCGATTTGCGAATGGGCTGCGTTGACTACGTCGTTTTGTGCCTGATAGATGGCGACTGCGGCGGCGTAATCGGCCAGGGCTTTTTCGTAATTGCCCAGGCCAATGGCATAAACGTTGCCCCGGGCCCGAAAGGCCAGCGCCCGATGTGTGGCTTTGCCTGAGTGTGCGGCCACTTCGAACAGTATGGTGGCAATGGCCATGGCGTGCTGAAGGTTGGTGCGCAGGTAGGTATCGGCAGTTTGTTTGAGTGCCAGCGCCAGGTCATCGTCTAGTTGGTCTGCGTGGGTGATGAGGAGTTGTTCCCGCGCTTGAGCATCTGGTTGTTTGATGAGCTGTTCGCTAAGGGGGTGACTGGCCACGCTGTGTTGCGGTTTTTGCCGGTTAAAGGGTGAGGTTGTTCAGGTGGATAATCAGTTTGGGGCGGATGAGTTTCATTTCGTAGGCCCCGGGCGGTAGGTTGTCGATGCTGAAGTTGCCGTAAGCATCGACTGGTGTGTGTTGGATGAGGACATCTTGCTGCCAGAGTTGTATTTCGAATGTGTCGGGAGCATCATCGCCCAGTAGTAGTCCAAAGAGTGCGCGGCGGCCCATGTGTTCGGGGTCTTCGATGAATTCCAGTGAGAGTTGGTAGTCGCCTGCTTCGTAGATTTGCGGGCCGTTGCTTGGGCCACGTATGGCTGCCAGGGCAGGTTGTATCGCGCTCAGTCCTGACCAGCCTGCCCGCACATCTTGTACCAATGAGGCCACCATTGTTTTGATTTGCTGGCTCAGTGCGGGCTTGGGCGTTGGTACGGGCGCAGCAAGGAAGGTTTGCTGAATGGCTAGTTCTTTCTGGCAATGCGGGCATCGGGCCAGATGTTGGGTAATGGTATTATGTTCCTGGGGAGTGAGTAAGCCCAGGCTGTATTCGCCCAATGTGTGGGGTGTAGGGCAGGTGGCACGAAAGAGTGCTGTTTGCAGTAGGGTTTCTGTTTGTTGCAATGCGCGGCTGCGGACCTGGCAGCTTGGGCAGTTGTTGATATGTTGGGCAAAGGTGTTGTCATCATCCAGCCATGCCAGTAGTTGGGCATCGGTGGGATGTGAGGGTTGTATGCTTGTCATGTGAAGTTTGTGGGGAGATGTTGAACAACTTGTGTGCGCGGGTGGCCTGATTGTGTGTCGAGCATCAGAAGGCGTGTTCATAAAGCGCTTCGGCAAAGTTTATTCCCGTGGTGTTGATGCTTTTCATAGTATAAACGTTCGAATGGTCATTTTTCAGCCATTTTTTAGAAGAAGTTTTAAATTTTCATCTCTCCGTAGCCGACGCAGGAGGTTTCCTTTGATGCGATACACATCCGCGACGTTGGTGTAGATGTGGGGATTGAGTTTGTAGACTTCACCAGGTTTTAATCCCAGCACAATGCAGCATTCGAAAATGTGGCGCTCCTGTTCGTTGTGCAGATATTGCTGCATGTGCGCCAGTAGGGCGCTCTGCTGTAGGTTGTTCAGGATATGAACATCGGGTTGCGCTTTTTTGCTGGCCGGGGTAACGTATGTAGCGTCGGCATCGGGGGTGATGCGGGCCCGGGCGCGTACATAGTCGATGATGACGCTGTGGACGCAGATTTTGAGATAGCGCAGAATTTCTTTGAGTGCTGTGAAGTGTGAAAATTTTTCGGGCGTCATTGCTTTCCAGAATCGGGCAAAGACCAGGTTGATGAAGTAGTCTTCTGTTTCGCCTGTGCTTCCCCACGATGGATGGCTTCGTATCCAATGACTTACTTGTTTTTCGTATTGGTGGTAAATGGCATCCCAGGCGATTTCGTCTTTTTGAAAAATGGCGCGCCTAAACAGTTCCAGACAGTGGTGTGTGTTAATGGTGCTGTTCTGGAAAAAGCGTTCTGTTTCCTGGTCGCATTGCTGCACAAGGGTCGACAGTGACGCGTCTGTGGCAGCGGCAACTTTTTTCATGGAATAATGATTGGGGGCCTGTAAATTTTTGGGAGAGGGTTGCCCTAAGTATAGCACAGACATAACGATACAGCATGTCGTTTTGAGTATGGCCGGGAGGCAGTCATTTGGTTATTTGTCGGGCCTGATTCCCCTGCGGCCCGGGCTCCCCTTTTTGCAGTGGCATTATTCTTGATGGATTCAGATTTGACAAGGGCCCCAATCTTCGTTATAATCGCTTTTGTAATTGAATAGTCAAGGGGGCGTAGTGTAGCGGTTAACACGTCGGCCTGTCAAGCCGAAGATCGCGGGTTCGAGTCCCGTCGCTCCCGTAGCAGCAATACTCAAAGAGGGCGTAGAAGCTTTTTACAGGCTGAACGCCCTCGATTTTTTTGCCCTTGACATGAACTGTTGTGAAAATCTGCTGCAACAGTTTTTTCTTTTGTAAGGGGTCAGCGTT